>DASZZB010000136.1:0-6719 GCA_035545115.1 Solirubrobacterales bacterium | reverse complement strand
TCACCAACGCCCATCCCGCCTCGGCCTCGCCCGCGCCGCTCACCACCGCGCCGCCGCCCGGCGAATCCTCCGGCGTCCCCGGCGAGGTCGACGAGGAGCTCCTGCAGGCGGTCCAGTCGGCGACCTCGCTGCTGAAGGCCTACCGCACCCAGGGCCACCTCGCCGCCCATCTCGACCCGCTCGGATCGGAGCCGAAGGGCGATCCCGGCCTGGAGCCCGCGAACCTCAACCTGACCCCCGAGCTGATGGCCCGGATCCCCGCCCGGGTCCTGCGGATCGGCGTCCCCGGCGAAACGCTGCTCGAGGCGCTGCCGCGGATGCGGACCACCTACTGCGGCACGATCGGCTACCAGTTCGAGCACATCTCCTCGCACCAGCAGCGGATCTGGCTGCGCGAGATGATCGAGACCGGAGCCCACTGCCAGCCGCTCACCGAGGTCGAGAAAGAACGCCTCCTGCACCGGCTGATCGACGTCTTCCAGTTCGAGCGCTTCCTCCAGAAGACGTACCTCGGCCAGAAGATGTTCTCGATCGAGGGGCTCGACGTGATCGTGCCGATGCTCGACGAGGTCGTCACCCTCGCCCACCGGGCCGGCGCCGACGACGTCGTCTTCGGCATGGCCCACCGCGGCCGGCTCAGCGTCCTCGCCCACAACCTGGGCCGCTCGGTCGAGTCGATCCTCGCCGAGTTCGAGGGCTCCAAGCGGCTGAACGCGGTGAAGGCCGTCGCGGCGATCCCGCACGGCGGTACCGGCGACGTCAAATACCATTACGGCCACCGCGGCGTCTACGAGACCGCCGAGGGCGAGAAGACCCAGGTGCGGCTCTACCCGAACCCGAGCCACCTCGAGTTCGTCGACCCGGTGGTCACCGGGGGGGCCCGCTTCCTGCAGTCGGAGTTCGAGGACTCCGAGCTGAAGCAGGACACGATGCGCGCCGTCCCGGTCCTGCTGCACGGCGACGCCGCCTTCCCCGCCCAGGGGGTCGTCGCCGAGACCCTCAACCTGCAGTCGCTGGTCGGCTACAGCACCGGCGGCACCGTCCACGTCATCCAGGACAACCAGGTGGGGTTCACCACCGATCCCGAGGACGCCCGTTCGACCCCCTACGCCGGCGACCTCGCCAAGGGCTTCAACGTGCCGATCATCCACGTCAACGCCGACGACGTCGAGGCCTGCATCGCGGCGGTCCGCCTGGCGATGGCCTACCGCGAGCGCTGGCACCGCGACGTCGTCATCGACGTGATCGGCTACCGCCGCTACGGCCACAACGAGACCGACGAGCCCGCCTACACCCAGCCGACGGTCGCGGCGGCGATCAAATCGCACAAGCCGGTCTCCGAGCTCTACGCGGAGAAGCTGATCGAGGAGGGGCTGACCAGCGAGGAGCGGGTCAGGGAGGAGGGCGAGACGCGCAAAGCCGAGATGTCGGCGGCGCTCAAGGACCTCCGCCGGCGGATGGACGCGGGCGACTACGAGGACCCGACCGTCGCCACCGGCACCGGCGAACTCGACCGCACCGCGAGCCCACCGGTCGACACCTCGCTCTCCGCCGACACCCTGATCAAGCTGAACGAGGAACTGCTGCGGGTGCCGGACGGCTTCAACGTCCATCGCAAGCTGCGCCGCCCGCTCGGCAGGCGGACCGACGCGCTCGCCGACGGCGGCATCGACTACGGCCAGGCCGAGGCGCTCGCCTTCAGCTCGCTGCTGACCGAGGGGGTCCACATCCGCCTCACCGGCCAGGACACCGAGCGCGGCACCTTCTCCCACCGCCACCTCGTCCTCCACGACGAGAACACCGGCCTCGACTACACCCCGATGCAGCACCTGAAAGAGGCGAAGGCGCCGTTCGAGCTGCACAACAGCCCGCTCTCGGAGACCGCCTGCCTCGGCTTCGAGTACGGCTACTCGGCCGCCACCCCGAACGCGCTGGTCCTCTGGGAGGCGCAGTTCGGCGACTTCGCCAACGCGGCGCAGGTGATCATCGACAGCTTCATCGTCTCCGGCGAGGCCAAGTGGGGGCAGACGAGCCGCCTCACGCTGCTCCTCCCGCACGGCTACGAGGGGTCCGGGCCGGAGCACTCGAGCGCCCGCATCGAGCGCTTCCTGGCGCTCGGCGCCGAGGGCAACATCCGGATCGCCAACCCGACCACCGCCGCCCAGTACTTCCACCTGCTGCGGCGCCAGGCGCTGATCAAGAAGGCGCGGCCGCTGATCGTCTTCACCCCGAAGGGCCTCCTGCGGCTCGACCGCGCCGCCTCGACGATGGAGGACCTGACCGCCGGCGAATTCCGCCGCATCCTCGACGACCCGACCGTCGAGGGCCGCCGCGACAAGGTCGAGCGCCTCGTGCTCTGCACCGGCAAGATCTACTACGACATGGACGCCTCGGAGCGTCGCGCCGCCGCCGAGAACGTCGCGATCGCCCGGGTCGAGATGCTCTACCCGTTCGCCAAGGAACGGCTCGAAGAGGTGATCGCCGGCTACCCCAACCTGAAGGAGATCGCCTGGGTCCAGGAGGAGCCGCGCAACATGGGCGCCTGGAAGGTGATGTCGCGGCGCTTCCCGACGGTCATGCCCGAGGGCGTCGACCTCACCTACATCGGCCGCCCCGGCCGCGCCAGCCCGGGCGAGGGCTACGCCGCCGCCCACGCGCTCGAGCAGGAGCGGATCGCCCTGACGGCGCTCACCCCCGGCGTCTGAGCGGGCGCGTCGGCGATGCGCCGTCCCCGCCCCTTCCGGCCCTTCGAGAAGCCCGTCCCCGGCGCGCTGTTCGTCTGGGTGAAGCGGGTCTCCTACGTCGAGCTGGCGATCTTCGCCGGCCTGCTCTTCTTCTGGATCGCGCCCGGCTTCGAGACCGAGACGATGATCTTCGGCTGGGCACACGGGATCGGCTTCTGCGGGCTCTGCGTGGTGATCTGGATCGCCTGCGTCCGCCACGAGGCCCCCTACACCCTGCTCGCCGGCACCCTGACGCCGTTCGGGCCGGTCGGCAGCGTGATCGGGATCGAGCTGATCGAGCGCAAGGGCTGGGGCATCGCCCGTCCCGTCACCGCCTCCCCCGCGCCGCGAAGCGCACCCGAACGAACCTAAACGTTCGGTAGAACCGCCTTGACCGGAGGCTGGACGAGCGGTATAGCTAACTCTGGACTGTTCCTGGGCTTCGCGGCTCAAGGAACGGCCGCGTCGGCATCCCTCCCTGGCTACCGACGCGCAGGTGCAGCGAGGGGCGCGCGGACCCCCCTGCCTCCCGCGCCCCTCCTGCGCCTCCTAGAGGCTCCCGCCAGCTGTTCCTTATGCCGGAATGCTGGGGATAAGGAACAGCTGCACGGGTCAGGACTTCAGGTTCCGCAGGACCGTCTGCAGGATGCCGCCGTTGTTGATGTAGGTGACCTCGTTGGGGGTGTCGAGGCGGACCTTGGCCTCGAAGGTCTTCTCGCTGCCGTCGTCGGCGGTCGCGGTGACCGTCACGGTCTTCGCCTTGCCGCCTTCGAGGTCGCCGACGGTGTAGGTCTCGGCGCCGTCGAGGCCGAGGCTCGCCGCGTTCTCGCCGTCGGCGAACTGCAGCGGGAGGACGCCCATGCCGATCAGGTTGGAGCGGTGGATGCGCTCGAAGGACTCGGCGATCACGGCGCGGACGCCGAGCAGGACCGTGCCCTTCGCCGCCCAGTCGCGGGATGAGCCGGAGCCGTACTCCTTGCCCGCCAGGATCACCAGCGGGACGCCGTCGTCGGCATAGCGCATGGCGGCGTCGTAGATCGTCGTCTCCTCGCCGTCGGGGAAGTGGCGGGTGTAGCCGCCCGCCTTGTCGACCAGCTGGTTGCGGAGGCGGATGTTGGCGAAGGTGCCGCGGATCATCACCTCGTGGTTGCCGCGCCGCGAGCCGTAGGAGTTGAAGTCGCCGGGCTCGATCCCCTGCTCGGTCAGCCACCTCCCCGCCGGGCTGTCTTTCTTGATCGCGCCGGCGGGCGAGATGTGGTCGGTGGTGATCGAGTCGCCGAGCAGGGCGAGGGCGCGCGCGCCCTCGACCGGCGGGATGCCGGGCGGGTCGGCCGGAATGTCCTCGAAGAAGGTCGGCCGGCGCACATAGGTCGAGTCGGGCCAGTCGTAGCGGTCGCCCTCGGGCACCTCGACCGCGTTCCATTCCTCGTCGCCGGCGAAGACCTCGGCGTAGTTGCGCTCGAACATCTCGGCGGCGACCGAGTCCCCGACCACGCGCTTGATCTCCTCGGCGTCGGGCCAGATGTCGCGCAGGTAGACCGGCTCGCCGTCCGTGCCCTCGCCGAGCGGCTCGGTGATCAGGTCGATGTCCATCCGCCCGGCCAGCGCGTAGGCGACGACCAGCGGCGGGCTGGCCAGGTAGTTGGCCTTGACGTCCTGGTTGATGCGGCCCTCGACGTTGCGGTTGGCGGAGAGGACGGCGCAGACCGCGAGGTCCTGCTCCGCGATCGCCGCCGAGATCTCCTCGGCGAGCGGGCCGGAGTTGCCGATGCAGGTGGTGCAGCCGTAACCGACCAGGTTGAACTGCAGCGCGTCGAGCGACTCGTCGAGCCCCGCCTGGCGCAGGTAGTCGGTGACGACGGTCGAGCCCGGCGCCAGCGAGGTCTTCACCCACGGCTTGCGGGCCAGGCCCTTGGCCAAGGCGTTGCGCGCCAGCAGGCCGGCGCCGATCATCACGCTCGGGTTCGAGGTGTTGGTGCAGGAGGTGATCGCGGCGATCACCACGCGGCCGTGGTCGAGCTCGAAGGTCTCGCCGTCGACGGTCACCTCGATCGCGTCGCCGCTGCGGCGCTCCGCCACCGTCGCCACCGGCGAACCGCTGACCGCGGGCCGCGGCCTGCCGCGCTCGTCGTCGTGGTCCTGGGCGGGCGGGTCGGAAGCGGGGAAGGACTCTTCGATCGCCTCGTCGCGGCCGTTGCCGAGCTCCTCCGCCGCGTCGGCGGCGAACTCGGCCATCGCCTCGAGGAAGGACTCCTTGGCCTCGTCGAGCGGCACCCGGTCCTGCGGCCGTTTCGGCCCGGCGATGCTGGGGACGACGTCGCCGAGGTCGAGCTCCAGCAGGTCGGAGAAGACCGGCTCGGGGGTCGACTCGTCGTGGAACATGCCCTGCTCGCGCGCGTAGGCGTCGACCAGCTCGATCGTCTCGGTCGGCCGCCCGGTCAGGTCGAGGTAGCGGAGCGTCTCGGCGTCGACCGGGAAGATCGCGCAGGTCGAGCCGAACTCCGGCGACATGTTGCCGAGCGTCGCCCGGTCGGCCAGCCCCAGGGTCGGCAGCCCCGGGCCGAAGAACTCGACGAACTTGGAGACGACACCGCGCTCGCGCAGCATCTCGGTGACGGTGAGGACGAGGTCGGTGGCGGTCGACCCCTCCGGCAGCTCGCCGGAGAGCTTGAAGCCGAGCACCTGCGGCAGCAGCATCGAGATCGGCCGGCCGAGCATCGCCGCCTCGGCCTCGATCCCGCCGACCCCCCAGCCGAGCACGCCGAGCCCGTTGACCATCGTCGTGTGCGAGTCGGTGCCGACCAGCGTGTCCGGATAAGCCTGCAGGACGCCCGCGTTCTCGCGGCTGTAGACGACCTGGGCCAGGTGCTCGAGGTTGACCTGGTGGCAGATCCCGGTCGCCGGCGGGACGACGCGGAAGTTGTCGAAGCTCCCCTGACCCCATTTGAGGAACGAGTAGCGCTCGCGGTTGCGCTCGAAGTCACGCTCGGCGTTGATCGCGAAGGCGCGTTCGTTGCCGAAGGCGTCGACCTGTACCGAGTGGTCGATCACCAGGTCGACGTCGACCAGCGGGTTGATCGCCGCCGGGTCGCCGCCGATCTCCTCCATCGCGTCGCGCATCGCGGCGAGGTCGACGACCGCGGGGACGCCGGTGAAGTCCTGCATCAGGACGCGGGCGGGTTGGAAGGGGATCTCGACGCTCGGCTCGGCGGCGGCGTCCCAGGAGGCGATCGCCTCGACGTCGGCCTCGCCGACCGACACCCCGTCCTCGAGCCGCAGCACGTTCTCCAGCAGCACCTTGATCGAGTAGGGCAGGCGGGCGACGTCGAAGCGCTCCTGCAGCGCGTCGAGCCGGAAGATCTCGTAGGCCCGGCCACCGACGTCGAGGGTGGCGCGGGCGCCGAAGGAATCGGAGGAGTCACTCATGTGGGGAGCCTTTCGGGGAGGGGGACTGGTGGAGCCGGCTCAACGCTTGTCCTTGGGGTGGCCGGCGGCGACCGCCTCGGCGGTGCGCCGGCCGACACTGCCGCTCTGGGCGAGGTGCGCGACCCGGGGGCTGACCAGGCCGGCGTGGGCGGCGACCCGGTCGAGCAACGGCGCCACCGCGATCTCCACGCGGTCGTCGGTGATCGCGCGCCGCACCGCCTCGGCGACCGCGTCGGGGGTCGTGGTCCCCATCAGCGGCGGCGTCTTGGCGCCGGTATCGGCGAACATCCCGGCGTCGCGGACGAAGCCGGGGGAGACGAGCGAGACGCCGATCCCGCGCGCCGCGAGATCGGCGCGCAGGCCGAGCGCGAAGCCGCGCAGGCCGAACTTGGTCGCGTTGTAGATGGAGCTGCGGGGGCTGGCCGACTTGCCGGACAGCGAGGAGACGAAGACCAGGTGGCCGGAGCCGCGCTCCAGCATCGCGGGGAAGAGGGCGCGGGCGAGGAGCATCGGCGCCTCGAGGTTGACCCGCAGGGCGCGCTTGACCTCCTCGGCGGAGAACTCGGCGAG
>DASZZB010000135.1:0-18831 GCA_035545115.1 Solirubrobacterales bacterium | reverse complement strand
AAGGGAAGACGAAGATCCGCCACCAGGCGGGCAAAGTCCAAGACCAGACGCCAGGGCTCTTCAACTCGGGCTATTTCGTGCTCTCGGCGCTCGACGGGGCGCCCCCCGGGCCACGCGAAAAGGCCGCCACGACGATCGACCTGAACCACGGCGGCCAGGCCGCCTCGATGCTGGTCATCTCGCGGTACGAATTCAATTCGCCCGGCTCGATCGAGCTGAACAAGAAGCTCGACGCCGCCGCCACCGAACTGGGTCAGAACGCCGACCTCGAGACCGGCGTGGCGGGTGGCGCCGCCCAGCTGAACGACTACAGCCACATCACCCGCGAAAGGATCCCCTGGATCATCGCCACGATCACCCTGGTCACCTTCCTGGTGCTGGTTGCGGTCTTGAGGGCGCTGCCGCTGGCGGCGATCGCGGTCGGGCTCAATCTGCTCACGGTGGGCGTCGCCTTCGGCATCCTCACCCTGCTCTTCCACGTCCCGGAGGACTGGCCGCTGGGCGGCCACAACTACGTCGACGCGGTCGGTGCCTGCATGATCTTCGCGGTCGTCTTCGGCCTCTCGATCGACTACGCGGTCTTCCTGTTGACGCGGATGCGGGAGCGCTACGAGGCGGGCGACGACAACGCGACCGCGGTCCGCTTCGGGCTCGAGAAGACGGCCCGGGTGATCACCGGCGCCGCGGTGATCATGCTGGCGGTCTTCATCGTCTTCGCCGGGGCGCCGATCGCGACCGTGAGCCAGCTCGGGGTCGGCCTCACCGTCGCGGTCGTGCTCGACGCGACCGTGGTGCGGATCGTCCTGTTGCCGGCGCTGATGCTCCTGATCGGCGACCGGGTCTGGTGGCTGCCGGCCCCGCTGGCCCGCGTGCTGCCCCGGTTCGAGGTGTAGACGATCGATCCCGCGGT
The DNA here is from genome assembly GCA_035545115.1 of Solirubrobacterales bacterium. GTDB lineage: Bacteria > Actinomycetota > Thermoleophilia > Solirubrobacterales > 70-9 > VAYN01. The sequence continues at coordinate 17,921 of DASZZB010000135.1, read as the reverse complement.
GTTGCGACGGACGCCGAGGAGCCCCGGACCACCCCCACCCCCTCGGCGTTCGCAGTTACCTCCGCATACCGCAGCTTTCTGCGAACGCCGGGGCATCGGCCCGGGTTCGGCGGCGGATCGATCTCCGGCCCTTCCGGGGCAGCGCGTTGATTTCCAGTTAAGTCCCCGCTCATGCGCCGTTTGGCAGGGAGGGGCTCGGATACGATTCCGGCGCCCATTCTGCAGGGTCGAGGGGGCCGGAGATGGGCAAGCGACGACCCGTGGCTGCGAAACCCCACGGCGAGGAGAAACGCTCGGCTCCGAGCCGAGGGACCACTCCCGCCCGCCTCGCGGCGATCGGGGCCCTTCTGGCGGTGGTGATCGTGCTCGCGATCGTCCTCTTCACCGGTGGCGGCGGCCACAAGTACACCTTCCTGTTCCAGAACGCCGGCCAGCTGGTCAACGACAACCAGGTGCTGATCGGCGGCTCGCCGGTCGGGACCGTGTCCAGCATCGAACTGAGCCCTGAAAACCTCGCCGAAGTGCAGGTCGAAATCGAACAGGAACTGCACGAAGGGTCGACGGCCACGATCCGCGCCACCTCACTCTCCGGCGTCGCCAATCACTACCTCTCGATCAGCCCCGGCCCGAACAGCAGCCCGGCGCTCGACGAAGGCGCCACCCTCGGCCTCGCCTCGACCACGACGCCGGTCGACATCGACCAGCTCTTCAACAGCTTCCCGCCGAAGGTGCGCGAAGGCCTGCAGAACTTCATCAAGGGCAACGGGCAGATCTATGCGGGCCGTGGCAAGGAAGCCAACGAAAGCTACAAGTACTTCGGCGTGGCGCTGAACCGCGCCACCGCCTTCGCCCACGAACTGAGCGCCGACGAACAGCTGCTCTCGCGCTTCCTGGTCAGCTCCGCCAAGCTCTCCAATGCCGTCTCCGGGCGCGGCGCCCAGCTGTCGAGCGCGATCTCCAACGCCACCACCGCCTTCCGGTCGATCGCCGGCCAGAGCGCCGCGCTCGACCAGACGTTGCGGGAGCTGCCGCCGTTCATGCGCCAGTCGAACACGACCTTCGTCAACCTGCGGGCCGCCCTCGACGACGTCGAACCGCTGATCGACACCGCCAAGCCGGCGACCAGGAACCTCGCTCCCTTCCTCGCCGAATTCCACCCGGTGCTGACCAAGTTCATCCCCTTCACCCGCGATCTCGGCCTGGCGCTGAGCCGCCCCGGGCAGCACAACGACACGGTCGAACTGCTGGCGACGATCCCGACCGTCGAGCGGCGCGCCGCGAAGACCTTCCCCCACGCCGAGGGCGCGATCGCCGCCTTCCAGCCGCAGCTCAACTTCATCCGCTCCTACACCCCCGACTTCTTCAACGGGATCTCCAAGCTGGGCCAGATCAGCGGCTACTACGACGGCAACGGCCATTACCTGCGCGCCGCGACCTCGGTGCAGAACATGTTCAAGAACGAAGGCGGGACGCTCAAGGTGATCCCGAAGGCCGAACAGTTCTCGCAGTTCGGCGGGCCCGCGGGGACGCCGCGCCGCTGCCCCGGCGGCGCCGCCCAGGCGCCCGGCGACAACTCGGCCCCCTACGTCGACCCGCCGCACTCGGGCAGCGCCGTGAGCGACTCCGAATGCAACACCTCCCAGGCGGTGGGCGGCCCATGAAGAAGGTGATCGCCGGAGTCGTGGTGGTGGCCGCCGTGGTCGTCGCGATCATCCTGATCGCGGGCGGCGGCTCGAGCGAAGGGTACGTCGTGCGGGCGATCTTCGACCAGGGCTCGTTCATGGTCAGCGGCGAGCAGGTCCGCGTCGCGGGCGCCAACGTGGGGACGATCAGGTCGGTCGGCGTCTCGCTCCCCGGCGAACCGACCGCGATCGAAGACGGCAAGCTCAAGGACGTCCCCGGCAAGGCGATCATCGAGCTGGAAATCGAAGACCCGAGCTTCCAGGACTTCCGCCAGGACGCCAGCTGCGAAATCCGGCCCCAGTCGCTGATCGGCGAGAAGTACGTCGACTGCGCGCCGACCGTGCCGCGGGCGCCCGGCGAGAAGCCGGCGCCGCCGCTGAAGCAGATCCCCGAAGGGGAACCCGGCGAAGGCCAGTACCTGCTGCCGCTCGGCAGCAACGCGACCAGCGTCGACCCGGACCTGATCAACGACATCAACTCGCTCCCCTACGCGCAGCGCTTCCGGCTGATCTTCAACGAACTCGGCGCCGGCCTGGCGGGCCGCGGCGGCGACCTCGAGGCGGCGATCAAGCGGGCGAACCCGACCCTGCGCGACGTCGACAAACTCTTCCGGACGCTGACCGAACAGAAGGACCAGCTGGCCCAGCTGGCCGCCGACTCGGAGGAAATCCTCGAACCGCTGAGCCGTGAAAAGCAGCACGTGGTCGGCTTCTTCGCGCATTCGGGCGAATCCGCCGAAGCCAGCTCCGAACACGGCCGCGAACTGGAAGAAGGGCTGCGCAAGTTCCCCCGCTTCCTGGTCGAGTTCCGCCAGACGATGAGCGCCCTGAAGGAATTCTCCGACGCGGGCACGCCGCTGCTCGAAGACCTCGGCGCCGCCGCCCCCTCGTTCACCGCCGCGACCCGCACCCTGGCCCCGTTCTCGGAAGCGACGACGGTGGCGTTGAAGAGCCTTGCCAAGGCGGGCGAAGAATCGGGGCCGACCTTCGCCGCAGCGGCGCCGGTGGTGAGGAAGGCGACGAAGCTCTCGCTCAGCGGCGAAGTGCCGACCGGCGAACTCGCCCGCCTCTTCGTCGGGATCGAGGAAACCGGCGGCTGGGACGGCCTCACCGAACTGATCTACGACACCGCGCTCGGGTTCAACGGCTTCGACAAGTACGGCCACTACGGCCGCACCCTGCTGAACCTCACCCCGTGCATCGAATACATCGGCCACCCGAGTGGCTACAGCGGTTGCGTCGCCCGCTTCCACGGTCCCAACGCGAGTGAAACCGAAACGAGCGCCCGGGCGCTGGTCCGCCTGATCAACAAGGTCGAATCCGAACGGAAAGTCGGTTCCGACGGTGCGGTCAGCGCCGGCGACGAAGCCGGTCTCCCCGCCCACGAACTGGGCGGCGGCCGCGCGACCGAAGGCGCGGCGCCGACCGAACGTGGGGCGGGCGAAGGCGAACCCGCCCTCGGCGAAGCCACGGCCACCGAAGGGGGAACCGAACCCCTTCTCGACTACCTCCTGGGCCAATGAGGAATCGGAACGGAGGATTGGCGGTGAGCCCGGTGCTGGTCGGCGCGGTGACCGTGCTGGTGGCGATCGTCGCCGTCTTCCTCGCCTACAACGCCAACAACGGCCTGCCCTTCGTCTCCACCTACGACCTGAAGGCGCGCCTCCCCGACGCCGACGCGCTGGTCAAAGCCAACGAGGTGCGGATCGGCGGCGCCCGGGTCGGGGTGATCAAGTCGGTCGTCCCGGTGCAGCTGAAGAACGGCGCGGTCGAGGCCGAAGTGACGCTGAGCCTCGACAAGAGCGCCGAACCGATCCCCGACAACTCGATGATCCTGGTGCGGCCGAAATCGCCGCTCGGGCTCAAGTACCTGCAGATCACGCCGGGCAACTCGACCGTCGGCTTCAAGGCGGGGGAAACGATCCCGGTCCGCTACGCGACGCCGGAACCGGGCGACATCGACAAATTCTTCGACATGTTCGACGCGCCGACCCGCAAGGCGATCCAGCGCAGCACGGCGGGCTTCGGCAACGCCCTGGCCGGCCGCGGGCCACAGCTGAACGAAGCGATCGGGGCGCTGCGCGGCCTGGTCGAAGAAGGCGAACCGGCGGCGGCGCTGCTGGCCGCGCCGAGCACCAACTTCGGCGGCTTCTTCCGCGCGCTCGAGGCCCTCTCGGCGACGGTGGCGCCGGTCGCCCAGCAGCAGGCGAGCATGTTCGTCGTCCTCGACCAGACCTTCGCCGCCTTCGCCCACGTCTCCCGTCCCTACATCCAGGAAACGATCGAGAAAAGCCCGCCGACGCTCGACACGGTCAACGCCGGCCTGCCGAAGATCAACCCCTTCCTGCGCGACACCGCGCGCTTCTTCACCGCCTTCAGGCCGGGCGCGAGGGCGCTCGAGAAAACCTCGCCGGTGATCGCCGAATCGCTGCGGGCCGGTGTCCCCGCCCTGAACGCGACGCCGGTGCTGAACAACCAGCTGCCGCCCCTGGCGGAAGCGCTCCTCGCCTTCCAGGAAGCGGAAGGGACGATGAGCGGCCTGCAACTGCTCACCGACCTGAACGAGAACCTCGAACCGCCGCTCCGCTTCATCACCCCGGCGCAGACCACCTGCAACTACTTCTCGCTCACCTTCAAGCAGCTCTCCAGCGCGTCGGGCCAGGGCAACCAGTACGGGAAATGGCTCAACTTCATCTCCTTCCCGCCGCCCGAAGGCCCGAACAGCGAGTCCGGCCAGGCCGCCGCCCCCGCCGACGGCGAACAGAACAACCATCTCCATTACAACCCGCTGCCGAACACCGCGGCGCCGGGCCAGACGCGCGGCTGCGAAGCGGGCAACGAGAAATACGTCGCGGGCCAGACCGTGATCGGTGAAGCGCCGGAGACCTTCAGCTCGGAAACCGAAGGCGTCTCGCAGCAGAGCGGTGGATCCGAAACCGAAGTCAGCAGCGAATGAGCCCTCTCGAACCGAAAAAAGCCGCCGTCTCGACCGCGCCGCGCCACGGGCGTCAGCGGATCCCCAACTGGGTGATCGCGGTGATCTTCATCCTCGTCTTCACGATCGGGCCGTACCTGGCGTTCACCAAACACATCCCCTTCACCAGCTACGGCTACCAGCTGAAGGCGACCTTCACCAACACCGCCAACATCGCCGTCAAATCGCCGGTGCGGATCGCCGGCGTCGAAGTCGGCAAAGTGATCTCGACCGAACGCGACGGCAACGCGACCACCGTCATCTTCACCGTCGAAGCCACCGGCCGGCCGATCCACGAGGACGCCTTCGCCGCGATCCGCCCGCGGATCTTCCTCGAAGGCAACTACTTCGTCGACCTCGACCCCGGCAGCCCCGGCTCGCCGGAAATGGCGAGCGGTGGCACGATCCCGATCAGCCATACCTCGACCGCGGTGCAGATCGACGAAGTGCTGACCGCGCTGCAGTCGCCGGTGCGCGCCGACCTCAGCCGCCTGCTCGAGAGCTACGGCAGTTCCCTCACCCACGAGCCGACGCCGGCGGAAGACCTCGGGCAGCTGCCCCAGGTGCAGGGCCTCTCGGGCGGTCAGGCGCTGAACAAGGTCTTCGAATACGGCGGCGCGGCGGGCAAGTACAGCGCCCAGGTGACCAACGCCCTGACCGGCACCGAACCCCATGACCTCGCCCAGATGGTTGCCGGCACCGGCCGCACCGCCGCCGCCTTCGCCGCCGACCAGGATGCCCTGCAGGGACTGATCGACAACTTCAACACCTTCACCGGCGCCCTCGCCAACCAGTCGGAGAACCTGGCGACCACGGTCCACCTGCTGGCGCCGACCCTGCGGACCGCGCACACCTCGCTGGTCAGCCTCGACAAGTCGCTGCCGCCGCTGCGCACCTACGCGATCGAGTTCACCCCGGCGGTGGCCGAGCTGCCCGCCCTGATCGCCGCCGGGAAGCCGTGGCTCGCCCAGGTCCGGCCGATGCTCTCCGGCAAGGAGGCGGGCGGCACGGTGAAGCTGCTCGCCGAATCGACCCCTGGCCTGGCCGGCGCGGCGCAGGCGGGCAAGCAGGTGGCGCTGCCGCAGTTCAACCGGTTGAGCCTCTGCAGCTCGAAGGTCCTGATCCCGACCGGCAACCAGACGATCGAGGACCAGTTCAGCACCGGCGGCCCGAACTACCGCGAATTCCTCTACGACCTGACCAACTTCGCGGGCGCCGCGCAGAACTTCGACGGCAACGGCCCGTTCATCCGCGCCCAGACCGGCGGCGGGCCGATCCTGGTCGGCGAACCGAACCCCGCCGGCAACCTCGAAAGCGACAAGATCAACTACTCCCACGTCGCCGAAGACCCGCTCGGGACGCAGCCGCAGCCGGGCACCAAGCCGCCGCTGAAGCCCGAAGTCCGCTGTGACAGCCAGCCGGTGCCGGACGTGAACGGCCCGCTGAGCAACGTCGGCCCTGCCTCGCCCTCGACCTCCGGAGTGGTCCATTGAGCGACCAGACCCCCACCCCGACCCCGGAACACCGCAGCCGGCTCCGCCACTTCCTCGCCTGGCTCGGACGGCAGGCGCGCGGTCGTCGCACCGACACGATCGCGATCCTCGTCCTCGCCTTCATCGGGATCGTGATGATGCTGGGGATCTTCACCCAGCAGAAAGCTTCGCTGCCGTCGTGGATCCCGGTCGTCGGCGAAGAATTCGACCACATCTCGGCCGAGTTCACGACCGCCCAGGCGGTCACCCCGGGACAGGGCCAGGCGGTCGACGTCGCCGGGATCCAGATCGGCAAGGTCGCCTCGGTCGCCCTCGAAGACGGCCACGCGGTGGTCGGCATGGAGATCGAGCCGAAGTACATGAAGCTGCTCCATCCCGACGCGCAGTTCCTGCTGCGGCCGAAAACCAACCTCAACGACATGATCGTCGAGATCGAACCGGGCACCGGCACCGAAGAGGTCGAAGACGGCCACGTGTACGGCCTCGCCCAGACCGAACCGGACATCCAGTTCGAAGCCTTCCTCAACAGCCTCGACGCCGACACCCGTCAATACATCCAGCTGCTGGTCGCGGGCGGGGCGCGGGGGATCGGCGGTCACAGCAAGCAGCTCGGGAACGCGTTCCGCCGTTTCGAGCCGTTCGTCGAGTACACCGCCAAACTGAACAAGGCCGTCGCCGCCCGCCGCGCCGCGGTCGCCAAGGCGATCCACGATTTCGGCGAGCTGACCACCGAACTCGGCCGCCACGATCAGCAGGTCCGCCGCTTCGTCAGCTCCTCCGACAAGGCGCTCGGCAACTTCGCCAACCAGCAGGAAGCGCTGGAAGCAGCCTTCGAAGAGTTCCCGCAGACCCTGCGCATCGCGCAGGAAGGCCTGGCCAGCTCGAACAGGTTCTCCACCGTGGCCCTGCCGACCCTGACCAAGCTGATCCCGCAGGCGCAGGCCTCGACCCCGGCCTTCAAGGCGACGACGCGGCTCTTCGAACAGACGACGAAGCCGATCCGCGACGGCATCCGCCCGTTCTCCCGTGAAATCCGCCCGCTGCTCAGCGCCGCCAACAAGGGCTCCGGGGCGCTGGAAAAGACGGTGCGCAACTTCGGCAACAGCCTCGGCGGCCTCAACTCGTTCTTCAACGAGCTCGCCTACAAGCCGAAGGGCTCCGGCCAGAGCTACCTCTTCTACCTGCCCTGGGCAAACCACAACCTGAACAACGCGTTCAGCCTGCAGGACTCCAACGGGCCGGTCCTCCGCGGCCTGCTGGGGATCAGCTGCACCGGTGCCGAACTCGCCTACCAGGACGGCGAATCGCAGCGCGTGGATAAAGGCCATCCCTACCTGGAAACGCTGCTGCAGCTGCTGAACGTCCCGGCCAAGCAGGAAATCCCGGTGCCGTTCGAAACCTTCTTCGGCCACTGCGAACGGACGGCAAAGTGAGCAAGCGCGCCCCCAGCACCATGCAGCTCCTGGCGATCACCGGCTTCGCCCTGGCCTGCTTCGGCATCCTGCTCTTCCTCTGGATCACCTTCGGCGGGCCGACCCCGTTCAAAGCGAAGAGCTACCAGATCAAGATCCCCTTCACCGAGGCCTCGCAGCTCGCCGAACAGTCCGACGTCCGCATCTCCGGGGTCGACGTGGGCAAAGTCGAAAGCATCGAACTGGGGCCGAAGGGCGAAGAAGCGATGGCGCTCCTGACGATCGACGACAAGTACGCGCCGCTGCGCCACTCGACCCGGGCGATGCTGCGGACCAAGACGCTGCTCGGTGAGACCTACGTCGAACTGACCCCCGGCGCGAAGGGCGAACCGGCGCTCCCCGACGACGCCACCCTGCCCACCGCGCAGGTGACCGAATCGGTCCAGCTCGACGAGATCTTCCAGGCCTTCGATCCGGAAACCCGCCACGCCTTCCAGACCTGGATGCAGGAAGCGTCGGTGGCGATCGCAGGCCAAGGGCAGAACCTCTCCTACGCGATCGGCAACTTCGACCCGACCTTCTCCGAATTCGAAAACCTGTTCCGGGTCCTCAACAGCCAGAAGCTCGCCGTCTCGCAGCTCTTCAGCAACGGCGCGAAGACCTTCGAAGCGCTGCGCGGCCGCGAAGGCGAGCTCGCCGACCTGATCCAGAGCTCGAACGACCTGTTCAAGACGACGGCGGCCCGTGACCAGGACATCGAAGCGCTGTTCCGCGCCTTCCCGACCTACCTCGACGAGTCGCGCCTCACCGTCGCCCGCCTGCGCAATTTCGCCACCGACGCCGACCCGCTCTCCAAGCAGCTGGTGCCGGTGGCCGAACAGCTGTCGCCGACCCTGGTCGCCTTCGGCAAGCTGGCGCCGGAAGCGAAGAAGCTCTTCGAAGCGCTGCCCGCCGCCGAGAAGGAGGCGCCGACCGGCTTCCCGGCGTTGCGCAAGCTCTTCCGCGACGAGTTCCCGCCGCTGCTGCGCGCCGCCGAACCGTTCGTCCGCAACTTCAACCCGTTCATCACCGGCCTCGGGCTGTACAAGCGGGAGATCGCCGCCACCGTCGGCAATCTCGCCGCCACCTTCCACGCCAAGCTGACCGGCGGAGGCGGCAGCCCGATCAACTACCTGCGCGTGATGGGCCCGATCAACGCGGAAACGCTCTCGACCTACCCGACCCGCCTCACCAACAACCGCAACAGCCCCTACAGCCCGCCGCGCTGGGCGGGACTGCTGGCCAACGGCTCGCTGCCTGCCTACGACACCCGCCAGTGCACCGGCGGGGCGTCGGTCACCGTCGCGCCGACCCCCAACAACGACTCCGCCCTGCTCGAACGGATCCCGACCGAGCGGTTCAAATACAACCCGAGCGCCCCGAACGAAGAAGAAGTGGTCACGCTGACCGCCGAACAGCGCGAAAAGGAAGCCGAAGAACTGCTGAACAACCTGAAGGCCTTCGCCTTCGGCGGTCAGTCCGGCACCGCCGGCGCGCCCGCCCCGCCCTGCAACCAGCAGGGCACCTTCGAATCGATCTACGGCAGCGGCGAAAAGACGCAGTACCAGCACACCTACGAACAGACCGGCCGCTAGGCGATCGACTCGAGCGTGCGCGAGTAGACGTACGCTCGCCTGCAGGTTGTGCCAGGTCGGGGTCGAGCGGCTCGCGCCGCGGGTAGTCGACCTCGTCGGGATAGATGTAGAGGTTCAGCGTCGGTCTGACGTGGATGAAGTCGTCGCGGGGGAGGGGGGGCGCCGCGCTCGCGGCAGAACTCGTCGAAGTCGCCTTGATCTCGAGCGGGTTGCAAAAGACGATCAGCGCCTGGAAGGTCGGCGCGATGAACTCGCCGAGCTGCCGGGTCGTCGAGCGGCGGAAGAGCGGCGCGGTGTCGCGGATGAAGTCCTTCCAGAACTGGCCCGGCGCTTCCTCGGTCTCCGGCGGCGGAGTGAGGCGTACCGTCCGCTCCTCGAAGCCCTGCGCCTCGAGCGTCTCGGCGAAGGACTCCTCGACGATGAAGACGACCCGGTGCCCGCGGCGGCGTAGGACGTCGCCGATGCCGACGCAGTTGTTGGTCGGCCCGAACGCCCCTCCGGAAAGAAGACGATCGTCATGGCCTGCTCGCTCACGCTGCTAAACATACGGGCAGGGTGGACTTCGGCATCGGATATTTCCCCACCGCCGACGCGGTCGGTCCCGGCGAGCTGGCCGCCTGGCTGGAGGAGCGCGGCTTCGGGTCGCTGGTCTTCGCCGAGCACACCCATATCCCGGCGAGCCGCGAGTCCCCCTACCCCGGCGGCGGCGAGCTGCCGCGCAAGTATTGGGCGACGCTCGACCTCTTCGTCGCGCTGACCGCGGCGGCGCTGGCGACGACCCGGTTGCGGGTCGGCAGCGGCATCGCCCTGGTGATCGAGCGCGACCCGATCCTCACCGCCAAAGAGGCGGCCTCGGTCGACGTCCTCTCCGGCGGGCGCTTCGAGCTCGGTGTCGGCGCCGGCTGGAACCGCGAGGAGATGGCCAACCACGGCACCGACCCGCGCACCCGGATGCGCCTCTTCGCCGAGCGGGTCGAGGCGATCAAGACGATCTGGACCGAGCGCGAGGCGAGCTTCCACGGCGAGTTCGTCGACTTCGAGCGGATCCTCTGCGAGCCGAAGCCGCTGCAACGCCCGCATCCGCCGGTGCTGGTCGGCGGCCTCGGGCCGACCGTGATCGACCGGGTGCTCGCCTTCGGCGACGCCTGGTTCCCGAACTGGACGCCCGACATCCTCGAGCGCGCCGCCGAGCTGCGCTCGCGCGCCGAGCGGCCGATCGACTTCATGGCGATGGGCCCGCCCGCCGATCCGAAGGTGATCGAGGAGCTGGCCGCGGCCGGCACCCGCCGCGTCTCCTGGTGGCTGCCGAGCGCCGGCTTCAGCGTGATCGAGCCGCGGCTGGAGCGGATCGAGCGGGCGATCGCCGAATTCACCGGCGAGGCGTGAGCCCGGACGAGGCCCGCGCCCATTTCGCCGCAGCCCGCGTCGCCCGCCTCGCCACCGCCGACGCCGCCGGTCGTCCCCATCTCGTCCCGATCGCCTTCGCAGTCGAGGGGGACACGATCTACAGCGCGGTCGACGCGAAACCGAAGCGGACGCGGGCGCTGCGCCGGCTGGCCAACGTGCGCGCGAACCCGGCGACCTCGCTGCTCGTCGACCACTGGGACGAGGACTGGGCGCGGCTCTGGTGGGTGCGGGCCGACGGGCGCGGGCGGGTGCTCGACCCCGGGGACCCGGACGCGTGCCGCGCGCTGGACCTCCTGCGGGAGCGCTATCCGAACCAGCGCGGCGCGGGCGAGGTGCTCGCGATCGAGGTCGGGCGCTGGAGCGGCTGGGCGGCAAGCGACGCGACGGGCTGAGGAATCGATTCCACGAGGTCCCGCCGCCCCGGCCCACCCCCACCCCCCGGTGGCGTTCGCAGTTAGCCACGCTATGCGGAGGTAATTGCGAACGCCGGGGGCGGCCGGGCACGACGGGGCGCTTTGCGTGAGGTTCCGTGAGAGGGCCGGGTCCCTTCACCGTCCCCCCGGCCGGCCGTGTCCCTTTAGACGTCCAGCCGGAGCGCCTGTGGAAGCGATCATCTGAGCGCGCCGCGCGGCATCGTCGGCGCCGCGTAGATTGCCCGGATCATGCCCGCCCATCGGTCCCTCGAGCACTTCGAGTCAGGCAATCACGCCACCGGCGGGGAGCTTGACACGCCCTCGTTCGCCCGTCAGGCGGCGCTGCTCGTCGCGGTGCTGGCGGCGTTCCTCGCCGTCGCCACCTTTCTCTCCAACGAGTCGGTGAAAGAGGTGATCACCGGCGAGACCCACCGTGCCGACACCTCCTCGCGCCTGGAGAACAACCAGTTGAAGATCGACGTCGCCGAAGGGGCCGCGACGATGCTGCGGGTGCTTGCCGACGGCCCTCACGACGAGGCGGCGGCGGCCAAGGAGGCGACCGCCCACGAGCGACACATCGAGCGGGAGTTCGCCCCCGCCGACCACGCGCTGACCGAGGAGATGCACCACGACGAAGAACACGTCGACCACTACAACTCGAAGCACCTCCTCTACGAGCTCGCCGAGGTGGGCCTCGAGGTCGGCATCGTCCTGGCGACGGTTTCGATCATCGCCCACCGCCGCTGGCTCCTCGGCGGCGGCGTCGCGGTCGGTGCGATCGGCACCGCCCTCCTGGTCGCCGGCCTGATCGTCTCCTGAGTGTCACCGCCGGTCTAGGGCCGCTCGCCCACCTCGGCGGCGATGCCGGCCAGCAGCCACTCCAGGCCGACCTCGAACTTCTCCGCCTTGACGCCGAGGCTGAGGTCCTTGCCGGCCAGTTCCTGCAGGTGCGGGTAATCGCCGCTCGCCGCCTGGGCGGTGACGTAGGCGTCGATCTCGGCCGCGGTCGGACCATCCTCGGGCCAGCCGCCGCAGGGGGCGCCGCCGGTCTCGGGGGAGAGGACCTCCCAGCGGACGAAGCCGAGCGTGTAGGTGTCGATCGCGAGGAGGACGGCGCGCTTGCGCTCCGGCGCGAGCGGCAGCGAGGAGACCGCGGCGAGCGACTGATCGATATGGCGGAGGGAGTTGGGGCCGATGAAGGGACGGCGGAAGGCGGTGGCGATCATCCAGGGGTGGGCGCGCGCCGTCTCGCGGGTGCGGGCGGCGATCTGGCGCAGGCCCTCGCGCCAGTCGTCGGCGGGCGGGCCGTCGGGGAGCACCGCGGCGGCCATCACCTCGTCGATCATCAGATCGATCAGGTCGCCCTTGCGCTCGATGTGTGAGTAAAGGCTCATCGGGCGGGCGTCAAGCTTGGTAGCAAGTCTCCTGATGGAGACCGCCTCGAGACCATCGGCGTCGGCGATCTCGACCGCCGCCGCGACGATCGACTCGCGCGAGAGCGGCTGCGGTCCCGGCGGCTGCGCCCTCTCGCGTGCCCAGATCGCGTCGATCCCCGCTGCCATGCGGAAAGCATATCGGGCCGATACGGCGTACGAGCTTCTGATACGGTGTACGGCGTGAGCCAGTCCGACGCCGCCGCCGCGCCCGCCGACCCCAACGCGCTCGACCGCGAGACGATGGTGGTCGCCGGGGTCGTCCTGCTCGGGGCGATCATGTCGATCCTCGACACGACGATCGTCAACGTCGCGATCGACCGCCTCTCGATCGACTTCCACGCCTCGCTGACGACGATCCAGTGGGTCGTCACCGGCTACACGCTGGCGCTCGCCGCGGTGATCCCGGCCACCGGCTGGGCCGCCGACCGCTTCGGCACCAAGCGCATCTACATCGCCTCGCTCGCCCTCTTCATGCTCGGCTCCGCCCTCTGCGCGGCGGCCTGGAGCGCCGATTCCCTGATCGCCTTCCGCGTCCTGCAGGGCATCGGCGGCGGCATGATCATGCCCGCGGTCATGACGATCATGACCAAGAAGGCGGGCCCCCACCGGATGGGCCGCGTGATGGGCATCCTCGGCGTGCCGATGCTGATCGCGCCGATCGTCGGCCCGATCCTCGGCGGTTGGCTGGTCGACGACGTCTCCTGGCGCTGGATCTTCCTGATCAACGTGCCGATCGGCGTGCTGGCGATCGCCCTCGCCTGGGTCAAGCTCGAGCGCGACACGCCGGAACCGTCCCATCGCCTCGACTGGCTCGGGATGGTGCTGCTCTCGCCCGGCCTGACGCTGCTGATCTTCGGCCTCGCCGAGTCGGCGAGCGGCGGCTTCGGTGACTTCAAGTCGTGGGCGCCGATCGTCGCCGGCGCGGCCCTCGTCGCCGGCTTCTTCTGGCACAGCTGGCGCAAGGCCGACGGCGCGCTGATCGACATCAAGACCTTCACCCACACGCGGGCGGGCGCCGCCGCCGGGACCTTCCTGCTCTTCGCGATCGCCTTCTTCGGCGCCCTGCTCCTGATCCCGCTCTACTACCAGGCGGTGCGCGGCGCCTCGGCGCTGGAATCCGGCCTGCTGCTCGCCCCGCAGGGGATCGGCGCGATGATCACGATGCCGCTGGCCGGCAAGTTGACCGACCGCTACGGCCCCAACCTCTGGCCCGCCTGCGGCATCCCGCTGCTGGTGATCGGCATCGCGCCGTTCGCCTTCGTCACCGCGCACACCTCCTATGTGCTGCTCTGCGGCTTCAGCTTCGTGCTCGGCCTCGGCATGGGCTTCTCGATGATGCCGACGATGACCGCGGCGATGCAGGCGGTCCCGGCGGCCGCGATCGCCCGCACCTCGACCGCGATGAACATCATCCGCCAGGGCGGCGCCTCGATCGGCACGGCGATCCTCTCGGTCATCCTCTCCTCGGAGATCGCCGACCACCTCGGCTCGGCGAGCGGCGGCGGCCTGGAATCGGTCCACTCGCTGTCCCCGGCGCAGCAGGCGGCGGTGGGCGGGCCACTCGCCGACGCCTTCGCCTCGACCTTCGTCTGGGGCCTGGTGCTGCTCGGCGTCGCCTTCATCCCGGCGCTGGCGATGGCGCTCGGCAAGTGGGAGACGGCCGAAGGCGACACGCCCGCCCCCGACGGGGCCCATGTCGTCCTCGAGTAGCGGCGCTACCCGGGCGAGCAACCCCCGGCCTGCTCCGTCGGCCCCCGCCAGCTGGCGGCTTGCTGCGGCCGATAGCTTCTGAGCCGTGGCGACGCGGGTCGACTACGAGACGCACGGGCGCGATTACGCGCGGCGCCGGCGGGCCGACCCGCGGATCGCGGCGCGGATCGCGGCGGCGCTGGGCGATACGCGCACGGTGCTCAACGTCGGCGCCGGCGCGGGCTCCTACGAGCCGCGCGACCGCTGGGTGCTGGCGGTCGAGCCGAGCGCGACGATGCGGGCGCAGCGCCCACCCGACGCCGCGCCCTGTCTCGCCGGCGCCGCCGAATCGCTACCCCTCGACGACGACTCGGTCGACGCGGCGATGGCCTGCGTCACCATCCACCACTGGCCGCACCGCGCCGCCGGCCTCGCCGAGCTGCGCCGTGTCGCCCGTGGCCCGGTCGTCGTCTTCACCTTCGACCTCGCCGAGCTGATCGCCTGGCAGCGCGACCATCTCCGCGAGGCGTTGGCGATCGAGCGACCCCGCTTCGGCACCCTGGACGAAGTCGCCGCCGAGCTCGGCGGCGCGGTGCGGATCGAGTCGATCCCGACTCCGGCCGACTGCACCGACGGCTTCTTCGAGGCCTTCTGGAACCGCCCCGAGGAGCTGCTCGACCCGACCGTGCGCGCCTCGCAGTCGATCTGGCGGCTGCTCGAGCCCGGTGTCGAGGAGCGGATCGTCGAGCGGCTTGGCGCCGACCTCGCGTCCGGAAGGTGGGACGAAGAGCACGGTGCCCTGCGCGAGCTCCGCAGCTACGAAGGCTCGTTGCGCCTGGTCATCTCCGAGCCTGTCTGAGCCGACCGACCGCGGCTCCGGTAACGAAGTTGGCCCACTTCGGTCTTGTCCCACGCGGATTTGCCGCGCAGGCTCGGCCGCATGGGAACACCAGAGAAGAGGAGGCTCCGCGGCAGCGAGCCGCGTGGGCTGCGGCCCGACTGGCGACCGCTGCTCGACTTCGCACCCGACGAGATCCCCGAGTTCATGTGGATGTACCGGGTCGAGCTCGAGGACGGCACGGCGATCGAGGCCTACAAGCACAGCTGGACGAGGCGGTACCTTCATCTCGACTCGCAGGGCCGCGCCTACCTGTTCCTCGGGCACGGCCGATGGGAAGAGGTCGACCCCGGGTCGCTCTTGGAAGACGCGCTTGCGGGCTGCGAGAGCCGCGCTAGTATCGTCAGACGAAATGATTGGGCAAATGGAGAGCGGATCGGCTGGGCGCGATCGGCGACCCGCCATCGAGTCTCCCGCAAGCAAACCCTGTGGGTCATCGAGCACGCCGGGATCTGCTTCGAAAGAGGGATCGGAAGTGACGGAGACCCGCTCCTCTGGTTTTACGGCGACGACGAAAGCGAGCGGCCCTTGGAGGTCATGGCGGCTGGGGTTCTGGCCAGTAAGTTGACCGTGATCCATTCGATGGACCTCAGAGATCGATTCGAGGACGACTACATGGAGGCGTACAGATGGCGACGAAAGTGACCGACGATCTGCCGCAGACCAAATCTGGGAGGGTGATAACCGACGAGGTCGCAGACGAACTTGCCGATTTGGCCGAATCGGACGTGAAGTTCGACTGGACCCGAAAGCGTCCCGTAGGTCGCCCTTCCCTCGAGGGCAACTGCGCCTCGCCGCGAGTGAGCTTCCGAGTCCCGAAGAGTCTCTACCACGCCGCCGCCGAGCGGGCGATCGAGGAGGAGCGCTCGGTCAGCGCCCTGGCCCGTGAGGCACTGGAGAAGTACCTCGCGAGCTGAACCGTAGGATGCCGCCGGTGCGAACCGTCCTGCCGCGCCGCGCCATCTGCCTCTTCGCTTGCGCCGCCGCCGCGTCGTTGTTGAGCGCCACCGCGGCGGCCGCCCCCGAGCATCCGACCGAACCGTTCTTCCCGCGCAGCGGCGACCGCGGCTACGACGTCAGGCATTACGAGGTCAGCCTCGGCTACCAACCGCGCAGCGGTGAGCTGACCGCGCGTGACGTGATCGAGGCGCGGGCGACCTCGGGCCTGCGCCGCTTCTCCCTCGACCTCGACGGCCTCGAGGTCACCTCGGTGAGCGTCGACGGCGAGCCGGCCAGGTACAGCCGCGGGAGGGGGAAGGTGAAGATCGTCCCGGCGACGCCGATCGTCAAGGGCGAAGCGTTCACCGTCCGGCTTCGCTACCAGGGCGTGCCGCGCAAGGTGACCGATCCCGACGGCTCGACCGAGGGCTGGTACCGGACCGGTGACGGCGCGGTGGGCGTCGGCGAGCCGGTCGGCACCGCCACCTGGCTGGCCTGCGACAACACGCCCCGCGACAAGGCCGGCTTCGAGATCCAGATCACCGTCCCCGCCGGGACGGCGGCGGTCTCCAACGGCAGGCTCGTCGCGCGACAGAAGGTGGACCGGCGGGTGCGCTTCACCTGGGCCGAACCGGCGCCGATGGCGACCTACCTGGCGCTCGTCGACATCGGCAAGGGCAAGCTCCGCCACGGTCACGTCGGCAAGCTGCCGACCTGGACGCTGGTCGACCCGCGGTTGGTGAAGGCCTCGCGCGCGGCGATCGACTCGCTGCCGGAGATCATCCGCTGGGAGTCGCACATCTACGGCCCCTATCCGTTCGCCGCGGCGGGCTCGGCGGTCGACGTCGCCGACCTCGAATACGCGCTGGAGACGCAGACCAGGCCGATCTACGCCTACGTCCCGGACCGCACCACGGTCGTCCACGAGACCGCCCACCAGTGGTTCGGCGATTCGGTCGGCCTCGAGCGCTGGCCGAACATCTGGCTGAACGAGGGCTTCGCGACCTGGACCCAGTGGTACTTCGCCGAGCGCCACGGCGGCCGCAGCGCCCAGCAGGTCTTCGCCCGCCTCTACCGCCGCCCCGCCGCGGAGACCGGCTTCTGGAACCCGCCGTCAGGCCACCCCGGTCGGCCGCAGAACCTCTTCGCGACCTCGACCTACGTGCGCGGCGCGATGACCCTGCAGGCACTGCGCGACAAGATCGGCACCCACGACCTGCTCCGCGTCATGCGGACCTGGGCGCGCGACCACCGCCATGGTCACGGCGATATCGAAGAGTTCATCGCGCTCTCGAATCGGGTCTCAGGCGAGCACCTACGCGGCTTCTTCCACCGCTGGCTGTTCCGGCGGGGCAAGCCTTAGCTGGCCGGTCACGGCCTTTGCCGGCTGTCGCCCGGGGGGAAGGGACGCGGCCGTCCCGGCCACGACCCTGGCAGGCTGTGGCCGTGGCCGGGACGGCCGAGGGTGCGGGGAGTGGCGGAAGGCTCGAGGGAGTGCCACGGGGGAGCCACGGATCCGTCGAGGATCCCGGGCCTCGTGAGGAAGGTGTCGGGAAGCGCACCGTTTCTCCCGTCTTCTTCAGACGTTCGGATCACGTGACCACCCTTTGACCCTCCTATAGGAGGGTCAATGCACCCAGCGCGTTTCAGGCCCTCGATCCCGGTCCCCAGGGGGCCGGAAAGTGTGACGTTCTCGGCATCTTCGTCAACGACCCGGCGTCCGTGGCGGAACTTCCGCACGGACCCTTGACGGAAGCGTGGACTTCCTCACGACCCGTGCCCTCTTCCCCGAGGGACCCTCACGTCCCGGGCGTCTCGTGGCGGCCACAGCCTGCCCGGGTCGTGGCCGGGACGGCCGCGTCCCTTCCCCCCGGGCGACAGCCGGCAAAGGCCGTGACCGGCCAGCTAAGGCTTGCCCCGCCGGAACAGCCAGCGGTGGAAGAA
>DASZZB010000134.1:0-7400 GCA_035545115.1 Solirubrobacterales bacterium | reverse complement strand
TTCGCAGTTAGCTCCGCTATGCGGAGCTAACTGCGAACGCCACCGGCCGGTGGGATGGGGTCGACGGCCGGGCGGGGACGTGGGATCGGTCGTCTAGTCCGTGGCGCCGTCGGCCGCCGGGCCGAAGGCGTCGATGATGCGGTTCTGGTACTCGCTCAGCTCCTCTGGCGAGATGAAGTAGGTCGGTGGCGTGAGGAAGAGGCCGTCGGCGCGCTCGGCGGTGGCCTCGACCCGTTCGCGGACCTTGTCGAGCGGGCCGGCGGCGCAGTAGGCCTCGACCATCTCGTCCGGGATCGCCGCCGGGACGGCGGCCAGGTCACCGCGGCGGAAGGCCTCGCCGGCGGCGTTCGCGACGTCGAGGAAGCCGTGCTTCTCCCAGACCGGCGCGTAGGTCTTCACCGTCGCGTAGAAGGAGATCGTACGGCGGGCGAGGTCGAGCGCGCGGCCCTCGTCGTCGTCGATCACGCAGCAGACGGTCGGCAGGTAGTCGAAGTCGGCGCGCTCGCGACCGGAACGCCGCAGGCCCTCCTCGAAGCCGGGGATGACGATCTCGTCGAGCCAGCGCAGACTCTGGATCGGGTGGCCGATCAGGCCGTCGGCGACGTCGCCCGCCATCCGCGCCATCCCGGCCTGGACGGCGGCGGTGTAGATCGGTGGCGGCGTGTCGCGGGCGGGCGGATGCGGCCGCACCCAGCCCTTGATGTCGATGTCGTAGTGGTCGCCCTGGTAGCGGATCGGCGCGCCCGCTCCCGCCTGGCGCATGATCAGCCGGGTCGCCTCGATCGCCTCGCGCAGGTGTGGCGCCGGGCGGCCGTAGTCGGCGTTGTGCCAGGTCTCGTTGAGGCGTTTGACCCCCGCCCCCATGCCGAGCCGGAAGCGCCCGCCCGACATCTCGTCGATGTCGAGCGCGGTGACGGCCATGATGAAGGGGCTGCGGGTGAAGGCCCAGACGATCCCGGTGGCGACGTCGATCCGCTCCGTCTTCGCCGCCAGGTAGGCGGCCTGGGTGTCGGCGGCGCGGAACAGCTCCGGCGCCCAGACGCATTCCATCCCGGCCGCCTCGGCGCGCAGCGCCTCCGCCTCGAGGTCGGCGACCGAGTTGCCGATCGCCGCGACCGAGATGCGCTCGAGCGCGCTCACCTACCGCTCCACTGTTCCTTATGCCGGAATATTGGGGATAAGGAACAGCTGGCGGGAGGAGTCATACCGCGGCGGGCGCGAGGACCCGCTTCGCGACCTGCTCGCGGTGCCAGCGCGCGTCGCCGTACATCGAGGCGTTGGCGCGGCCGCGCTTGAGGAAGAAATGGAGGTCGTGCTCCCAGGTGAAGCCGATCCCGCCGTGCACCTGGATCGAGGCGTCGGGGACGCGCCAGCCGGCGTCGGAGGCATAAGCCTTCGCCATCGAGGCCGACAGCGGCAGGGCGTCGGGGTCGGCGTCGGCGGCCCAGGCGGCGCCGTAGACGGCGGAGCGCGAGTTCTCGGTCTCCAACAGCATCTGCGCGCAGCGGTGCGAGACCGCCTGGTAGGCGCCGATCGGACGGCCGAACTGTTCGCGGTCCTTGGCGTAGGCGACCGCCATGTCGAGGGCGCGCTGCGCGACCCCGGTCGACTCGGCGGCGAGCGCGACCGCGCCGCGCAGGAAGACGCCCTCGAACTCGGCACCCTGGCCCGGCAGCGTCTGCTCGGCCGGGACTCGGACGCCGTCGAAGCTCACGGTGGAGAGCCGCCGCGTGGTGTCGATCGAGATCTCCGGCGCCACGCTGACCCCCGCGGCATCGGCGGGGACGACGTGGCGCCGTCCGTCCGCGGTGGCGACGAGGAAGAAGGCCGCGCCGGCGGCGTCGGCGACCAGCTCCTTCTTCCCGTTCAGCACAACCCCGTCGCCGTCGGCCTCGCCCTTCATCGGGTAGGCGCCGGGCGTCCCGGTCGAGCCCGCGTCGACCATCGCCTGGGTGCCGCGCGCGGTGCCCTCGGCCAGTGGCCGCAGCCAGCGCTCCTTCTGCTCGTCCGAGCCGCACCGGGCGAGCGCCAGCCCAACCACCGTGTTGGAGAAGAGCGGCGAGGGCGCCAGCGCGTAGCCCATCTCCTCGAAGAGCACCGCCAGGTCGACGATCCCGAGCCCTTGGCCGCCCCACTCCTCGGGCAGCGCCAGGCCCGCCCAACCGAGCTCCGCCATCTCGCTCCACCCTTGCGGGTCGGTGCCGTCCTCGGAGCCGGCGATCTCCCGCAGCCGCTCCGATCTGAAGCGCGCGGCGAGGAAGTCGCGGGCAGTCGCGCGGATCGCTTCCTGCTCGTCGGTGAGATCGAAGTACATCCCTAGAACGCTCCCGCTTCCATCGTCCCTAGCGCATCCGCGGCAGGCCGAGCACCCGCTCGGCGATGATGTTCTTGAGGATGTCGGTGGTGCCGCCCTCGATCGAGTTGGCCCGCGAGCGGAGGAAGCTGTACTGCCAGGCGCCGTTGGCGACGGCCCCCTCGGAGCCGCGCCCGAGCGGCGCCCAGGCCCCCTCGATCTCCAGCGCCAGCTCGGTCAGATCCTGGTTGATGTCGGCCCACTGCCACTTGCCGAGCGAGCCCTCCGGGCCGGGGATCCCGGACTCCATCGTCTTGGTCAGCCCGCGGTAGGCGTTGAGGCGCATCGTCTCGGCCTCGACGAAGAGCTGCGCGATCCGCTGGCGGAAATAGGCGTCCTCGGCGGCCGAGCTGCCGCCCTCCTCGCGCACCTCGGCCGCGAGGCTCGCCAGCCGCGCCAGGCTGTTGTGGATCTGGGCGATCGCCCCGAAGGCGAGCCCGGCGCGCTCGTTCATCAGCGTCGTGATCGCCACCGTCCAGCCGTTGCCGACGCCGCCGACGACGTTCTCGTCCGGGATCCGCGCCTCGTTGATGAAGACCTCGTTGAACTCGCCCTCGCCGGTGATCTGGACCAGCGGTTTCGCTTCGACCCCGTCCTGCTCCATGTCCATCAGGAAGTAGCTGAGGCCCTGATGCTTGGGCGCGTCGGGGTCGGTGCGGGCGACCAGCATGCACCACTTCGCGTACTGGGCGAAGGTGGTCCAGACCTTCTGCCCGGTGACCACCCATTCGTCGCCGTCCTTGACCGCGCGCGTCTTCAGCGAGGCGAGGTCGGAGCCGGACTCGGGCTCCGAGAAGCCCTGGCACCAGATCTCCTCGCCGGTCAGGATCGGCTCCAGATAACGCTCCTTCTGCGCCTCGGTGCCGTGCGCGATCACCACCGGGCCGCCCATCGCCAGCCCCAGCACGTTGGCCGGGCTGGGCGCTTCCTGGGCGGCCGCCTCACCGGTGAAGATCGCCTGCTCGATCATCGTCGCGCCGCGACCGCCGTACTCCCGCGGCCAGGAGATCCCGGCCCAGCCCGCCGCGTGCAGCTGCAGCTGCCACTCGCGCCGGAACGCCATCACCTCGTCGAGCGAGCCCTCCGGCTCGGGACCGGGATTGTTCTCACGCAGCCAGGTGGCGACCTCGTCGCGGAACCCCTCCTCCGATGGCGACAGCGTCAGGTCCATCGAGCCGAAGCCTACTGGCTGCTCGGCCAGGCGGCCGGATCAGACTCTTTGGATCAAGGTGCCGGTGCCGAGACCGCCGCCGCAGCACATCGTCACCAGGCCCATCTCCTTGTCGGTGCGCTCCATCTCGTGCAGCAGGGTGGTGATCAACCGGGCGCCGGTCGAGCCGAGCGGGTGGCCGAGCGCGATCGCGCCGCCGTTCACGTTGACCCGGTCCATGTCCGGTTCGAGCTCGCGCTGCCAGGCGGCGACGACCGAGGCGAACGCCTCGTTGATCTCGATCAGGTCGATGTCGTCGATCGCCATCCCGTTGCGGTCGAGCAGCTTTTCGGTCGCCGGGATCGGGCCGGTCAGCATGATCACCGGGTCGACCCCGACCGTGGTGATGTCGTAGATCCGCGCCCGCGGCTCCAGCCCCAGGGCGTCGGCCTTCTCGCGGGTCATCAGCAGCACCGCGGCGGCGCCGTCGGAGACCTGGGAGGAGTTGCCGGCGGTGATCTTGCCGTCCTCCTTGAAGGCGGGCCGCAGGGCGGCAAGCCCCTCGAGCGTCGTCTCACGCAGGCCCTGGTCGGTGACGTAGGTGTCGCCGTTGACCTGGAAGGGGATCATCTCGCGCTCGAAGCGGCCCTCCTCGGTCGCCTTCTGCGCCAGCTGCTGCGAGCGCAGGCCGAGCTCGTCGAGCTCCGACCGCGGGATCTCCCAGCGGTCGGCGATCATCTCGGCGGAGAGGCCCTGGTTGACGAGGTCGTAGCGTTCCATCAGCTCCTTCGAGAACGCCATCCCGCGCTCGGCCATGATTTCCCCGGCCGCGGCGAAGGAGTTTTTGCCCATGTGCTCGACGCCACCGCCGATCGCGACGTCGTGGACGCCGGCAGCAACCAGGGTGGCGGCGAAGTTGACCGCCTGCTGGGCGGAGCCGCACTGGCGGTCGACCGTGGTCGCCGGCACCTCCTCGGGCAGGCCCGCCTCGAGCCAGGCGTTGCGGCCGATGTTGATCGCCTGCTCGCCCCACTGCTGGACGCAGCCCGCGATCACGTCGCCGACCTCGGCGGGGTCGATCCCGGCCCGCGAGATCAGCTCCGAGTAGGTCTTGGCGAGGAGGTTCGAGGGGTGAAGATCCTTGTAGTAGCCCTTCTCCAGGTGGCCGCGCCCGACCGGCGTGCGGACCGCCTCGACGATCACGACCTCGCGCCCTCCGAGCTTGCCTTTTCCGTTCTCCATCGTGTTCCTCCGTCTCGAAGATCTGCGGCTGCGGCGCGCAGCTTATGAGCTGGACGTTACTCGCCCTGACTGACTGGTCGGTCAACCGCACGGCGTCGGCGGCCGAAGCCTGATAGGAACCCGGCCGATGAGCGAGAGACAGGGGTACGAAAGTCCGGGGATCGCGGGGAGCGGCGCCATCGCAAGTGGCCTCGCCGCGGTCTCGACCACTACCGCGGAGACGATCCTGCTGGCGCGTTCGGAGGCTTCGGCCTGGCGTGCCGAGGAGAAAGTCGTCGCAGCGTGCGCGAAGATCGAGGGGGCCGAGCCATCGCGGCTGCGGGTCACCACCGATCCCAAGGACCTGGCCGACTGCGACGTCGTGGTCGAGGCGATCGTCGAGGAGCTCGACGCCAAGGCCGAGCTGATCAGGACGCTCGACGAAGCGTGCCCCGAGGCCGACCTCGCGACCACCACCTCTTCGCTGGGGATCGGCGACATCGCCGGCAAGGCCGGCGTGCCGCGCCTCTACGGCCTGCACGTCTTCAACCCGGTGCCGCGGATGGCGTTGGTCGAGGTCTGCGTCCCCGACGGCGCCGCGGCGGCACGCGAGCGGGCGATGGCCTGGTGCGCGGCACTCGGCAAGACCGCGGTCGAGGTCCCCGACCAGGCGGGCTTCGTCGTCAATCGGCTGCTCTTCCCCTACCTCTTCGACGCGGTGCGGATGGTCGAGCGGACCGGCCTGGAGCCGGGGGAGGTCGACACCTGCATGAAGCTCGGCGCCGGCCATCCGATGGGCCCGCTGGCGCTGCTCGACTTCGTCGGCCTCGACGTCGCCGAGGCGATCGGCGACGCGCTTTTCGCCGATTCCGGCGATCCCGCCCACAAGCCGCCGGGGTTGATCGTCGAGATGATCGGCGAGGAGAAGCTGGGCCGTAAGTCGGGCACGGGCTTCTACTCCTACGACTAAACGTTGATGGGCCGAAAAGTCCTCTATATCAGGACTTTTCGGCCCATCAACAGGGCTTACTCGGCGGCGGTCCGTCCCTTCCCCGAGAGATCCCAGATCACGTCGGCCTCCGAGATGTTCTGGCGGCGGGCGACGATTTCGACCTCCTCCCAGGGCAACTGGGCCTCGGGGAGCTCGTCCCAGCGGGCCAGCTCGAGCGCCTCGATCGAGCCTCTGAGCGCCGGGCCGAGGTGCTCCTCGGAGCGCAGCAGCGCCCTCAACACCTCGAGCTGCTTGTCGGTCAGGCGAACAACCCACATGGGGCACCTCCAGCTTTGAGCGGGACGCGGGTTGCCCAGAGAAGCTAGGCGTCCGGACGGACGGAAGAACCGCTGATCCGGACCGCCTCGATCCGGTTCTCGCGCACCGCCTCGACCCGCAGCGTGTAGCCGTCGACGGTGACCGAGTCGCCGCGTTTGGGCAGCCGCCCGAGCTCGCCGAAGACATAGCCGCCGACCGAGTTGTAGGTCTCGGAATCGGCGCCCGGCAGGTCGATCCCGGCGTCCTCGAGGTCGCCGAGGCTGACGTGGCCACGCACGAACCAGTCCCCGTTGGTGAGCCGACGCACCGCCGCGGCGCGCGGGTCGGTCTCGTCCTCGATCTCCCCCACCACCTCCTCGAGGATGTCCTCGACGGTGACGATGCCGACCGTCCGCCCGTACTCGTCGACGACCACCGAGAGCGAGGTGCGCTGCACCTGCAGGTCGTGGAGGAGGTCGTCGAGCGGTCGCGTCTCGGGCACGATCAGCGCGTCGCGGACCACCGTCTCGATCGTCGCCTCCGGCCCGTCGCTCATGTAGAGGCGGGCGAGGCTGTTGTTGTGGACGACCCCCTTGACCCGGTCGGGGTTGTCGTCCTCGATCACCACCAGCCGGGTGTGGCCGGAGGTGACGCAGCGCCGCAGCGCCGCCTCGACCGACTCGTCGGCGTCGACCGTGACGACCGCCGGGATCGGCGTCATCACCTCGCGCGCCTCCTGTTCGTGAAGGTGGAAGACGCCGCCCAGCATCCCCGCCTCGCCGGGGTCGAGGCCGCCTTTTTTGGCGCCGCGCGCGATGATCAGGCGGAGCTCCTCGGGCGAGGTCTCCTCGACGTCCTCGGTGTCGATCCGCAGCACCCGCCTGACCAGGAAGTTGGCCGGCGCGTTGGTCGCGACGATCAGCGGGTGAAGCACGCGGCCGAGGAAGATCAGCGGCCCGGTGACCCGGATCAGGACGTTCTCGGCGCGTCCGATCGCGACCATCTTCGGCGACTGCTCCCCGAGGATAACGTGCAGGAAGGTGACGATGACGAAGGCCAGCGCGATCGAGATCCCGAGCGCCACCGCGTGGCTCGCGAAGCCGGTGAAGAGCGGTTCGAGCAGGTCGGCGAGGGCGGGCTCGCCGAGGAAGCCGATGCCGAGCGAGGCGAGCGTGATCCCGACCTGGCTGGTGGCGACGAACTCGTCGACCCGGTCGAGCTGCTCGAGCGCCAGGGCGGCACCCCGCACGCCGTCGTCGCGCATCTGCTCGAGGCGGGCGCGACGCGAGCGCACGACCGCGAACTCCGCCGCGACGAAGAAGCCGTTGATCGCGATCAGCAGCAGGAGGAGGACGAGCAGCAGGACGCTCATCGGCGATGTGACCCGGTACTTCGGGCTGGGACGTCGTCGGCCATTCGGCTTACCC
>DASZZB010000133.1:0-1755 GCA_035545115.1 Solirubrobacterales bacterium | reverse complement strand
GGCCCCCGTGCTCTTCGACGGCGGGTGCCGCTGCGGCGCGGATGTGGTGACCGCCCTCGCCCTCGGCGCCAGCGCGGTCGGCCTCGGGCGCGCGCCGCTGTGGGGTCTCGCGCTTGCGGGCGCGGCGGGAGCCGCGCGCGTGCTCGAGATCGTGCGGGCCGAGGTCCGCGAAACGCTGACGATGACCGGTTCGGCTTCCGTGGCCGAGCTTGGGCCCCGGACGCTCATCGACGCAGCAGAGTACGAAGTCAGGGCGTATTAATCACCATAGTTTAGTGAATCTGGGGAGGGATGCCGGTCCGTGTCCGCGGAAGACGTCAGGGGCCTCCCTGACCTGTTCGTCAGCACGGCTCATGGCGGACCTGGGTGACCGTGGCGCCGCCAGCCGTAACGGCCTCGGTTCCTTGAGATTACTTCTCTAAGTAGATATATTACGATCCGCCGACGTCGCTGGATGGGAGAGCCCGTGGCCGCACAGCTCACGATCGAATCGTTTCCCGCATCAGGCGCCGTGGACACGGGGCCATGGCCGGCGGGGCCGGCGAAGGGGATCGGGGCCCTCGAAGGACCGGTCTGGACCGACACCGGAGCCGTCGTCTTCGTCGCCATGGATCACGGGTTCCTGTACCAGTGGAACCCGGACGGCGAAGTAACCCTCTTCGCGGTCCCGGGCGGGGGGCCCAACGGCCTGGCCATCGGGGCGCACGGCGACGTGTACGTCGCGCAGAACGGCGGCCACGGCGGCGCGTCGCGCCGCTGGCCCGGGATCACCGGCGGGGTCCAGATCGTCTCGCCGGACGGACGCGTGTCCTGGCTCACGCAGGACCCGGTGGCGCCCAACGACCTGTGCTTCGGCCCCGACGGGATGCTTTACGTCACCGATCCCACGCGCTCGCCCGCGCGGGATGACAGCAGGATCTGGCGGTGCGACCCGGCGACGGGCGAGAGCGAGATCGTCGCCACTCCCCGGTGGTACGCGAACGGCATCGGGTTCTACGACGACGCCCTCTACGTCGCCAACACCTTCGAGCGGACGATCATGAGGTACGCCTGGCGGCCGGGGGAGCGCCTCGGCGCCCCGGAGGAATTCGCCCGCCTCGACCGGGGCCTGCCCGACGGATTCGCGTTCGACCAGGAGGGCATGCTCGTCATCGCCGCGATCGGCGAGGGGGGAGCGCCGGGCGACCTGCCGGTCGTCGCCCCCTCCGGCCAGGTGATAGAGCGCCTGTCGGTCGGGTCCGGGCGCGAGTACACCAACGTCGCGGTCGCCGCGGACGGGCGCCTCGCGGTGACCGACGCCAGCGAGGGCAGGCTGCTGATCGCCGCCGGACGGCCGGCGGGCGGAGCGCCCCTTCACCGGCCGAATCCAGGCTGACAGGCCGCCCAAGCGAGACGCGGGAAAAACACGAGAACCGAGGAGAGCGGTGCTGAAAGTCGCGATAGTCGGATGCGGGTACATCGCCCAGGCCGAGCACATCCCGAACTGGCGCCAGACGCCAGGTGCCGAGATCGTCGCCCTTGTCGACGAGAGAGCCGACCTGGCGGCGGAGGTTGGCGGCGCCTTCGGCCTTCCCACCTTCGCCTCCCTCTCCCAGGCGCTCGAGCGCGCGGACATCGACGCCGTCCACGTGAGCACCTCGCTGCCCTCGCATGTCCCGCTCGCCGTGCAGGCCGCGTCCGCTGGCAAGCACGTGCTCGTCGAGAAACCGCTCGCCGACGACGCGGAAAGCGGCGCGGCCGCCGTCGCCGCCGCGA
>DASZZB010000132.1:0-10831 GCA_035545115.1 Solirubrobacterales bacterium | reverse complement strand
TAGGGAAGAGGGCACAGGTCGTGACGAACTCCACACTTCCTCCACGGGTCCGTGCGGGATAACCGCCACGGACGCCCCGTCGTTGACGAAGATGCCGGGAACGTCACACTTTCCGGCCCACTGGGGACCGGAATCTAGGGCCTGAGACGCGCTGGGTGCATTGACCCTCCTATAGGAGGGTCAAAGGGTGGTCACGTGATCCGAACGTCTGAAGAAGACGGGAGGAACAGTGACCTTCCCGACATCTTCGTGACGAGGCCCGGGATCCTCGACGGATCCGTGGCTCCCCCGTGGCACTCCCCCGAGCCTTCCTCCACTCCCCGCACCCCCGGCCGTCCCGGCCCCGGCCACAGCCGGCCAGGGGGGTGGCCGGGCCGGCCGCGGCCCTTCCCCCCGGGCGTGCCCTGTCTTTGGCTCAGCGGGCGAGGCGCCTGTAGGCCGACCAGGCGGGCTTCGGCGTGAAGTCCGCGCGGAACAGGCCCGAGCCGTCGCAGAAGTTGCAGGTGCCGGGCGCGTCGGTGAGCGAGAACCAGTAGACGCGCCTGACCCGCCAGGCGGCCGCCTTGGAGCGCAGGAGCCTGAAGGCGGCGGTCAGTTCGCGCGGCTGCCCTCGCGGGCCCTTCTCGAAGCCGTTTTCGCCGTTGGCCGGTTCCGGGGTGCCCGAGCTCCAGCTCATCTCGGTCACCCAGAGCGCCCGGCCGGGGTCGCGCTCGCGCTTCAGCACCGCGCGCAGCCCTTCGATTTCGGGGCCCAGCGCCTTGTAGGAGTACGTGTAGGGATGGAGGGCGACGGCGAGGAACTTGCCGCGCACGGCGGGGGTCGTCCGGTACATCCGTTCGAGGAAGTCGGTGGCGGACCAGGCGCGCTTGATCCGGCCCGCCCGCGGCTTGGCGGCGCCGCCCTTGGGCTTGCCGAACATGCCGCCGAGGACGATCCGGGCGCCGCGGTCGGCGCTGCGCAGGTCGGCATAGGAATTGACCACGAGCTTGCCGTACTGGGACGGGCTCGGCCGCGCCGCGAAGTACTTGTAGTTCTCCTCGTTCCAGATCTGCCAGATCCGGATCGGCCGCGCGGGCAGCAGAGGGTTCTCGGCCCAGAAGCTGCCGCCGGGTCCGTAGCGGAAGACCGCCAGCCGCAGGAATTCGCGCCAGGCGGAGCGCTGGGCGGCGGTCTGGACCGGCAGGCTGCGCGGCGCCCGCGCCCCGCCGCCGATCCCTTCGTAGGAGACCGCCCAGGCAGGCGGCCCGTCGAGGAACGGCAGGACGCCGATGCCGGCTTCGGCCGCCGCCCGCACGGTCGGGTCGACCGAGCTCCAGTCGGGCGGCGCCCCGGGGCTCGACTGGACCGCCGCCCAGTTGATCGGCACCCGCAGGCTCTCGACACCGCCCGCCTTCAGCGTCCGCGCCTCGGGCCCGCTCGGCGCCTCGTTGACGACGACGCCCCAGAACCCGGCGGGCAGCGCCGCCCGGGCCGCGCCCGGCGCGACCAGGACGACGAGCGCGAGGCCGAGGGCAAGGAGGCCCGCCAGGCCCGCCGGATGTCGCCTCCGCGTCGTCATGCCCATCGGTAACCCGCCCGGGTGCCCGTAGGATCGGCGCATGGTCCTTCCGGGGGGAGAGACGACGTTCATCGGCGACGGCGGCCTGGAGACGACGATGATCTTCGAGCGCGGGATCGAGCTGCCCGAATTCGCCTCCTTCCTGTTGCTCGACGACGAGCGCGGCCGCGCCGCCCTGCGCGACTACTACGAGTCCTACCTCGAGATCGCCGCCGCGCACGGCGTCGGCTTCACCCTCGACACGCCGACCTGGCGCGCCGGCCACAACTGGGGCGAGCGACTCGGCCGCTCCGACGCCGAGCTCGCCGAGCGCAATCGGGAAGCGGTCGAGCTCGGACTGCGCCTCCGCGAGGAGCGCGGCGACGAGGCCCCGATCGTCGTCTGCGGCACGATCGGGCCGGAGGGCGACGCCTACCGGCCCGCCCGCTTCCTCGGTCCCGAAGAAGCCGCCGCCTACCACGCGCCGCAGGTCGGGGCCCTCGCCGCGGCCGCCGCCGACATGGTCTCGGCCTACACGCTCTCCTATGTCGACGATGCGATCGGCATCGTCCGCGCCGCCGTCGCGGCGGGCATCCCGGTCTCGATCTCCTTCACGGTCGAGACCGATGGCCGGCTGCCCGACGGCGAGGCGCTGGCCGACGCGGTCGCCCGCCTCGACGGCGAGACCGACGCGGCCGCCGCCTACCTGATGGTCAACTGCGCCCACCCCAGCCATTTCGTCGCCGAGCTCGAGACCGGCGGCGACTGGCGCGAGCGGATCGCCGGCATCCGCGCCAACGCCTCACGGCACAGCCACGCCGAGCTCGACGAGATGCCCGACCTCGACAGCGGCGATCCGGACGAGCTGGCGGGCGAATACCGCGAGCTGGTCGATGCCCTGCCCTCGCTGTCGGTGCTCGGCGGCTGCTGCGGGACCGACACCCGCCACGTCGCCGCGATCTGCTCGGCCTGCCTCAGTCGGCGGCGGTGACCGGGCCGACCGAGAGGATCCTGACGCCGGCCAGGGCGCAGGTCTGGAAGGCGAGGGGGGCGATCCTCGACCCCGGTGAGCCGGGGACGGAGATCCGCACGCCGGCCGCCCAGGTCGGCCTGCATTCGCTCGGCGGGTAGTTCAGCGCCTCGACGATCTGCAGCGTCGCGGTCGCCGACTCCCCCTGCGTCAGCCTCACCGGGCGCACCTTCCTGCCCGGCGCCCTGGTCGCCACGGCGCCGATCCGCCGCCCCTCGAGGCTGACCGCGCTCACCTTCGGGTAGCCGGAGACGGTGCAGGTCGAGCCCGAGAGGTTGGTCAGCTCGAGCCGGTAGACGACGCTGCCGGCGGTGCCGCTCCCCGGGACCTCGGCCAGGGCCACCAGGCCGGAGGTCGGACACGTCTTCGCCGCGCCGGCCTCGGCGGCGGGGGAGGCGAGCACGGCCACGGCGAGCGCGACGACGACGAGCGGGGCGAGCAGTCGGATCCTCACGGACCCAACCGTAGCGCCGCGACGACCGTCGCTCCCATCGAGGAGGATGGGGAGATGGCGGAGTACGTCGCGGCGATCGACCAGGGGACGACCTCGAGCAGGATGATCCTCTTCGACAAGGACGGCCGCGTCCGCTGCGTCGACCGGCGCGAGCACGAGCAGATCACGCCGCGGGCGGGCTGGGTCGAGCACGACCCGAAGGAGATCTGGCGCCGCGTCCGCGAGGTGATCGGCGGCGCGCTGGCGAGCTCCGACGCCGAGGCCGGCGACATCGCCGCGATCGGCATCACCAACCAGCGCGAGACGACCGTGGTCTGGGACCGCGAGACCGGCGAGCCGGTCCACGACGCGATCGTCTGGCAGGACACCCGGACCGCGGGCATCGTCGCCGAGCTGGCTGGCGACGCGGGGCCCGACCGGTTGCGCAAGGACGTCGGCCTGCCGCTCTCCACCTACTTCTCGGGACCGAAGATCAAGTGGATCCTCGACAACGTCGAGGGCGCCCGCAAGCGCGCCGAAGCCGGTGAGCTCGCCTTCGGCACGATGGACACCTGGGTGCTCTGGAACCTCACCGGCGGCGTCGACGGCGGCGTCCACGCGACCGACGTCACCAACGCGAGCCGCACGATGCTGATGAGCCTGGAGACGCTCGACTGGCACCAGCCGAGCCTCGACCTGATGGGCATCCCGCGGGCGCTGCTGCCGGAGATCCGCTCCTCCTCGGAGACCTACGGCGAGGCGCGGGGGACGGCGCTCGGCGGCCGGCCGGTGGCGGGGATCCTCGGCGACCAGCAGGCGGCGATGTTCGGCCAGACCTGCTTCGACCCGGGCGACGCCAAGAACACCTACGGCACCGGCTCCTTCCTCCTCGTCAACACCGGCGCGGAGATCGTCCACACCGACAAGCTGCTGACCACGGTCGGCGCGAAGCTCGGGCCCGACGGACCGCCGGTCTACATGCTCGAGGGCTCGATCGCGGTGACCGGCGCCGCCGTGCAGTGGCTGCGCGACCGGATCGGGCTGATCGAGGAGGCGGCGGAGATCGAAAAGCTGGCGGCGACCGTCGAGGACAACGGCGGCGTCTACTTCGTCCCCGCCTTCTCCGGCCTCTTCGCCCCCTACTGGCGCGAAGACGCGCGCGGCGCGATCGTCGGCCTCACCGCCTACGCCGGCAAAGGCCACATCGCGCGGGCGACGCTGGAGGCGACCGCCTGGCAGAGCCGTGAGGTCGTCGACGCCGCCGCCGAGGTCGCCGACGTGCCGTTCGCCGAGCTGAAGGTCGACGGCGGGATGACCGCCGACGAGCTCCTGATGCAGTTCCAGGCTGACGTGCTCGGGGTGCCGGTGATCCGGCCCGCGGTGACCGAGACGACGGCGCTCGGCGCCGCCTTCGCCGCCGGCCTCGCGACCGGCTTCTGGTCGGGCACCGAGGAGCTGCGCGAGCGCTGGCGGGAGGACCGGCGCTGGGAGCCGCGGATGGAGGAGGAGGAGCGCGAGCGTCGGTACGCCGAGTGGAAGAAGGCGGTGGAACGGACCTTCGACTGGGTCGAGTAGCCCGCCGGGGCATCGGTCCGCGGAGAGCGTCTGCACTTACCCCTCATATATGGGGGGTAAATGCAGACGCTCGGCTTGGTCGAGCGGTCCCGCCGGCAGCGGCCAGGATCCGAAGCGCACGTTCCGGTCTAGGCTTTCGCCATGGACGACGACTGGCGCCTGCAGGTCGACCTCGAGGATCGGGTGATCGCCAGCCGCGAAGGCGAGCGGATCTTCCTCTACGCCGGGACCCGCGAACCGCTCGAGTGGGTCCGCGGCGCGGTCGAGAAGCTCCGCGCCGAGGTCGAGACCGAGTACTCGCTCGACGAGCTCTGGCGCGAGCGGCCACCGAACCCACTCTTCTTCCTCGGCGGCCTCGCCGGGTAGCTCGCTTCCGCCGTGGTCATCGTCGAGGAGAAGCCCAAGGCGCCGTCGGGCCCGCCGCCGCGCGAACTCTCGCCGATCCGGGTCGTGGTGCTGGTGCTGGTCCTCTGCGCGATCGGGCTCGCCGTCTGGAGGCTGGTCAGCAAGGAAACGCCCGCCGCGAGCGCCAGGTCGGACGCCGTCCCCGTCTACTCCCCCTACGTGGACGTCACCCAGACGCCCACCTATCCCTTCCAGCTGCCTTCCTCGAACCCGGTCTCGAGCGTCTACCTCGCCTTCGTCGTCAGCGACAAGGAAGAACCGTGCACGCCGTCCTGGGGCACCTACTACACGCTCGACGGCGCCGAGCAGGGACTCGACCTCGACGCCCGCGCCGCCCAGCTGCGCAGCCAGGGCGGCAGCGTGATGATCTCCTACGGCGGCCAGGCCAACACCGAGCTGGCGGTCGACTGCACCGACCCGACGAAGCTGCGCCAGGCCTACCTCGAACCGATCGAGCGCTACCACGCGAAGGCGATCGACCTCGACATCGAGGGTGCCAACCTCGCCGATCCCGCCGCCGCCGCCCGCCGCGCCGCCGCGGTGGCCTCGGTGCAGAGGAAACTTGCCGACGAGAAGAAGCCGATCAAGGTCTGGATGACCCTGCCCGTCTCCGGCCACGGCCTCACCGGCGAAGGGACCGCCGCCGTCCGGGCGATGCTGACCGCGGGGGTGAAGCTGGCCGGCGTCAACGCGATGACGATGGACTTCGGTCCCGGCGAAGGCGCCGAAAAGGAAATGCTGGGGACGGTCGAGCGGGCGCTCGTCGCGACCGAGGCCCAGGTGCAGTCGCTGTGGCACGCCGCCGGCCCGCCGGGAGGAGCCGGCGCCGCCTGGGCCCATGTCGGCGCCACCCCGATGCTCGGCGTCAACGACGTCACCGCGCAGCGCTTCACCACCAAGGACGCGCGCGGGCTGACCAAGTTCGTCAAGGCGCGCGGCATCGCCCGCGTGTCGGCCTGGTCGCTGAACCGCGACTCGCAGTGCGGCGGCGCCTTCCCCAGGCTCGGCGAACTCTCCGACACCTGCAGCGGCGTGACCCAGAAGCCGCTCGAATTCACCCACATCTTCAGCGGACTGCGCGGCACCAAGACCGCCGACACCGAAGAAGCCGGGGCGCCGCTGGTGCCGCGGGGCAACCCGTCCGAAGCCCCCGACGACCCGGCGAGGAGCCCGTACCCGGTCTGGCACTCCGCTGCCGCCTACGGCAGCGGCTACAAGGTCGTCTGGCAGGGGATGATCTACGAAGCGGCCTGGTGGAACCAGGGCACGGTGCCGGGCGCCGCCGCGGCCGGCCCGCCGGACGGTCCCTGGCAGCCGATCGGCCCGGTGCCCGCTGGCAGCCACGCGCCGCAGATGGTCAAGCTCGTCTCCGGCCACCCGCGGTCCTGGTCGCCGACGGCGGTCTACCAGCAGGGCGACCGCGCCACCTTCCGCGGCCTCCCCTACCGGGCGCGCTGGTACACGCAGGGCGAACAGCCCCTGGCCGAACTGCCCGTCGATCCGAGCGCTCCCTGGGAACCGCTCTTCAAGTACCCGGGGGAGCCGACGACGACGAGCGTGGGGGCGGCAGGCTGATGCTCTTCTTCCGCCGTGAGGAGGACGGAGGCCGGCGCCGCCAGTGGGGCGCGGACACCAACTTCGACCCGATGCCGCAGGTGCCGCGCATCGCCGGCGACTGGACGATGACCATCGGTCGCGGCGCGGTCGTCGTCACCGTCGCCGCCTGGGCGGCGCTCTTCGTCACCGTCCTCAACGGCCAGGTGATCGAAGGCGTCCACGGCCACGCCGGCCTGGTCCAGACCGTCGGCTTCCTCACCGCGGTGACCCTGCTCGCCGCCTCGGCCACGGCCTACCTCTTCGGCCGGCTCGGCTTCTACTACCGGACCAAAGAGGCGCGGCGCACGCCGCGGGCGATGCTCGACGAGTTCTACGCCGACCGCCGACCGCCGGTCACCGTGTTGATCCCCTCCT
This sequence comes from Solirubrobacterales bacterium, assembly GCA_035545115.1. GTDB lineage: Bacteria > Actinomycetota > Thermoleophilia > Solirubrobacterales > 70-9 > VAYN01. Next base: position 3,880 of record DASZZB010000132.1, on the reverse strand, counting down.
ACCAGGAGGAGCCCGGGGTGATCCTGATGACGCTGCTCTCGACCGCGTTGCAGGAGTACCCCGACCTGCGGATCGTCCTCCTCATCGACGACCCGCCGAACCCGCGCTACGAGGGGCCGCGCCGCCTGCTCGACAGCGCCACCGCGCTGCCCGCCGAAGTCGGGCGCCTGCTCTCGGAGCCGCGCCGCCGCTTCGACCTGGCGCTGCAGCGCTTCGAGGCCGCGGCCGATCCCTCGGCGCCGACGAGCGTCGACCAGGTCGAGGCCCTGGCGGTCGAGTACGAGTACGCGACGAGCTGGGTCCGCTCGCTCAGCGAGCAGTACCACGTCTCCGACCACAACGAGGCCTTCTTCGCCACCCAGGTGCTCGGCAAGCTCGCCGGCGACCTCGCGGTGGTGGGCCGCGCGCTGCGCGCCGCCGCCGCCGACGAGCCGGAGAAGATCGACGCCGCCCGCCTCGCCCAGCTCTACCGCCGCCTCGCCTGGACCTTCCGCTGCGAGGTCTCGAGCTTCCAGCGCAAGAGCTACGCCTCGCTCTCCGCCGAGCCGAACAAGGCGATGAACCTGAACAGCTACATCGGGCTGATGGGCGGCGCCTACCGCGAAGTCGAGACGCCGGCCGGCCTGAACCTGGTGCCCGCGGGGGATCGCGAGCCCGACCTCGTCGTGCCGGAGGCCGAGTTCATCCTCACGATCGACGCCGACAGCGTGATCATGCCGGAGTACTGCCTGCGGCTGGTCCACCTGCTGGAACGCGAGGAGCACCAGAAGGTCGCCGTCGCCCAGTCCCCCTACAGCGCCTTCCCCGGCGCGGCGACGCGGCTCGAGCGGATCGCCGGCGCCACCACCGACCTGCAGCACATCATCCACCAGGGGATGACCTACCACGCGGCGACCTTCTGGGTCGGCGCCAACGCGGTGCTCCGCAAACGCGCCCTCGACGACATCGAGCAGGTCGAGTACAAGGGCCCGTTCAAGATCTACCGCTACATCTCCGACCGCACGGTGATCGAGGACACCGAGTCCTCGATCGACCTCGCGGCCGGCGGCTGGACGCTCCACAACTACAACGAGCGGCTCGCCTTCAGCGCCACCCCGCCCGACTTCGGCTCGCTCTGCATCCAGCGCAACCGCTGGGCGAACGGCGGCCTGCTGATCCTGCCGAACCTCTGGCGCGCGGTCCGGGCGCGGCGGCGGCGCGGCGAACGGACCAGCATCGGCGAGCTGCTGCTGCGGCTCAACTACATGGCCTCGATCTTCTGGGCCTCGCTCTTCGTGCTCTGCCTGATGGTGATCCCGTTCAACGGCCACCTCGTCTCGCCGCTCACCTACGCGATCGCCATCCCCTACTTCATCGCGATGTCGATCGACCTCAAGTACTGCGGCTACAAATACATCGACGCCTTCCGTATCTACGGCTTCAACCTGCTGCTCCTGCCGGTCAACCTGGCCGGGAGCATCAGCTCGATCGTGCAGGCACTGACCGGTGCCAAGGGCAAATTCATGCGCACGCCGAAGGTCCGCAACCGCACCGTGCCCGCCTTCATCTACGTCGTCCTGCCCTATCTGCTGGTCGGCTGGTCGATCTACACCTTCAAGGTCGCCTACGAACACGACCTCTGGTCGAACGCGATCTTCGCCGCGATCAACGGGCTGCTGGGCGCCTACGCGATCGTCGCCTTCATCGGCATCGGCGACTCGCTCGTCGACATCTGGACCAACGTCGTCTCCTGGCTCTACAAGCCGCAGGGCCCGAAGAAGATGGCCGCCCGCGCGCCGGCGGGGACCGAACCGACGCGGGCCGGCGTCGCCGACTGGGAGCTGGTCCTCTACCTCGGCCACGCCGACCACCGGCGCCGCTCGCGCGAGGCCCCCGAGCCCGGGAAGCCCGACGAGGCGTCGCCCACCCTCCCGATCGCCGCACCCGAGGTCGATCCGGGGGAACTCGGGGCCGACCTCGCCCCGGAGAGCAGCTAGCGGCGGGCGGCGATCGAGCCGACGACCACGCGGTCGCGGCCCTGGCCCTTCGCCCGGTACATCGCCCGGTCGACGGCGCGGAGGCAGGTCTCGGCGTCCGGCACGTCCTCCTGCAGCCGGCAGAGGCCGACGCTGGCGGTGCAGTCGCGCTCGGCGCCGACCGAGGTGATCGCCAGCCGCAGTTCTTCGGCGACGGCGTGCGCCTGGGCGAGGTTGATGTCGCGGAGGATCACCGCGAACTCGTCGCCGCCGATCCGCGCCGCGATGTCGGGCTCGGAGATCCGCTCGTCGAGGGCGCGGCCGACCAGCCGGATCAGCCGGTCGCCGGCGACGTGGCCGGCGGAGTCGTTGACGTTCTTGAAGCCGTCGAGGTCGAGCAGGATCAGCGCCGCCTCCTCGCCTTCCTCGCGGCAGCGGGCGGTCTGCCGCTTCAGCTCCTCCTCGAAGCGGCGCCGGTTGTAGAGCGCGGTGATCGGGTCGCGGTTGGCGAGTTCGTAGGTGTGCCGCTCGAGTCGCTTGCGGGCCGAGATGTCCTGGACCTGGGAGATGAAGTGGCGCGGCGAGCCGTCCTCGTCATGCACGATCGCGACGGCGAGCAGCACCCAGATCAGGTGGCCGTCCTTGGTGTAGTAGCGCTTCTCGATCTCATAGGTGTCGAGTTCGCCGGAGAGGACGCCGTCGATCTGGGCGAGGTCGGCGTCGAGGTCGTCGGGGTGGGTGATGTCCTGGAAGGTCAGGCCCTTCAGCTCCGCGACCGAGTAGCCGACGATCTCCGCCAGCTTCTGGTTGACGTGCAGGAAGCGGCCGTCGAGGCCGACGATCGCGACGCCGTGCGGGGCGGCGCGGAATGCCGCCTCGAAGTCGCGCTGCATGAGGCCGGCGCGCCGCTCCGCCGCGTGGCGCTCGGTGAGGTCGTCGTACCAGTCGATCCGGTATTTGATCGACCCACCGTCGTCGCGCGCCGCCATCACCTCGGCGCGGACCGGGAAGACGCTGCCGTCGAGGCGGACGTGCTCGGAGTCGTAGGAGATGAAGGTGTTCCTGTCGACCGTCTCGGTGGGGTCGGGGATCCGCTCCGCCCACTCGGCGGTGAACAGGGTGCGCAGCGGTTTGCCGACGAAGTCGCCGACCGTGCCGCCGTGCATCTCGGCGAGCGCCGGGTTCAGCGAGACGATCGTCCCGCTCGCCGCGTCGACCACGCTGATCCCGCGGTTGGTGCGTTTGAAGCAGATCTCCCACTGCCGGCGCAGCGCGTCACCGGCGAGCGCGCCGCGCGGGTCGCGCTTCACCACGACGATCTCGGTCGCCTCCCCGGTCTCGTCGCGGACCGCCCGCGCGAGGGTCTCGCACTCGACCCAGGACCCGTCCTTGTGGCGGCAGCGATAGTTGACGTCGATGCGTTCGCCGCCGTTGACCGTGGCGGCGTGGGCGCCGCGCACGTCGGCGAGGTCGTCGGGGTGGACCAGGTCGTAGCCGGAGGTGCCGATCAGCTCCTCGGGCTCGTAGCCGAGCAGGCCCCGCGTACCGGGCGACGCATACGTGTACACCCCCTTCAGGGTGTGCCGCGAGACCATCTCGCCCAGCGTGTCGGCGAGTAGCTCGAAGCCGTCGAGGCGGGTCGGCGAGACGCGCATGTCTTGTCTATCGGTCGTCGCGATCCCGGGGTTTAGGAAGAGGCGCCCCTTTTTGGGTCTGCTCGGCCGAGCAGGCGGAAGGGAGGGGGTCAGGCCGCGGCCGGCCGGAGCCCGTGGTGGCGGGCCGTGTCGGTGAAGAGCGTCTTCAGGATCGCCCGGTTGACCGGGCCGCCGGCGCGGCCGAGGGCGCTCAGCTCGGCGGCGACCGTCCAGGTGAAGCGGCAGGCCGACTCGCCGCGGGGCTCGACCGCGTAGTCCTCGGCGAGGCTC
>DASZZB010000131.1:0-8363 GCA_035545115.1 Solirubrobacterales bacterium | reverse complement strand
CTGGCCGGCGAGCGCGATCTGGGCCGCGACGACGAGCGCCAACAACAGAAACGGGACCACCGCGACCAGCTCGACCGAGGCGGTCCCTTTCTCCCCGTGACCCGTGTTGTCAGCGCTCTGGGGTGGCACGCCGACCACCCTGGAGGGGAAATGCGCGCGCGTGGCGCGCGCGATGGATCAATTCAGGGCCAACTTCGTGACGGAAGTCGAACGCGCCCGCCGGTGAAGGCCCGAGCGCGCCCGAGCGCGACCTCAGTAGGTGTTCGCCTCGGTCCAGATCCGCCAGATCGCGACAACCGAGGCGGCCAGCAGGAGCACCCAGAGCAGCGTGCCCGCGCCGCTCGACCAGAGCTTGTCCTGGCCCGCGATCAGGAGCGCCACCATCCCGAACGCGGCGTAGAAGATCAGCCGCCGGCCGTCGCTCAGCGTCGCCAGCGTCAGCTGGTTCTGCCGGCTCAGCGTGTAGAGCATCCAGGTGATCCCGGCCAGGAAGGCCATCGCGATCGCGGTCGTCACCGTGGCCACCGCGTTGCCGCCGCCGGGAAGGAACGCCACCCCGAGCGCCAAGAGCATGATGATCGCGACGTTTCGCGCGGCCTTCACGTCACAAAGCGTACTCCCAACTCACTTCCTGGTCATCACGATGACGCCGACGACGATCGCCGCCCCCACCGCCAGCAGGGCGAGCGCCGCGGTCGCCGCCGCCGCCCCCGCGGCACCCCGCCGATCTTCCTGGCTGAGGTCGACGAAGCGCGCCACCCCCCAGATCGCGACCGAGAAGATCGCCGTCACGCCGATCCCGGCGAGCAGCGCGAAGACCACGGTCTGCACCAGCTCCCTGGTCTCGACGATCGTCGCCACGCTCATCCCCGGACGCCCGCCCTCATCCGCTCTGCACCGGGACGGGCGCCCCGCGCTGGGCGCGCCGCGCGAAGGCTCCGGCGATCGCCGCCAGCGACATTGCCGTGACCACCACCGGCCCCACCGCGCCGCTGCCGAAGATGCTGGTGATGCCGTAGGTGAGCGCGCCGATCGCCGCCGCCGCGGGCAGCGTCAGGACCCAGGCGACGATGATGTTCCCGGCCACGCCCCAGCGCACCGCCGAGAGCCGTTTCGCCGCCCCTGCGCCCATCACGCCCCCGTTGATCACGTGCGTGGTCGAGAGCGGGAAGCCGAAGTGGGTCGAGGCGAGGATCACCGCCGCGCCCGCCCCCTGCGAGGTGAACCCCTGCGCGGCGTCCATCTTGATGATCCGCGTGCCGGTCGTCTTGATGATCCGCCAACCGCCGCTGTAGGTGCCGAGCGCGATCGCCGCCGCCGAGGAGGCGATCACCCAGACCGGCGGGTCGGCGCCCGCGCCGAGGCTGCCGTTGGCGATCAGCGCCAGCGTGATCACCCCCATCGTCTTCTGCGCGTCGTTGGTGCCGTGGGCCAGCGCCAGCAGGCCGCCGGAGAGGACCTGGCCGTATTTGAAGCCGCGGCTGACGATCCCCGGTCGCTGCCGGCCGACGATCCGGTAGGAGAGCCCGATCGAGGCGCCCGCGACGACGAAGGCGAGCAGCGGCGCGACGATCGCCGGGATCAGCACTTTGCCGAGCAGCCCTTCGGCGATGATCACGTGGAAGCCCGCCGCCGCGACGGCCGAGCCGACCACGCCGCCGATCAGCGCGTGCGAGGAGCTGGAAGGCAGCCCGAAGTACCAGGTGACGAGGTTCCAGGCGATCGCCCCGATCAGGCCCGCGAAGACGATCGTCGGCGTGATCACCCCCGCGTCGACGACATCGTTGGCGACCGTCGCCGCCACCGAGATCGAGATGAAGGCGCCGGCGAAGTTGAGCAGCGAGGCGGCGGCGATCGCCACCTGCGGCCGCGCCGCCCCGGTCGAGATCGAGGTCGCGACCACGTTGGCGGTGTCGTGGAAGCCGTTGGTGAAATCGAAGGCGAGGGCGGTGCCGACGACGAGGACGAGGATGACATCCGAGGTCACTGCCCGGGAACCTACCGGCCACGTTCACATCTTTGCCACACGCCGCCCCCAAGCCCCTTGGCACCGCCCTAGATGGTCGATCCCACGAGCGGCCGCCCTCCCGGTGGCGTTCGCAGAAAGCTTCGGTATGCGGAGCTAACTGCGAACGCCGGGGGTGAGCCGGGGACGGGGTGCCCGGGACGGGGAGTCTGCGGGAGGTTCTGGGGACGGGGTGGATGTCCCGAAGACCCGCACCCGTCAGGGAGATGCCACATCTCTTACCAGTCAGAAATCTGCACAGATAGTTATCCGCGTATAGGACGGGTTTCTATACGTGCAGTTTCCTGATCGTTCGAGATCCACAGCGATCTGTGACGGCCATCGCCCCATGCACGCCTTCCGCCACGCTCGCCCCGAACCCAACATGCGCCCCGGTCCTCGGCCGTCCATCCGAACCCCGTGTCCCTTTCCCTTCCCGCCAGGACGGCCCCGTCCCTGGAGTCCCACCGGAAATCGATCACCCAGGGAGCGCTAAGAATTCTTGATGACGATGCCCTCGAGGATCTGCGCCGCCTTCTCGGTCGAGTCGATCGCCTCCTCGAGCACCGCGAAGATGTCCTTCCAGCGGATCACGACCATCGGGTCGATCGCGTCGGTGAAGAGCGCCGCCACCGCGTCGCGCGAGATCCGGTCGCCTTCGTTCTCGAGGCGGTGCACCTCGATCCAGTACTGGTCGAGGTCCTTGAACGAGGGCAGGTTCTCGAGCCCCTCGGCGAGCGCCTCGCAGGAGCGGACCAGGACCCCGGCCAGCGCCTCCGCCTGGTCCATCGGCGCCTCGACCTGGTAGAGCCCGAGGAAGTCGGCCGCCTCCTCGGTGAAGTCGACGATGTCGTCGAGCTGGGTGGCGAGGCCGTAGATGTCCTCGCGGTCGATCGGCGTGACGAACGTCGTGTTCAGCCTTTTGATGATCTCGTGGGTGACTTTGTCGCCGCGATGCTCGCCTTCGACGATCTCCTGGTGCAGGGTCCCGGCGTCGGGCCACTCGCGCATCAGGCGCTCGAGCAGATGCGCCGAATGGACGCTGTTCTTGCCGGCCTCCACGAAGAGATCGAAGAACGTCTGGTCGTGGGGGAGGAGCGAGAAGCGCGCCACCGGCGGAATCCTAGTCGCCGCCCGCGACGCCTGGGCTCAGCCCGTCGCCGCCGCCAGCTGCTCGGCCGCCCGGATCGCCGCCCGTTCGCGCAGTTCCGCCTGCACATCGCGGCGCGGCTCGCCGTCGGCCCGCACGATCCGCGTCCACTCACCGTCCGCCCCGAGCTCCCAGGCGTTCGAGTTGTCGGCGAGACAGCGCTCCAGCACGTCCATCATCTCCGCCCGCAGCGCCGGGTCTTCGACCGGGGCGACCATCTCCACCCGGTTGTCGAGGTTGCGCGGCATCATGTCCGCCGAGCCCATCACCGCCCGCGTCTCCTCACCCCGGTGGAAGGCGTAGACGCGCGAGTGCTCGAGGAAGCGGCCGACGACCGAGACCACCCGGATGTTCTCCGACACCCCCGGCACGCCCGGCTTCAGGCAGCAGATCCCGCGCACGTTCAGCTCCACCGGCACCCCCGCCTGCGAGGCCCGGTAGAGCGCCTCGATGCAGCCCGCGTCGACCAGCGAGTTCATCTTCAAGGCGATCCGCGTCTCCTCGCCCGCCTCGTGGGCGGCGATCGTCGCGTCGATCTCCTCGATCAGCCGGTTACGCATCGTGGTCGGCGACACCAGCACCTTGCGATAGGCCGCCGGCCGCCCGTAACCGGTGAGGAAGTTGAACATCTCGGCGACGTCGGCGCCGACGTCCGGGTCGGCGGTGAAGAGGCCGAAGTCGGTGTAGAGGCGGGCGGTCTTCGGGTGGTAATTGCCGGTCCCGATGTGGACGTACTCGCGCACCTGCCGGCCCTCGCGGCGCGCCACCAGGATCGCCTTCACGTGCGTCTTCAGGCCGGGGATCCCGTAGACGACGTGGACGCCCGCCTCCTCCAGCGCTTTCGCCCAGTGGATGTTGGCCTCCTCGTCGAAGCGCGCTTTCAGCTCCACCATGCAGACCGCCTGCTTGCCGCGTTCGGAGGCGCGGATCAGCGCCGGCACCAGCGGCGAGTCGTCGCTGGTCCGGTACACGGTCTGCTTGATCGCCAGCACGTCGGGGTCTTCGACCGCCTGCTCGACGAAGCGCTCGACCGAGGTCGCGAAGGAGTCGTAGGGGTGGTGGACGAGCAGGTCGGCGTGGCGGATCTCGTGGAACATGTCGACGGCGCGACCCTCGTCGCCCTGCAGGCGCGGCTGGGTGACCGGCGTCCAGGGCGCATAGCGCAGCTCGGCGTGGCCGGGGACGTCGGCGATCTCACTCAGGTCGGCGAGGTCGAGGAGGCCGTCGATGTCGTAGACCTCGCGGTCTTCGAGGCGCAGCGCGCCGATCAGCTCATGCCGCAGCTTCTCGTTCATCCCGGTGGCGATCTCCAGCCGCACGACCTCGCCGAAGCGACGCCGGCGGAGCTCGTCCTGGACCGCCTGCAGGAGGTCGTCGGCCTCGTCGGAGACGGTGAAGTCGGCATCGCGGGTGACCCTGAAGAAGCCGTGATCGACCACTTCGGTGCCCGGGAAGAGGACGTCGAGATTGGCCGCGATCACCTGCTCCAGCGGCACGAAGCTCCCCTCCGCACCGACCGGCAGGAAGCGGCCGAGCAGCTCCTTCGGGACCTTGACGCGGGCGACGATCTCGACCTCCGACTCCGGGTCGCGGAGCAGGACCGCGAGGCTCAGCGAGAGGTTCGAGATGTAGGGGAAGGGCCGGCCGAGCCCGATCACCAGCGGCGTCAGCGCCGGGAAGACCTGCTCGTGGAAGCGCCGATGGATCTGGCGGCGCTCCTCCTCGCCCGCCTCCTCGAGCGAGACGATGTGGACGCCCTCGCGCTCCAGTGCCGGCCGCAGCTCGTCGCCGAAGCAGCGCTGCAGGCGCCGGTCGAGCTCCAGCACGCGCCGCTGGATGCGGTCGATCTGCTCGGCCGGGCGCAGGCCGTCGGGCCCGCGGGCGTCGATCCCGGCCTCCATCTGGTCGAACAGCCCGGCCACCCGCACCATGTAGAACTCGTCGAGGTTGGAGGCGTAGATCGAGCAGAAGCGCAGGCGCTCCAGCAGCGGCACCTCGGGGTCCTCGGCCAGCTCGAGGACGCGGCGATTGAACTCGAGCCAGGACAGCTCCCGATTGAAGTAGAGATCGGGATCGTCGAGGTTGGCTGCTACCGACTCGGGCAAGGGGACATCGTAACCCGGCAGTGATCCCGCTCGGCGAGAAGGACGATCCGATGGACCCCCTCTCTCACTAACTGCAGGGAGGTTCGTTCGGGGGTCCATCGGATCGCACTGTTGGTTATGCAGGGCATGCGCGCATAACCCACAGCGCGGCGGCACCCCGGCCCGACGTACCTGCCCTTAAGCGGCGAGGCGCTCGGGGCTGGAGCCGTTGGTGCTGCCGTTCAGCAGGTCGAGGATGATCCCCTCGCGCAGGCCGCCCTTGCCGATCTGCAGGGGCTGACCGAGCAGCTCGGAGACCTTCTCCAGGAGAAGGACGCCGGTGGTGAGGATGCCGACCCGGCGCGGGTCGAGCTCGAAGCGACGGGCGACGTCGGCGGCGGGATCGGCGGACAGGACGCGGATCGCCCGCTCCAGCGTCTCGTACTCGAGCACCGCGCCGACCAGGCGGCGCAGGCTGGTCGCCGAGCCGCCGACCGCCACAGCCTGGGCGGGGTGGGCGATCTCGACGCCGTCGAAGAAGTCCTCGATGTGATCGCGCACGCGGCGGATCTCCGCCGCCGAGGGTGGGTCGCAGGCGATCAGCTCGTCGGCGAGGTCGCCGGAGCCGATGTGCCAGGAGCGCACCTGGTCGACCCCCTCGGCCACCGTGCCGAGGATCACCTCGGTCGAGCCGCCGCCGACGTCGACCACGCCGATCGATCCGTCGACCGGATGGCCGAGCGCCTTCGTCGCGCCGATGAAGGAGAGGCGCCCCTCCTCCTCGCCGCTGAGGATCTCGACCTCCACCCCGGCCACCGCGGAGATGGCCGCGGCGACCTCGGGCCCGTTGGTCGCCTCGCGCACCGCCGCCGTCGCCACCGCGCGGATCTCGACCGCGCCGAGCTCCCGCGCCAGCCGCACCTGCGTCGCGACCAGCTCGCCGACCTCCTCGACCTTGTCGGGCAGGATCGCACCCTCGTCGTCGACCGCCTTGGAGATGCGCGTGTAGGCGCGCTGTTCCATCACCTTCTTCAACTGGCCACGAATCGGCTCCGCGACGAGGACGCGGGTCGTGTTGGAACCGATGTCGATCGCTGCGCAGATCATCAGGCCGTAGCCCGCATCTTCCCAGGCAGGGCGGATCTCAAGCTTGGGCGTCCGGGTGCGAGGCGTCCTCGAACTCCCGGAAGAGGCCGGTGACGACGAACGCCACCTGCTCGCCGATGTCGACCGCGTTGTCGGCGATCCGCTCGATCGCCCGCGCCGTCAGCAGCATCGTCATCGCCCATTCGCGCTTGTCGGCGTCGTCGCCGATCGCCAGCGCCAGCCGGAAGCACTCCCGGTTCAGCTCGTCGACCACGTCGTCGCGGCCGACCAGATCGCGCGCCATCTCGACGTCGCGCTCCTCGAAGGCGCGCCCCGCCTGGCTGATCAGCGATCTGGCGTGCCCCCCCATCGTCAGGATCAGCTTCACCATCTCCTGGTCGGCGGGCGGCTCGTGTCCCGACATCGGGATGACCTTGCAGATGTTCACGCACTGGTCGCCCATCCGCTCGATGTTCTTCAGCACGTGCAGGAGCGCCGAGATCAGCCGCAGGTCGGTCGCCACCGGCGACTGCGTCGCCAGCAGCGTGATCAGCGCCTGGTGGACCTCCAGGTAGCGCCCGTCGATGCGGTCGTCGTCGGCGACGACGATCTGGGCCAGCTCGATGTCCTGATGCTCGACCGCCCCCAGCGTCCGCGACAGCGCCGTGCTGACCAGGTCGAGCCCCCCCAGGGCGCTCGCTTCCAGCGCCCGCAGTTCTTCCTGGTATCCGACCCGGACCTCCGACATCGCCACGGCTCCCGGCGGGCGGCCTAGCCGAAGCGGCCGGAGACGTAGTCCTCGGTCGCCTTCTGCGTCGGGTTCGTGAAGATCTGTTCGGTCGGGCCGATCTCGATCAGGCGCCCCGGCTTCCCCGATTCCTCCAGGTTGAAGAAGGCGGTGTTGTCGGAGGCGCGCGCCGCCTGCTGCATGTTGTGGGTGACGATCGCGATCGTGTATTCCCGTTTCAGCTCGGCGATCAGATCCTCGATCGCCAGCGTCGCGACCGGGTCGAGCGCCGAGCAGGGCTCGTCCATCAGCAGCACCTCGGGGCTGACCGCGGTGGCGCGGGCGATGCAGAGCCGCTGCTGCTGGCCGCCCGAGAGGCTCGCGCCGGATCGGTCGAGACGGTCCTTGACCTCGTCCCAGAGGTGGGCGCCGCGCAGGCTGCGCTCGACGATCTCATCCTTCGCGGCCTTCGAGACCTTGCCCGCGTCGAAGTCGAGCCCGGCGGCGACGTTGTCGTAGATCGACATCGTCGGGAACGGGTTCGGCTGCTGGAAGACCATGCCGATCAGCCGGCGCACCGCGACCGGGTCGACCCCGTCGGCGTAGATGTCCTCGCCGTCGAGCTCGATGTCGCCCTTCACCGACGCGCCCGGGGTCAGCTCGTGCATGCGGTTGAGCGAGCGCAGGAAGGTCGTCTTGCCGCAGCCCGACGACCCGATCAGCGCGGTCACCTTGTGCGGCTCGATCGTCATGCTGACGTTTTCGACCGCCTGGAAATCGCCGTAGTAGAGGTCGACCTCCCTCACCTCGAGCGTCTTCGCCCGGCGGGGGGACGCGGCGCCGGGCGCCTTGCTCGAGGTCTCGGTCACAGGTCCCGCCTGCGACATCGTGTTGCGGCCCTCCTCGGCCTCGATCTCGGCCGAGGATCCGAACATGTCTCTGAGCTTCCTTCCCTCCACGATCAGCGTATCTCCGTCTTGTAGCGGCGGTAGACCAGGCGGGCGATCAGGTTGAGGATCATGACGATGACGATCAGCGTCAACGCCGCCGCCCAGGCTCGGTCGTAGGCCGCCTGTTTCATCACCCCGGGCGACCGGTACTCGTTGTAGGCGTAGACCGCGAGGTTCTGCATGCGGCCCGAGAACGGGTTCGTGTTGAGCGAGTCGACGACGCCCGTGGTGACCAGGAGCGGCGCCGTCTCGCCGATGATCCGCGCGGTGGCGATCATCACCCCGGTGACCAGCCCGGCGAAGGCGGTCGGCAGGACGACCTTGACGATCGTCTTCCACTTCGGCGTGCCGAGCGCGTAGG
>DASZZB010000130.1:0-3904 GCA_035545115.1 Solirubrobacterales bacterium | reverse complement strand
CCGTGCGGGGGTGCGGTCGTCCTTCGGCTCGCACGGCCGAACAAAGGACGACCGCACTCCCGGCCGCCCCTTTGACCCCGCCGCTCCTTCGACCCCCGCCGTCCCCTCATGACCCGGCCATCTCGGCGGCGGCCACAGCCTGCCCGGGTCGCCGCCGAGATGGCCGGGTCCCTTAACCCGTCCCGCCGTGACCCCGGAGCTGCTCATCCAGGCGAGTGACTCTTTCGCGCGCCCTCGCAGCCCGGTCTTCCCTGCCCGCGATCCCCGTCTAGGGTCTCGGGGGTGAGACGGCTCATCCCTGACCCTGGTCCCAGCTCGGTCGCCGAGCAGCTCGACGGCTACCGGCCCTGGGAGGACCCGGTCGCCGGGCGCCCTCGCGTCGTCCTCAACTTCGCCGGCACGCTCGACGGGCGGGCGGCGATCGACGGGCGGTCCGGCCCGATCGGATCCGATACCGACACGGCGCTGCTGAGTGGGCTGCGCGGGCGCTTCGACGCGGTGATGATCGGCGCCGGGACGATGCGGGTGGAGCGCTACGGCCGGATCGCCGCCGAGCCCGAGCAGCGCGCCAGACGCGAGCGCCTCGGCCTCGCGGCCGATCCGCTGATGGTGCTCGTCGGCGGCCTCGATCTGCCCTGGGACGCGCCGCTCTTCACCGACGGCGGTGGCCGGGTGCTCATCCTCACCGGCGAGGAGGGCGAGCCGCCCGCGACCGCGACGCCGGTCGAGGTGGTGCGCGAAGCCGACGGCCGCGTCGACCTCGCCAGGGCGATGCGCCTGCTGCGTGAGGAGCACGGGGTCCGCGCCCTGCTCTGCGAGGGCGGACCGCACCTCCACTCGCAGCTGCAGGCGGCGGGCCTCACCGACGAGCTCTTCCTGACGATCGCGCCGAAACTGGTCGGGGCGGGCTCGACGATCCTCGAAGGCGCCCTGCCCGAGGTCGCCGAGCTGGAGCTCGCCTGGCTCCTGCAGGAGGGCTCGGAGCTCTTCGCTCGCTACCGGCGGCGATGAACTAGATTCGGCGCGACCGGGTTCCCGAGTAGGAGGAGACGATGGACTTCGCACCGACGCCCGAGGTCGCCGCCCTGCGCGAGCGCGTCCTCGACTTCATGGACGCCGAGATCTACCCGGCCGAGCGGGAGCTGGTCGAGGCGCTCGACGCGGAGGTCGGTCCCGGCGTCCCCTACCCGGCCAACCTCACCGCCGTCCGCGCCCGCGCCCGCGAGGCCGGCCTCTGGAACCTCTTCATGCCCGACGAGCGCTTCGGCCCCGGCTTGAAGAACTGGGAATACGGCCTCCTCTGCGAGGAGATGGGTCGCAGCCCGATCGCCGCGCCGATGGCCTTCAACTGCTCCGCCCCGGACACCGGCAACATGGAGATCCTCGCCGAGCACGGCTCCGACGAGCAGCGCGAGCGCTGGCTCGAGCCGCTGCTCGAGGGCCGCATCCGCTCCTGCTTCTCGATGACCGAGCCGGAGGTCTCCGGCTCCGACCCGACCCTGCTGCGCGGCCAGGCCGTCCTCGACGGCGACGAGTGGGTGATCGACGCGCACAAGTGGTACACGAGCGGCGCGGTCGGCGCCGACCTGGCGATCGCGATGGTGGTCACCGACCCCGACGCGCCGCCCTACGCGCGCGCCTCGATGATCTGCGTGCCGACCGACACCCCCGGCTACGAGATGGTGCGCCCGATCCCGGTGATGGGACACGACAAGGGCCCCGGCCACTGCGAGATCCGCTACACCGGGTGCCGCGTCCCCGAGGAGAACCTGCTCGGCGAGCGCGGCGCCGGCTTCGCGATCGCCCAGGACCGGCTCGGGCCGGGCCGCATCCACCACTGCATGCGGGCGATCGGCACCGCCGAGCGCGCCCACGAGATGATGTGCCGCCGCGCCAACGAGCGCCACGCCTTCGGCGGCCCGCTCGCCGACAAGCAGTTCGTGCAGGAGTCGATCGCCACCAGCCGGATGGAGATCGACCAGGCCCGCCTGCTCACCCTCTACGCCGCCTGGAAGATGGACACCGAGGGCAAGCGCGCCGCCCGCCAGTCGATCTCGGCGATCAAGGTCGTCGCCGCCAACATGGTGATGAACGTCCTCGACCGGGCGATCCAGATCTACGGCAGCCTCGGTATGACCGACGACACCCCGCTCGCCCCGATGTGGCGCTTCAGCCGCATGCTGCGCCTCGCCGACGGCCCCGACGAGGTCCACAAGATGGTCCTCGCCCGCCGCGAGCTGAACCGCTGGTCGAAGCGCGCCGAGGCGGAAGCGGCCGGCGAGCCGCTCGAGCCGCGACACGCCACCCGGATGGTGTAGCGAGAGACACGCGCCTCAGCCGCGTGCCTCGATCTCCTCCGCGGCCTCGGCGAGGCGCTCGACCAGGCGGGCGAACTCTTCGAAGCCGGAGTCTGATCCCGCCTTGCCGTAGCCGCCCGCCGCGTAGCGGGCGTAGACGCCCTCGAGGATGATCGCCAGCTTCCAGTAGCCGAGGGCGACGAAGAAGTCGAGCTCGGAGAGGTCGCGGCCGGAGGCCTCGGCGTAACGGGCGGCGATCTCCTCGCGGGCCGGGAAGCCGGGCGCCAGGTTGGCCGGCATACCGAGGCTGATCCGCTCGGTACCGCGGTCCGGCCAGTAGGCCATCAGCGTGCCGACGTCGGCGAGCGGGTCACCGAGGGTGCAGAGCTCCCAGTCGACCACCGCCGCCACCTCGCCCTCATCGGTGAGGATCATGTTGTCGAGGCGGTAGTCGCCGTGCACGATCGAGACGCCCTCCTGGGCCGGGATCCGCGCCGCCAGGCGCTCGTGGACACGGTCGATCGCCGCCAGCTCGCGCGTCTTCGATTTCTCCCACTGCCCGTACCAGCGGCGCAGCTGGCGGGCGACGTAGTCCTCCTTGCGGCCGAGGTCGCCGAGGCCGACGGCGTCCGGGTCGACGGCATGGATCGCGGCCAACGTGTCGGCGACGCGGAGGCCGATCCGGGCGCGGTCGCCTTCGTCGGGGAAGGCCGCCTCGGCCTCGCTCACCCCGCGCAGCACCGGGCCGCGGACGAACTCCATGACGTAGAAGGGAGCGCCGTTCACCGACTCGTCCTCGCAGAGGCCGACCACCGGCGCGACCGGCACCGGCGTCCCGCCGAGCGCGGCGACGACCTTGTGCTCGCGCCCCATGTCGTGGGCGGATGAGAGGGTCTTGCCGAGCGGCGGCCGGCGCAGCGCCCACTCCGTCCCGGCCGCGTCGACGACCCGGTAGGTGAGGTTGGAATGGCCGCCCGCGATCCGCTCGTAGGAGAGCGGTGCCCGCGCGCCCGGCACGTTCGCGGCGAACCAGGCACCGATGCCGGCGGCATCGATCCCGTCGACCGCCCCAACTTCGTCGGCGCGGCCTGTAGCCTCGTGCCCCATAGCCGCGCAAGCATATTCACGCGGGGGCAGACGCCTCAGCCCCTCGCTCGCCAACCGTCTCAGGATCGGGTTCGCGATCGCCTTCGCCGTGCTCACGGCGCTGGCCGTGATCGGCGTCGGCCACTTCATCGAGCAGCGCCAGAACTACGAGAGCTCGCTCGAACGCTCCTACCAGCGCGAGATGACCGCGCGGGCCGAACTCGCGGCGGGCACCGACACGCGGGCCGCGCGGCGGACGATCACCGCCGAGGAAGCGGACCGGGCCCGCCTTCGCGACTCGATCTCCGGCGACACCCGCGACACGGTGATCCTGGTCGGCGCCGGCCTCCTCGCCGGGCTGATCGGGGCGCTGCTGCTCTTCGCCGGGATGATCGCGGCGATGCGCCGGCCGCTCGACCGGCTGGTCGACGCGGCGGGACGGCTCGCCGCGGGCGATCGCTCCGCCCGGGCCGAGGTGGGCGGTCCGGCGGAGACGGCGGCGCTCGGCCAGGCCTTCAACG
>DASZZB010000129.1:0-3443 GCA_035545115.1 Solirubrobacterales bacterium | reverse complement strand
ACCTGCGGGCGCACTCCTTTCGACGGGTCGTTGTCGTTGTAGATGTCCATGTGGATGAAGTTGGCCTTGCCTCCGAATTCGTGCTGCGCCTGCCGGGCGACGTCGACGACGGGCCCGCAGACCCGACTCTGGCAGAACTGGGGGGTCGTAAACAAGAGCAGGATCGGTTCCTTTCCGAGCACTTCCGCGTAGTTGACCTTGTTCTGCGGCGTCGTGATCGACGGCGCCTTCTCGCCCGGCCTCGGAATCTTCGCGAATTCGTCGACTTTCACGCTGGGGAGGAGCTTCGCTGCCCAGGCCCCCTTTTCCTTGATCAGGACCGCGGGCCGAAATTCGCCCGCCGCCGGCAGGCTCAGCTCGGTCGAGTAGACCACGGTCGCGACGTCCGGCCCTTCGGTGGTCGCCGCGCCCTGGAAGGCCGGCTTCGTCGCCAGCGATTCGATCTTCGCCGGGAAGGGACCGATCGCGGGCTCGTCGAGCGCCTGTGCCTGCGCCTTCCCGACCATCCCCTTGTTCCCCGATTTCGACTTCGCCCCCGGCTTCACCGCCGGCACCTTCGCGTAATAGAGCGCCGCTTCGGCGTCGGGGACCTCCCCGCCCGCCCTGCCGGTCGAGCCGACCTTTTCGGCGATCGTGAACGGGTAGCGGTTCGACCCCGGATAGAAGACCTGCGCTTCCGGCGTCACCTTGACTTCGGCGTGCTCGTTGCCCTGTCGATCGATGACTTCGCGCAGCGTCTTGCCGGCCGCCGCGGGGAAGGCGCTCTTCGGCGGCGCCGGGCGGCTCTTGCCCGCCTCCGCTTCTCGGTCCATATGGGGGGAGGAGCTGGAGCCGCCGCCGCAGCCGGCGGCGAGGAGCGACCCGCACACCAGCAGGCAGACGGTGCCCAGGGCGTGACGGGGGGCGCGCATCGGCGGCATGTTCTCAGAGTCCCCAGTAGGCTGGCCGCGTCGTCGAGCGGAGGGAGAGAGGGATGGCGGAGCGAGCTGCATTGGTCACCGGAGCGTCGGGTGGGATCGGATTGGCGATCGCCACGGTGCTGGCGGAGGAGGGCTACGGCCTCACCCTCTCGGCACGGCGTCCGGAGAAACTGGAGGACGCGGTCGCCCCCCTGCGCGAGGCGGGCCACGAGGTCGAGACGGTCGCCGCCAACGTCGCCGACGAGGCCGAGCTGAAGTCGGTCTTCGCCGCCCACGAGGAGCGCTTCGGCCGGCTCGACGTGCTGGTCAACAACGCCGGGGTCGGGATCGGCGCGGCGATGGGCGAGATCCAGACCAAGTTCCTCGACATGCAGCTGGGGGTGAACCTGCGCTCGCTGATCCTGGGGACGCGCGAAGGGTTGCCGCTGCTGCGCAAGGCGGGCGCCGAGCACCGCAAGGCGCTGATCCTCAACACCGCCTCGATCGCCGGCAAGGCAGGCCAGCCGTGGCTCTCGATCTACGGGGCGACCAAGGCCGCGGTGCTCAACTTCAGCGTCGCCACCGAGCGCGAGCTGGGCGGCGAGGGGATCGCCTGCACCGCGTTCGCCCCGGCGTTCGTCGACACCGACATGACCGACTTCGTCAAGGGGGCCGTCCCCGCCGAGGACATGATCCGCCCCGCCGACATCGGCGAGGCCGTCCGCTGGCTGCTCAAGCTCTCGCCGAACTGCCATATCCCGGAGATCGTCTTCACCCGCCCGGGCGAGGCGATCGGCACCCCGTAGTGCGGGTCCTGGTCGCCGCCTTCGGCGACCCTGGGCATGTCTTCCCGGCGATCTCGCTGGGACGGGCGCTGGCGCGCCGCGGGCACGAGGTGACGGTCGAGACCTGGGAGGAGCGCCGCGCAGCGGTCGAGGGCGCCGGGCTCGATTTCGCCGCGGCCGAGGAATACCGCACCTTCCCGCCGCCCGAGCCCGACACCGACGAAGGCCGCCACGCCGCCGACGCCGCCCGGGCGCTCCTGCCGCTGCTCGAACGGCTCGATCCCGCGGTCGTGGTCTCGGACATCCTCACCCTGGCCCCGACCCTCGCCGCCGAGGCCGCGGGGGTGCCGCTGGCCACCCTCGTCCCGCACATCTACCCGGTGGTCGAGCCGGGCCTGCCGTTCTTCGCGGTCGGGTTGCGGGCGCCGCGGACGCCGGTCGGGCGGGCCGTCTGGAAGGTCGGCCAACGGGCGCTCGACGTCGGCCTCGAGCACGGCCGCCGCGACCTGAACGGCCAGCGCGCGCGGCTCGGCCTGGCGCCCCTCGACCGCTTCCACGGGGGGATCAGCCCCGACCTGGCGCTGGTCGCGACCTACCCTCAGCTCGAGTACCCACGCGCCTGGCCCGCCTCGGTCCACGTCACCGGGCCGATGGCCTTCGAGGTCCCCCACCCGGACATCGAGCTGCCGCCCGGCGAGGCGCCGCTCGTCCTCGTCGCCCCGAGCACCGCGCACGACTCCGGCAACCACCTGGTGCGGGCCGCCCTGGCGGCGCTCGCGGCGGAGCCGGTCCGCGTCGTCGCCACGACCAACCGGGTCCACCCGCAGAGCCCGATCCCCGTCCCCGGCAACGCCGTCCTCGTCGACTGGCTGAGCTACAGCCAGCTGATGCCGATCGCCGCGCTGGTGATCTCCCACGGCGGGCACGGCACTGTGGCGCGGGCGCTCGGGGCGGGCGCCCCGGTCCTGATCTCGCCGATCACCGGCGACATGGGCGAGACCGCGATGCGGGTCGCCTGGGCCGGCGCCGGGCTCTCGCTGCCGTGGCGGCTCTGTCGGCCCGGACCGCTGCGCTGGGCCGCCCGCCGCGTCCTCGCCGACCCCCGCTTCGCCGCCCGCTCGCGCCAGATCGCCGCCTGGGGGGCGACCCACGACGGCTCCGAGCGCGGCGCCGAACTGGTCGAGGAGCTCGCACACAGGCGCGCGAAGAAGCTCCGGGGGTGGGACTCGAACCCACAACCCTTCGGTTAACAGCCGAATGCTCTGCCGATTGAGCTACCCCGGAACGGCGTCGGCCGGACGAGGCCGGACCGACCGCAATTTACCGGGTCAGCTGCCGACCCGTTGGGCGTGGGCGATCCGTTCGACCAGCGCCGCCCGTTCGCGGCTGAGGTGGGCGCGTCGCTCGTAGTCGCCGCGCTCGCCCGCCGCGGCGATCTCGCCCTCGAGCCGGCGCTGGTCGAGGAGCAGGAAGTTCAGCTCCATCGCCTCCTCGGAGGCGGGCTCCTCGCGCGCCATCATCACCAGTTCGGTGATCAGCGCGGCGAGGGCGCCGTTTTCGCGCGGCAGGTGCTCGGCCGGGTCCTTGGGATGGGCGCGGAGGAAGTCGGCGGCGGCGCGGCCGCTTGCCGAGAGGTGGGCGTCCCCGAGCCGCTCCAGATAGCCGGCGCCGGGCTCGGGTAGCGCGATGCACATCGCCAGGAGCGCCCGCTCGCGACGCTCGCGCGAGGTCAGCTCGGCGGGACGCGCCGGCGCCGCCG
>DASZZB010000128.1:0-8669 GCA_035545115.1 Solirubrobacterales bacterium | reverse complement strand
CTTAGTTAGCTCATGGCTAACTAAGGTCGACCGCGCCCGTCGGGAGCTGACAAAGGTCGACCGCGTCGCGCCCGGCTGGGATCCGGAAAGGGGAGTGAGGGTGGCCCTGAACGAACCTCCCTGCAGTTCGTGAGTGAAGGGTCACCCTCACTCCCCTCCGCCGTGCGTTCGCAGAAATGGTCGCTATACGGCGATAAGTGCGAACGCACCGGGGCTCGCTAGGCGCTGCGCGGGGGCGGTGCCTTCATCAGCTCGACGCGGTGGCCGCCGGGGGCGATGGCGAGGGCGCGGGGCTCGCCCCAGTGCTCACGGCGGCGTTCGACCTCGAAGCCGTGCTCCTGGAGGCGGGCGAGGGCGGCGTCGATCTGCGGGCAGACGACGGCTACGTGGGCGCGGGTGGGGACGGTCGGGTCGTCCTCGTGCATGAGGTGGATCTGGGTGCCGGCGCGCTCCAGCCAGGTGAAGCCGTCCTCGAAGGGGTCGGGGACGACGGCGAAGCCGAGGATCGAGAAGAACTCGACCGTGCGCTCGAGATCGGCGGGCTTCACCTCGATGCCGGCGTGCTGGAGCATCACTCACACTCAGAATAGGAGCGAGATCAGCGCCGCGGTGACCACCAACGCCGTCGACCAGGTGATCGCCTCGGCGACCGTCCGGTTGTCGAGCCCGTAGGCATGGGAGACGATCATCGCGTTGAGGCCCGTCGGCATCGCCGCCATCAACCGGTAGGCCGAGGGCAGGTCGATCAGGGGCGCCGCCAGGACCATCAGGAGCGCCGGCGCCAGGGCGATCCGCGCGCCGACCGCCAGCGCCACCGGCCGGGTGAACGGCGGCGGGAAAGGCAGCTCGCCGTGCTCGGCGCCCTCCGCCAGCGTCGCGCCGACGGCGAAGAACCCGATCGGCAGCACCGCCACCGCCAGCGCCTGGGAGGCGTCGACGAGGGCGGTGGGCGCCAGCGCCGCCGGGGCCAGGAGACCGAGGATCGCCGCGTAGAGCGGCGGGTTACGGGTCAGGAACGTCCTGCTCCGCTCGCGCAGCCCTTCCCCCGCCCGGTCGCCGAACGCCGCCGCGACCCCGAACGCCCCCAGCATCAGCGTCGGCCCGCCGACCAGGACGTCGTAGAGGACCCCGGTCGAGAGGTGGTCATGGCCGAGCAGCGCCACGGTCAGCGGATAGCCGAGGTAGGTGGTGTTGGCGACCAGGGCGCAGACGATCACCGCGCCGGTCTGGGCCCGGCCCAGCCGTAGCACGCGACTCGCGACGAACCAGACCACGGTCCCGACCAGGGCCATGTTCAGCCAGGCGAGCCCCAGGCCGACCCCGTTGTCGACGCTGATCGTCGCCCTCTCGAGGTTGAAGAAGATGATGATCGGGACCAGCACGTAGAAGATCAACTGCAGGAGGCGGCGCGCCAGCCCGACCGCGGCGCTCGGGTAGCGGTGCTCGGCGCCGACCCCGACCGCGGTGCCGGCGACGATCAGCGCGGCGGTCAGCAGGACGCCCATCGGAGGCTCCCAGATATATCTGGTCTAGAAGAGCGAGGCGCCGGCGTGGGTGGCGAAGTCGACCAGCGGCTGGGGGATGACGCCGAGGAAGACGGTGATGCCGGCGGCGAGGACGGCGGGCGCGACCAGGTACCAGCGGCGGCCCGCGTCGGGGTCGACCGGGTCGGCCTCGGGGGAGGCGCCGGCGATCGCCGGGGTCGCGCCACCGACCTCGGTCTCGGGCCGCATCCACATCGCCGCCACCACCCGCAGGTAGTAGGCGAGCGAGATCATCGTCCCGCCGACGATGAAGATCGCCAGCCAGAGGTAGTCGCCTTCGACCAGCGCCTCGATCAGGTAGAGCTTGCCGATGAAGCCCGCCGTCGCCGGCAGCCCCGCCAGCGCCAGCATCGAGATCGTCAGCGGCCAGGCCAGCGCCGGGCGCTCCGCCCCCAGGCCGCGCACGCCGCGGATGTCGTCGCCGAACGGCGTCTCGCGCTCGCGCGCGACCACCACCGCGAAGGCGGCCAGGTTCATGAAGAGGTAGATCGCCAGGTAGAAGACCAGCGAGCCGGCGCCCTTTTCGGTGGCGACCACGATCCCGCCCAGCATGTAGCCGGCCTGGGCGACCCCGGAGTAGCCGAGCAGCCGCTTCAGCGAGTCCTGGCCGAGCGCGCCGACGTTGCCGACGACGATCGAGATCGCCGCCAGGATCGCCAGCCCCATCTGCCAGTCGCCGGTCTCGGGACCGAGCGCGACGACGAAGAAGCGCAGGAAGACCGCGAACGCCGCCGCCTTGGTCGCCACCGCCATGAAGCTGGTGATCGGGGTCGGCGCGCCCTGGTAGACGTCGGGCGTCCACTGGTGGAAGGGGGCGATCGAGGTCTTGAAGGCGAGCCCGACCAGGGCCAGCGCGATCCCGATCAGGATCAGCGGGTCGTGCAGCATCCCGTGGGCTTCGATCCCGTGGGCGATCCCGGCGAAGTCGGTCGAGCCGGTGCCGCCGTAGATGAAGGCCATCCCGTAGAGCAGCGTCGCCGAGCCGAGCGAGCCGACGATCAGGTACTTGAGGCCCGACTCGAGCGACCCCTCGCGGCGCAGGTTGGTCGCGCAGAGGATGTAGAGCGGGATCGAGAGCGTCTCGATCGCGACGAAGAAGGTGACCAGGTTCTCGGCCTCCGAGAGCAGCACCATCCCCAGCACCGAGCCGATCAGGAGCGCGTAGTACTCGCCGCGCCCGGCTTCGTCGGCGGCCCGCTCGCGGATCGAGAGGAGGATCGTCGTGAACGCCGTCGCGATCGCGATCAGCGAGATCGCGATCGCCAGGTCGTCGACCCGCAGCGCTCCCGCGATCAGATCGATCCGGTCGTTCCAGTGCCAGAGCAGGAGTCCCGCGGTCGCGCCCAGGGTCAGCACCGCCAGCCCCGGCGCCCAGCGCCTGGTCGGTCCGGAGACGCCGCTGATCAGGATCACGACGAGCCCGACGGTCAGCGCGATCACCGGCGCCGTCGCCGCGTAGTCGACGTGGGGGGCGTTGAAGCCGGCGCCGGCCATCACCTGATCACCTGCAGTTCCGGCGCCTTGCCTTCAGTCGTGACGACCGTCCCGCCTTCGCTCCCGGTCGCCGCCGAGACCGACTGCTGCACGCTCGGGTCGGCGCGGTGGAGGATCAGCTGCGGGTAGAGGGCCAGGCCGAGGATGCAGAGCACCAGCGGCGCCAGGACGATGCCGTCGCGGAGGCCGATCTCCCGCGAGAGGATCCCGTCGGGCCTGCGGTTGTGCATCGTGCCGATGTAGAGGCGCAGCGCGTAGTAGGCCGACATCGCCACCGCGGAGATCGCGATGAAGGCGAAGACGATCTTCGACTCGAAGAGCCCGTTGAGGATGTAGAACTCGCCGACGAAGTTGGCCGACCCGGGCATCGCCAGGGTGGCCAGGGCGACGATCAGGAAGAGCGCCGCGAAGACCGGCGCCCGCATCGCCATCCCGCCCATCGAGCGCAGGTCCTCGGTGCCGGAGCGCTCGACCAGGATCCCGATGATGATGAAGATCGCCGCCACGACCAGGCCGTGGTTGACCATCTGCAGGACCGCGCCGTCGGAGCCGTCGGCCCGCAGGGCGAAGATCCCGATGGTGATGAAGCCGAGCTGCGCGACCGAGGAGTACCCGGCGATCAGCCGCAGGTTGGTCTGGGTGAAGGCCATCACCGAGCCGTAGAGGATCGAGCCCAGCGCGAGCAGCAGGATCACGGTCTGGAACTGCGTCGTCGCCTGCGGGAAGAGCGGCAGCACGATCCGCAGGAACCCGTAGGCGCCGACCTTCGCCAGCACCCCGGAGAAGACGACGAGCGTCGACAGCGGCGCCGCCCGGTAGGTGTCCGGCATCCAGCCGTGGACGAGGAAGGCGGGCATCTTGACCAGGAAGGCGGCGGCGAAGAACCAGAAGATCCAGCGCTGGCTGCCGACCGGCACCCCTTGGTGCTGGATCGCTTCGATCGAGAAGGTGAGGTGGCCGCCATGGGCGGAGACGATCGCCGTGGCGATCGCGCCGACCAGCATCAGCAGCGAGCCGATCAGCGTGTAGATCATCATCTTCAGCGTCGCCCGCGCGGCGGTGGGGCCGCCTTCGGCCGTGCGGTCGATCCCCCAGGCGCCGAAGAGGAAGTAGAACGGCACCAGCATCAGGTCGAAGAAGAGGACGAAGAGCAGCAGGTCCTGGGAGAGGAACGAGCCGAGCGTCCCGGTCTCGGCGGCCAGCATGAGGAAGAAGAAGAGCCGCGGCCGGTCCCGTTCGCGGAACGCCGCGAAGGCGATGCCGCCCGTCCACAGCACCGCGGTGAGCAGGACCAGGAAGAGGTTGAGACCGTCGATGCCGAGGCTGTAGTTGACGCCGAGCCCGGAGATCCAGGTCGTGTCGACCGTGTCCTGCAGGCCGGCGGCACCGTTTTCGAAGCCGAAGGCCATGATCACGCCGATCGCCAGCGTCACCGCCGCGCCCGCCGTCGCCCACCAGCCGACCGCCCGCCTCGGCAGGAAGAGGCCGACGACGCCGAACGCCAGGGGTACCCAGAGGAGCGCGTTGATCATGACTGCTGGATGAGGAAGTAGAGGGCGAGGCCGACGGCGCCGAAGACCAGGAAGAGGCCGTAGGTGCGGACGATGCCGTTCTGGAAGGTGCGGACGATCACGCCGGCGCGGCCGACCGTCTCCTCGGTGCCGCCGGTGATCGCGCCGTCGATCACGATGCGCTCGAAGACGTTGTCGGCGAAGCGGCCGACCGCCAGGGCCGGGCGGACTACGAGGATGTCGATCGCCTCGTCGAAGTACCACTTGTTGTAGAGGAATGTGTGGACCGCGGCGAAGCGCTCCTGCAGGCGGCGCGGCGTGTCCGGCCGGGCCACGTAGAGGAGGTACGCGATGCCGACCCCGGCGACGCTGATCAGGCCGCCGATCAGGAGGCCGAACCAGCTGGCCGAGGTGGTCGGGTGGATCGCCGCCAGCGGCGAGTCGGCGAAGACCGGGTCGAGGAAGTGGGTGATCGTCTCGTCGACGCCGGGGACCTGGATGAACCCGGCGAAGAGGGCGAGGAAGGCGAGGATCCCCATCGCCACCTTCATCGGCGGCGACCCCTCGGCGAAGTGATGCACGGCACCGGGGAAGCCGATGTCGGTGTCCTCGGTCTCACCGGTCGCCGGGTTGAATGGCGCCTCGGCGTGGGCGCCGTGGCCGGTGTCGATCAGCTCCTGCGCCTCGGCGCAGGGCTTGCCGCCCAGCACCCGGAAGATCAGCCGGAAGGTGTAGATCGCGGTCAGCAGGGCGCCGAAGTAGCCGAGGATCGTGAAGATCAGGTACATCCCGCCGCGGGCCGAGGCGTAGGCGAGGATCTCGTCCTTGGAGAAGAAGCCGGCGGTGAACGGGAAGGCGGCGAGCGCCAGGCCGCCGCAGAGCATCGTCACCGAGGTGAAGCGCATCGCCTTGCCGAAGCCGCTCATCTTGTCGATGTTCTGCTCGTTGGCCATCGCCGCGATGATCGAGCCGGCCGCCATGAAGAGGAGCGCCTTGAAGAAGGCGTGGGTCATCAGGTGGAACAGCCCGGCGCTGTAGGCGCCGATCGAGACGCCGACGATCATGTAGCCGATCTGGCTCATCGTCGAGTAGGCGATCGCCCGCTTCAGGTCGGTCATCACCAGCGCGATCGTCGCCGCGACCAGCAGCGTCGCGAGGCCGCCGAAGGCGGCGATGTCGGCGGCGGTCGGGGCGAGCACGAAGAGGACGTGGGTGCGGGCGATCAGGTAGACGCCCGCGGTCACCATCGTCGCCGCGTGGATCAGCGAGGAGACCGGGGTCGGACCCTCCATCGCGTCCGGCAGCCAGGTGTGGAGCGGCAGCTGCGCCGACTTGGCGAAGGCGCCGACCAGGAGCAGCAGGCAGATCGCGGTCACCGTCCACTCGTTGGTGTGGAACACCTGAGGCGCTTTCGCAAAGACTTCGGTGTATTCGAAGGTGCCGAGCTGTTGGAAGATCAGGAAGGCGGCCAGCACCAGGCCGATGTCGCCGACCACGTTGATCACGAAGGCCTTGATCCCGGCCCGCGTCGCGGTGGTGCGGCGGTACCAGAAGCTGATCAGCGCGTAGGAGGCGAAGCCGACGAAGGCCCAGCCGACGATCAGGAGGACGAAGTTCCCCGCCAGCACCAGCAGCAGCATCGAGAAGACGAAGAAGTTGAGGTAGCTGAAGAAGCGGTGGTAGCCCTCGTCGGACTGCATGTAGCCGAACGAGTAGAGGTGGATCAGGGTGGAGACGCCGCTGACCACCAGGATCATGAAGACCGAGAGCGGGTCGACGTAGATCCCGAGTTTGATCTGCAGCGAGGCGACGCTCGCGTATTCCCAGAGCGCGGAGGTGTGGTGGCGCGCGTCGGGGCTTTCGCCGAGCAGCGTGATCAGCGCGGCGATGCCACAGACGAAGGCGAGCGCGATCGCGCCGGTGCCGACGATCCCGGCGAAGCGCCAGGACGTGCGGCGGAAGCCCAGCGCGATCGTGATCGAGCCGAGCAGCGGGAAGAGGAGGACCAGCCAGGCCCAGCTGGTGGCGCTCATCCGCGCAGCTCCCGCAGGTCGTCGACGTCGAGCGGCAGCCGGCGGCGGAAGATCGCGACGATCAGGCCGAGGCCGACGACCACCTCGCAGGCGGCGATCACCATCACGACGAGGGCGAAGACCTGGCCCTGGCCGTTGCCGACCTCGCGGCTGAAGGCGACCAGCGCCAGGTTGCCGGCGTTCAGCATCAGCTCGAGGCAGAGCAGGATCACCATCGGGCTGCGGCGGACGAGGATGCCGATCGCCCCGATCGTGAAGAGCAGCGCGCTGAGGACGATGTACCAGTCGATGTTCATCGCGAGGCGACCCCCTCGCCCAGTGGCCGCTCGCGGTTGATGCTCTCCCGCCGGCGGGCCGCGAGCACGATCGCCCCCACGGCCGCGATCAGAAGCAGGACCGAGGTCGCCTCGAACGGGACGAGGAACTTTTCGAGGAGGAGGGTGCCGATCGCGGCGGGGTCGCCGAAGCCGGCTGGGACGTCGGGACCGTGGGTGCCGAGGGCGCGCAGGCCGGAGGAGAGGACGGCGGCGGAGATCTCGACGAAGAGGAAGAAGGCGAGCAGGCCGGCGAACAGCCGCTGGCCGGGGACCGGGTCCCATCGCGGCTCCTGGGCGCTGCCGACGTAGGCGACGACGAAGACGTAGAGGACCATCACCGCGCCCGCGTAGACGACCACCTGGGCGGCGGCGACGAAGGCCGAGGTGAGCAGCAGGAAGAGCACTGCCAGCGAGAACAGGTGGGCGATCAGCGCCAGCACGCTGTAGAAGGGGTTGCGGGCGGCGACGACGCCGATCGCGCCGACCGTCGCGCCGATCGCGGCGATGAAGAAGAGCACCGCTTCCATCAGGCGTCCTCCAGCCCTTCGCCGACGTTTTTCAGCGGCGTCCGCTCGATCGGCTCGGCGAGCAGCATCTCCTTGGTGAAGATCAGGTCGGTGCGGTTGTAGTCGGCCATCTCGTAGTCATGGCCCATCGTGATCGCGTCGAAGGGGCAGGCGATCTCGCAGTAGCCGCAGAAGATGCAGCGGCTGAGGTTGATCTCGTAGACCGCCGCGTAACGCTCGCCCGAGGAGACCCGTTCGCCGGGGATGTTCTCGGCGGCGACGACGCGGATGCAGTCGGCCGGGCAGGCGGCGGCGCAGAGCGAGCAGCCGACGCATTTCTCGAGGCCGGTGTCCTCGAAGCGGTGCAGTTTGTGGCGGCCGCGGAAGCGCGGGTAGACCGGCGTCTTCTCCTCCGGGTACTCGATCGTCAGCGGTCCCTCGATCAGCCGCGACATCGTCGTCTTCAACCCCCGCAGGGTCTCGCCGAAGGCGCGGTAGGCGCCGCCGATCCCGCCCGGCTCGGGCCCGCGCTGCACCTCGACCACGTCGATCGAGTCGAGGTAGGAGGCCGACTTGGGGTCGAAGCTCTGCTCGCTCACGTGACCACCACCAGGACCGCCGTCACCAGCACGTTCAGGGTCGCCAGCGGCAGCAGGACTTTCCAGCCGAGGGTCATCAGCTGGTCATATCGAAGTCGCGGCAGGGTCGCCCGCACCCAGATGAAGACGAAGACCAGCGCCAGCATCTTGATCAGCATCCAGATCGGGTCGAGCCAGCCGGGGCCGGGGCCCATCCAGCCGCCGAGGAACATCGCCGCGGCGATCCCGGAGACGACCAGGATCTCCATGTATTCGACCAGCAGGAAGGAGCCGAAGCGCATGCCGCCGTACTCGGTCATGAAGCCCTGGACCAGCTCGGCGTCGGCCTCGGGCATGTCGAACGGGGTGCGGTTGGTCTCGGCGAAGCCGGCCAGCATGAAGATCAGGAAGCCGACGAACTGGGGCGCGATGTACCAGATGCCGCCCTGGGCGCGGACCACGTCGACCAGCGAGAGCGAGCCGCTCATCATGATCACGCCGAGCAGCGCGAGGCCCATCGAGACCTCGTAGGAGAGCAGCTGGGCGGCCGAGCGCATCGCCCCGAGCAGGCTGTATTTGGAGCCCGAGGACCAGCCGCCGAGGAGGAGGCCGTAGAAGGCGATCGAGCCGACGGCGAAGAAGTAGAGGATGCCGATCGGGACGTCGATGCCGTAGAAGCCGACGCC
>DASZZB010000127.1:0-3275 GCA_035545115.1 Solirubrobacterales bacterium | reverse complement strand
GATCAGCCGCGTGCCGGTGCGACGACAGATCTCCAGCAACTCGTGCTCCGCCTCGGAACCCGGCGGGCTCCATTCATCGGGGTTGCCGCGGACGACGATCGCACGGATCGCGTCGGCCGATCCTCGCGCCCAGTCCAGCGTCGCCTCTACCGGCCCGTCGATCGTCGCGACGGCGTCCGGGTCGAAGAAGCTTGCCACCGCCGCCCGCGCGGCGGTGGCATCGCGTTCCTGGAAGCGCGCGATCGACTCGGGCGTGGACGAGGTCGGCATTTCCACGACGACCGATTCCGCCTCGGAGCGGACCTCGACAGGGAAGCCGCTGTCGCGGAACACCGAGATCATCGCGTGGTTCGCGGGGAGGACGTCGGCGACCATCCGCTCGAACCCGACCTCCAGCGCCCGCTCGGCCAACTGGGCGAGCAGCACGCTCCCGAGGCCCTTGCCCTGGAGTGACGCGTCGACGGCGAAGGCGATCTCGACGAGTTCGTCGTCGATCGCCGCGAAGAAGCCGTGGCCGACCGGCCGACGGTCCGCGCCGCGCAGCGCCAGCAGGCCGAAGCGCCGCTCGTAGTCGACATCGGCGAGCATCCGCGTCACCTTTTCGAGTCCGGGCGCGCCGGTGAAGAAGCGGAACGCGAGCGAGCGTTCGTCCAAGGAGCGGAAGAGCTCGAGCAGGAGCGGCGCATCATCCGGTCGCGCGGGGCGCAAGGTCACGGTCGAGCCGTCCCGCAGGACGACCTCGGAGGCCAGGTGGGCCGGATACCTCACTCCGGCACGCTCTTCACCTCGGCAAGCAGATCGCCGTACTCGGCCAGGCGCACGGCGCCCAGGTAGTGGCGGCGCACCCGGTCGTGGGCGGCGTCGCCGAGCCGCCTCGCCCGCCCCGGGTCGTCCAGCAGGCCGAGCACCGCGCCCGCCAGCTCGCGGCTATCGCGCGGATCCACCAGGACGCCGCTCTCCCCGTCGACGATCTGCTCGGCGATCCCGCCGATGTGACTGCCGACAACGGGTCGCCGCTTCCACATCGCCTCCGTGACCGTCAACCCGAAACCCTCGGCGAGGCTCTTCTGCACGACCACGTCGGCCCGCCGCTGTATCGCGTTCACCACGGCGCCGTTCTCGTCCAGGTCGGCCATCGGCAGTCCGGCGAGGTGGACGCGTCGACGGATCGCCGCCGGCATCGCGGCGCGCCGGGCGCACACCTCGGCCCACACCTGCGCGCCCTCCGGGTCGTCGGCCACCGCCGAGACATCGGGTCCCGCGAGCAGCAGGTGCAGATCCCGGGCCGGCTCAAGTTCCGTCGCGAGGCAGTCGAGCAGACCTTCGGGGTCCTTCAGCCGATCCCAGCGCGAGACCTGCGCGACCAGTTTGGCACCTGCCGGGATCGGCTCCTCCTGGAGGACCTCGGCCCGGCGCTCGACCCGACCCGGGCTGCCATCGGCACAGGTGAAGAGCGGAGGCTCGGGGCCGTTCCCGGCGAGGAGACCGACGGCGTTCAGGATCGCGTCGACGCGACCGGGACCCAGCTCCTGGTTCTTCGGCGAGAAGGGGTCGATCGAAGGCGCCATGACGTGGCAACGTCCACCGCGGAGGCCCGGCCAGACCAGCCCGGGGCGCGAGAAGACGCAGAGGTCCGCTGCCCCGAGGTCGGGAGCCAGGAAGTGTTGGGCGCGGAGCGCCGTCTCGCCCGGATCGTCGACCCCGATATGGCAGCGCCAGACCACGGTCGCGCCGAGGCGGGCGACGTGGGGCGCCAGGCCGGCGGTCTGCGGATCGTGCAGGAACACCACGTCGTCGCCGTGGATCAGGCCCTCGAACTGGCGGGCGCTGCGGGCCAAGGTCTGCTCGTAGATCGCGCGCTGATCGGCTTCAAGCGGCCCCCCGTCGCCGGGGTCTTCGTGGAGGTTGTTGTGGATGCGCTTGGTGAGGCGGAAGAACCAGGGGTCCTCGCGGAGCACGGCCCAACGGGTGTCGATGCCGGCACCGCGCACGTAGGGCAGCAGTGCACGCAGCATCTCGGCGACCCCGCCGCCCCGCAGGGTCGAGCTGACGTGCCAGATGACCCGGCCCTTGAACTGCTCGCGGCCGCGCGCGGCTGCCGCGTCGACGCGCCGGTACTCCTCCTCCCCGAGGACCGGGGCGAATGCCTCCGGGGAATGGGAGGGCAGGAGGACGAACTTCGGCCGGGCCATCGGCTAGGCCCGCCGGGTGACGAGCACCGGACACGGAGCATGGCGGACGAGATGGCCCGAGACTGATCCGAGCAGCACCCGCTTGAGAGGACCGTAGCCGCGCGAGCCGAGGGCCAGAAGGTCGACCCCTTCGGCACATGCCTTCTCCAGCTCCGGTGCCGCCGGTCCGTCGAGCCGCCGCCCTTCGAGGCGTACTTCCGCGGGGACCGCCTCGAGCGCCTCGGCGAGGATCCGGTCGGGGTCGATCGGGTTGGGGAGGTCTTCTCCGGCAAGCGACAGGGGAACCGGCGGTTCGGCGACGACCAGGACCTCAAGGCGTCCCGCCGGCCCGACCAGATCGAGAGCGCGTCGCAGCGCGACCTTGCTGTCGGGCGTGCCCAGGTATCCGACCGCGACGGTGTCAAGACCGTCGTGGGCGACCTCGGCGTAGCCCGGAGGTGCGATGAAGACGTCCGTCTGCGCGCCGTTCAGGATGCCGATCGCGACACTGCCGGAGAGCACCCGGCCAAGGCCATGGCGCCGAGGCGAGCCGATGACGATACCGTCAAGGTCCTCTTTCTCGGAGATGTCGGTGACGATCGCGGCCGGGGATCCACCGCCGTAGGCCCTGGTTTCGACCTCGACGCCGCTTAGTGCCTCGCGCGCCGCCACGAACAGCGCTCCGGCCTCGCTCGCCTCCTCCTCCGGCAGGAGCGCGGACTCCATCGGCAGTGGTCCGGCGAACAGGACGTGGACGACGAGCGCGCTCGAGCCGGTCGCGGTGCAGAGCACGCGTGCCAGCTCCAGGGCATCCTGCGCGTGGGGCCCGTCGTCGATGGCGACGAGCAGCTTCATGGCGATCTCCTCTCGCTTTCGTTGCAGACGATGAGGCGAGGCTAGGCGCGCCGGCGTGCCCGGCCATCCGGGTAAGGCCGCAGCCGGGCATCGGCACGACCCCGATGGCAGGAGCGGCGATCACCGCAAGAGTCGGTGCATGTTCGGGCCAAGAATCAGAAAGGTAGACCGATGAAGGAGTCAGTTGTGATCGCAGGCGGCGGCGTGGCGGCCTTGGAGGCCGCCCTGGCGCTCGGTGACCTCGCCGGT
>DASZZB010000126.1:0-7723 GCA_035545115.1 Solirubrobacterales bacterium | reverse complement strand
AATGGCCGCTATGCGGCCATTAGTGCGAACGCGCCGCCTGGCGGCCGTTCTTGGCGGCGGCGACCGTGCGGTGGTCCTCGGGGGCGGGGCGCAGGATCAGCACCTCGGCGGGGGCGCTGCGCAGCAGCCAGACGAGATCGTCGCCGCTGAGGCCCTCGCCGCCCGCCGCCTGGGCGGGAACGACGACGCGGTCGAAGTCCTCCTCGTCGAGCAGCCGCTCGAGCGCGTGGCGATAGGTGCGGCCGCGCTCGATCCGCGCATCGACGTCGACTTCCTGGGCGGCGGCGCGCTGTTCGATCGCCTCCAGCATCGCCATCGCCCCCGCCGCCTCCTTCGGCAGCGGGCAGCCGAGCGGCAGCTGCAGGGAGACCGTCGCCAGGTAGGCGGGCATCAGCGTGCCGCCCTCGGCCCGGGCGAGGCGCAACGCCGCGTCGAGCGCCCGCCGCGAGATCTCGGTGCCGGTGAACGGCAGCAGGATCCGGTGGACGCCCTCGCCGCTCGCTTTGCGCCGGCGCCGCTTCGCCAGCCAGAAGCCGCCGCAGCCGCCGGCCACCAGCGCGACCACGACGAGTATGTGCTCGATCCGGATGGCGACCAGCGCGCCCGTCATCGCGGCTCTCCGTCCTTGCCGCCACGGTGGGCGACGATGCGGACGTCGACGCCGGGCGGCGTCGCGTGCATGAGGCGCTGCGGGAGCGGCTCGCGCAGGCGGGCGAGGCCGCGGGCGGCGGGCGACTCGCCGACCATGATGTAGGTGCTGCCGCGCTCGCGGACGACCCGCGCGGCGGCCGCGACGACGTCGTCGTTTTCCTCGATCAGGAAAGTCGCCCCGAGCACCGAGGCGAGCCGCCGCAGCGCCGTCACCTGGCGCTCGACCTCGCCCTCGATCGGCGCCCCCGGCGGCTTCACCCAGAGCAGGTCGAGGTCGGTCCCCAGCCGCTGCGCCGAGCGCCAGGCCCGCCGGACGAGCCGCTGAGCGCTCGGCTGCGGACGCACCAGGGCGAGCAGCCGCTCCCCCACCGCCTTCGGGGCGTCGGCGGCGACCCGTTCGCCCTCGCGCGTGCCGAGCGGCTCGATCTCGCTGTGGACCAGCCGCTTCGACTCGACATCCTCCGCCACCTGGCGCAGGCTCACCTCGCGCAGCGCCGCCAGGTTCTCGATCTTGAAGAAGTTGTCGAGCGCCGCGGCGATGTTCGGCTCGCCCGGGTAGATCTTGCCTTCGCGCAGGCGCGCGATCAGCGCCTCCGGGGTGAGGTCGATCAGGACCACCTCGTCGGCGTCGCCGAGCACCGAGTCGGGCACCGTCTCGCGCACCCGCACCCCGGTCAGCTCGGCGACCTGGTCGTTCAGCGACTCGAGGTGCTGGACGTTGACGGTGGAGAAGACGTCGATCCCGGCGGCCAGCGCCGCGGCGATGTCCTCGTGGCGCTTGCCGTGCTCGAGCCCGGCCGGGTTGGTGTGGGCGAGCTCGTCGATCAGCGCCAGCTCGGGGTCGCGGGCGAGCAGCGCCGGCAGATCCATCTCCGCGGTGAGCGCCCCCCGCACCTCGACCTCGCGCCGCGGCACCACCTCGAGGCCGCGCGCCTGCTCCGACGTCTCCGGCCGATCGTGCGGCTCGAGGTAGCCGATCACGACATCGCGCCCGGCCGCAGCCTCAGCCCTGCCCTCCTGCAGCATCCGATAGGTCTTGCCGACCCCCGCCGCCATCCCCAGGAAGACCTTCAGCCTACCCGCCACACCTCAGGCCCCCAACAGGTTGTGGACGACGAGGTCGATCAGCTTGATCCCGACGAAGGGGACGATCAGGCCGCCGAGCCCGTAGATCAGGAGGTTGCGGCGCAGCAGCGCCGTCGCGCCGATCGCCCGGTAGCGGACGCCTTTCAGGCTGAGCGGGATCAGCAGCGGGATGATCAGCGCGTTGAAGATGACCGCCGAGAGGATCGCCGACCGCGGCGTCCCCAGGTGCATGACGTTGAGCGCGTGCAGCGGTCCGTCGTCACCGCTCGCCGCCCAGGTCGCGGCGAACATCGCGGGCAGGATCGCGAAGTACTTGGCGACGTCGTTGGCGATCGAGAAGGTGGTCAGGGCGCCGCGGGTGATCAGCAGCTGCTTGCCGACCTCGACGATCTCGATCAGCTTCGTCGGGTTGGAGTCGAGGTCGACCATGTTGCCCGCCTCGCGCGCCGCCTGGGTGCCGGTGTTCATGGCGACACCGACATCGGCCTGGGCGAGGGCCGGCGCGTCGTTGGTGCCGTCCCCGGTCATCGCGATCAGTCTCCCGTCGGACTGCTGCTCCTTGATCAGTTCGAGCTTTCGCTCCGGCGTCGCTTCGGCGAGGAAGTCGTCGAGGCCCGCCTCCTCGGCGATCTTCGCCGCGGTCAGCTTGTTGTCGCCGGTGACCATGATCGTGCGGATCCCCATCGCCCGCAGCTGGTCGAAGCGGGCTTTCATCCCCTCCTTGACGACGTCCTTGAGGTAGACGACCCCGAGTACCCGCTCGTCGCGGGCGACCGCCAGCGGGGTGCCGCCCTCGCGGCCGATCCGGTCGAGCTCGACCCGCAGCTCCGGCGGCGCGTGGCCGCCCTCGGTCGCGATCCATTCGGCGATCGCGTCGCCGGCGCCCTTGCGCAGCCGGCTGCCGTCGAAGTCGACGCCGCTCATCCGCGTTTCGGCGCTGAACGGGACGAAGGTCGGTTCGGAGCCGTCGAAGTCGTGCTCGCGGACGCCGAAGCGCTCCTTGGCGAGGACGACGATCGAGCGCCCCTCCGGCGTCTCGTCGGCGAGCGAGGACATCTGCGCCGCCTCGGCCAGCTCGTTCTCGCTCACCCCCGGCATCGGGATGAACTCGGTCGCCTCGCGGTTGCCGAGCGTGATCGTGCCGGTCTTGTCGAGCAGGAGGACGTCGCAGTCGCCGGAGGCCTCGACCGCACGGCCGGAGAGGGCGAGCACGTTGCGGCGCACCAGGCGATCCATGCCGGCGATGCCGATCGCCGAGAGCAGCGCCCCGATCGTGGTCGGGATCAGCGCCACCAGCAGCGCGATCAGGGTCGTCTCCGAGAGTTCGGTGTCGGCGAAGAGCGCGAAGGGGCGCAGGCTGACGATCACGAACATGAAGATCAGGGTCATCGCCGCGAGCAGGATCCCGAGCGCGATCTCGTTCGGCGTCTTGCGCCGCGCGGCGCCCTCGACCAGGGAGATCATCCGGTCGAGGAAGGATTTGCCCGGCTCCTGGGTGATCTCGACGACGATCCGGTCGGAGAGGACCTTGGTGCCACCAGTCACCGCCGAGCGGTCGCCGCCCGCCTCGCGGATCACCGGCGCCGACTCGCCGGTGATCGCCGACTCGTCGACCGAGGCGATCCCCTCGATTACGGTGCCGTCGCCGGGGATCGTCTCCCCCGCCTCGATCACGACGACATCGCCGCGGACCAGCCCGGAGGCCGGCTTCTCGCCGCCGTCGCGCAGCTTCGCCGTCGTCTCCGAGCGCATCGCGCGCAGGCTGGCCGCCTGAGCGCGGCCACGTCCCTCGGCCATCGCCTCGGCGAGGTTGGCGAAGACGACGGTCAGCCAGAGCCAGACCGAGACCGTGAAGGTGAACCAGGCGGGTTCGTGGCCGCCGCCGAGGCTTTCGCCGCCGAAGACCTGGATCAGCCAGGCGACGCTGGTGATCACCGCGCCGATCTCGACCACGGACATGACCGGGTTGCGGGCCTGGACCCGCGGGTCGAGCTTGGCGAACGACTCGACGATCGCCGGACGGAGGATCTCGCGGTCGAAGAGGGAGCGGGGTTTGCTCATTTCAGTCGCGCTTCTTCCTCGAGGGCGATGTTGAGTTCGAGCACGTTCACGCCCAGCTCGCCGAGCACGCCCAGCGAGCGGCTGTCGGTGTTCTGGGAGATCAGCTCTTCGACCTCGCCCAGGGGCAGATGGCGGACGGCGGCGATCCGGTGGGCCTGGATCGAGGCGTTGGCTTCCGAGATGTCGGGGTCGACGCCGGACGCCGACTGGGTCACCGCGTCGACCGGCACCTCCTCGCGGGTCAGCGAGTGGTCGTACGGTTTGTTCAGCTTCAGGTAGGCCGCGAGTTCTTCGCGGACTTCTTCGCGGACTGCGGCACTGTTCGGGCCGCCGTTGCCGAAGTAGGTGACATTGCCCGAGTATCCGGTCGCCGAGGGGCGCGAGTGGAACCAGGCCTTTCCCTTGAATTCCTGGCTGATCAGGTGCGAGCCGACGACCTTGCCGCCGACCGAGACCTTCGAACCGTTCGCCGTCCCGGGGAACACCACCTGGGAGATCACGGTGATCGCCAGCGGGTAGAGGAGGCCGAGGACGATCGTCATCGCGACGATCGCGATCAGCCCGGTGAACAGGTCCTTGCGCAGTCCCTGGACCATCAGAACAACCTCGCCGTGAGGCCGTTGGAGATCGGGCCGAGCAGGATCGCCGGGAAGAAGGTCAGCGCCCCGACCAGGATCACGATCCCGACCAGGAGGAAGACGAAGGTCGGGTTGTCGGTGCGCATCGTGCCGAGGCCCGCCGGTGAGACTTTCTTGCCGGCCATCGCGCCGGCGATGGCGAGCACGAAGAGGATCGGCGCGTAGCGCGCGGTCACCATGACGAAGCCACCGAGCAGGTTGGGGAAGGTGATCCCGTAGGCGCCGACGTTGCCCGGCGCATGCGGCTGCAGGAAGCCGGTGTAGCCCGCCCAGGCGGAGCCGTTGTTGTTCGCCTGTGAGAGGTAGGCGTAGAGGTTCTCCGAGAAGCCGGTCGGGTTGATCCCGGCGTAGAGCGAGCGTCTGCCAAGCTCGGTGGCCGAGGCGGCGCCCGCCGAGAGCAGCACCGCGAGCGGCGTGAAGAGGACCCCGAGCGAGACCAGCTTGATCTCCCGCGCCCCGATCTTCTTGCCCAGGTACTCAGGCGTGCGCCCCACCATCAGGCCGCCGATGAAGACGGCGAGGATGACGTAGAGGAGCATCGAGTAGAGACCGGTGCCGACCCCGCCGAAGATCACCTCGCTGAAGCCGAGGTTGGAGGACGGCACCGCGCCGCCGATCCCGGTCAGCGACTCGAGGGCGCCGTTGACCGCGCCGCAGGAGGTGACCGTGGTGATCGCCGTCCAGAGCGAGGTGTCGGCGATCCCGAAGCGCTGCTCCTTGCCCTCCATGTTGCCGCCGGTCGAGCCGTGGAAGGCGGTGGTGTGGAGGCCCGCGGCGTGCTGCGCGGGAGTGCCGTGCTGCTCGGCCATGTAGACGACGACCACGCCGATGACGAAAAGCGCGAACATCGCCGCGAAGATCGCCCAGCCCTGGCGCTGGCTGCCGACCATGCGCCCGTAGGTGTAGGTGAGGGCTGCGGGGATGATCAATATCAACAGCATCTCGGTGAAGTTGGTGAGGCCGCTCGGGTTCTCGAACGGGTAGGCGGAGTTGACGTTGAAGAAGCCGCCGCCGTTGGTGCCGAGCTCCTTGATCACCTCCTGCGAGGCGACCGGGCCCTGGGCGAGGATCTGGGTGCCACCCGAGAGGGTGTGGATCACGGTCGCGTGGTCGAGATTCTGGATCACGCCCTGGGAGACGAGGAAGAGCGCGCCGACGATCGAGATCGGCAGCAGGACATAGAGGATGATCCGCACCATGTCCTGCCAGAAGTTGCCGAGCGAATTACCGGAGCGGCTGACGATGCCGCGGATCAGCGCCGCCAGCACGGCGATCCCGACCGCGGCGGAGACGAAGTTCTGCACCGCCAGGCCCGCCATCTGGGCGAAGTAGGTGAGGGTGGTTTCACCGCCGTAGTACTGCCAGTTGGTGTTGGTGAGGAAGGAGGAGGTGGTGTTGAAGCTGAGGTCCCAGGGACCGGAGTGGAAGCCTTCGGGGTTGAACGGCTGGATGCCCTGGGTGCGCAGGATCAGGTAGAGGAGGATCCAGAACAGCAGCGAGAAGACGATCAGGCTGCGGGCGTAGGCCTTCCAGTCCTGCCCCTCGGCCCCGGGATTCACACGCAGCACCCGATAGGCGCCGCGCTCGATCGGCCCGAGGACCGGGGTCAGGAAGGTGCGCTCGTCGTTGAACACCCGCGCCAGGTGGATGCCGACCGGTTTGACCAGCGCCACCAGGACGACGACGAAGATCGCGATCTGGAGGTAGCCCTCGAAC
This sequence comes from Solirubrobacterales bacterium, assembly GCA_035545115.1. Classification (GTDB taxonomy): domain Bacteria; phylum Actinomycetota; class Thermoleophilia; order Solirubrobacterales; family 70-9; genus VAYN01. Next base: position 1,571 of record DASZZB010000126.1, on the reverse strand, counting down.
ATCTAAAGGTTCTCTCCCCGCAGGAGTGCGTAGACGAGGTACACGCAGACCAGGAACGAGGCGACCAGACCGAAGACGTCGGCGCCGCTCATATCCGGTCGATCAGCGAGACGAGCCAGTAAAGGACCGCGAACATCGCGACCGCGATCGCGATCGAGAAGAGGTCGGCGACGGGGCTGCCGCCGCCGGGGAAGATGTCCGCGAGGAAGAGCACACCAGCATCGTGCGTCCCGACCCGTCAAGACCGCATGAAGTAACCCACGGTCCGTATGCAGATCGTGTGAAGCCCCCCGGAAGGCGGCGTTCGCAGTAATGGCCGCATAGCGACGCTAAGTGCGAACGCCGCTTTACTCCGCGAACCTGTAGCCGACGCCGGGGTCGGTCTTGATGTACCTCGGGCCGTCGGGGGGCTCGATCTTGCGGCGCAGGTTGGCGATATGGGCGCGGAGGACCTGGAAGTCGTCTTCGTAGGAAACCCCCCAGACCTCGACCAGGAGCGCGCGGTGGGTCATCAGCCGGCCGCGGTTGCGGGCGAGGGTGCGGAGCAGGCCGAACTCGGTCGGCGTCAGGTGGACGAGCTCGCCGTCGCGTTTCACCGTGCGGGCGGCGAGGTCGATCTCGAGGCCCTCGGCGAAGATCTTCGGCTCCGCCCCCACCGGCGCCGCCCGCCGCAGCACCGCTTCGAGGCGCGCCACAAGCTCACGCGGCCCGAACGGCTTGGTCACGTAGTCGTCGGCGCCCGCGGCCAGCGCCTCGACCTTGCGATCCTCCTCCCCCACCGCCGAGAGCACGAGGATCGGGATCCGGGTCCACTCGCGCAGCTGCCGCGTCAGCTCGACCCCGTCGATGTCCGGCAGCATCAGGTCGAGGATCGCCGCCTCCGGCGGTTTCACCGCCGCCAGGTCGAGCGCCTCCTCGCCGCTCGAGGCGGTCACCGCCTCGAAGCCCGCGTCGCGCAGGATCACCCGCAGCGCCCGCAGGATCTGCGGCTCGTCGTCGCAGACGAGGATGCGGGCCGCCTCGGTCACGTCGGTGCCCCGAAGGTGACCACGAAGCTCGACCCCTGGCCGGGCAACGACTCGACCTCCACCTCGCCCCCGTTCGCCTCGATGAAGCCGCGGGCGATCGCCAGCCCGAGCCCCGAGCCGCTGCCGTTCGCCGCCCCGGGCGCCCGGTAGAACGGTTCGAAGATCCGCTCGCGGAGGTTCTCGGGGATGCCGGGGCCGCGGTCGACCACCCGCACCACCAGGCGCGGGCCGACCAGCCGCGAGCGGACCAGCACCGGCTGCCCCTCGCCGTGGACCACCGCGTTCTCGAGCAGGTTGGCGAAGGCGCGCTCGAGCTGGGTCGGATCGGCGCGCAGCGGCGGCAGGTCGTCGTCGAGGGCGAGTTTCACGCGCTCACCGTACGGGCCGATCGATTCGCGCGCCGCGCCAAGCAGGTCGACCAGGTCGATCGGCTCGCGATGCGGCTCGGCCGCGCCGGATTCCAGCCGTGAGACGTCGAGCAGGTTCTCGACCAGGCGCGAGAGCCGCTGCCCCTCCTCGACCACCGCCTCGGAGAGCTCGTGG
>DASZZB010000125.1:0-10797 GCA_035545115.1 Solirubrobacterales bacterium | reverse complement strand
GAGGAGGCACCCGGCCCCCACGTCGACGCGGAGATGCGCGAGCGGATCGGCAAGATCGCCACCGACGCCGCCGCGGCCGTCGGCTACCGCGGCGCCGGCACGATCGAGGGCATGCAGGTCGGCGAGGAGTACTTCTTCCTCGAGATGAACACCCGCGTGCAGGTCGAGCACTGCGTGACCGAGATGATCAGCGGCCTCGACATCGTCCGCGAGCAGATCCTGGTCGCCGCGGGCGAGCCGCTCTCGATCTCCCAGGACGATGTCGACCTGCGTGGCTGGTCGATCGAGTGCCGGATCAACGCCGAGGCCGCGCACAAGAAATTCGCCCCCGCGCCGGGGCCGATCGGGCCCTCCTACCACGAGCCCTCGGGCCCCGGTGTGCGGGTCGACTCCGGTGTCGAGGGCGGCGGCGAGGTGAGCCCGATGTACGACCCGATGGTCGCCAAGCTCGTCGTCTGGGACGTCGACCGCGAGAAGGCGACGCGGCGGATGCTGCGCGCGCTCGACGAATACGACTCCGGCGGACTGACCACCCTGATCCCCTTCCACAAGGCGATCCTGGCGACCCGTCAGTGGGCCGACGGCGAGACCTGCCGCGACCTGATGGAGGACACCGAGTGGCTGAAATCGACCGCGCCCGAGGCGGCGGCGGCGCCGGAGCCTTCGGAGGAGGGCGCCGAGATCGTCACCCGCGACTACAAGGTCGAGGTCTCGGGCAAGCTCTTCGACGTCAAGGTGCGCGGCGAGGCGATCGCCGGGGGCGCGGCTCCCGCCGCGGCCGGCCGCAAACCGCCGAAACGGGAGCGCAAGGGGGGCGCCGGCGGCGCCGCCTCGAGCGAGGCCCTGCCCTCACCGCTGCAGGGCACGATCCTCAAGGTCGCCGTCGCCGAGGGCGCCGAGGTGTCCGAGGGCGATCTGATCTGCGTGATCGAGGCGATGAAGATGGAGAACGAGATCACCGCCCATCGCTCCGGCAAGGTCACCACGCTGAACGTCGCCGAAGGCGCCGCGATCGGCTCCGGCGACGTCATCGCCACCATCGCCTGAGGCGGCGTGGGGCCGCCTCGCGGCGCCGGCGATGGCTCAGCCGTTGTGGGCTTTTTCGCGTTCGCGTTCGCGGCGTTCTTCTTCGCGCTGTTCCTGTTCGCGTTCGCGTTCCCGCTGTTCCTTTTCCTTTTCCTGTCTTACCTTCACCTGTTCGCGCCGGGTCGGGGGAAGCTTTTCCGACACTTCCTGACAGGTGCGCCCGGAGCATTCCTCGAGGCGTTCCAGTTCTTTGTGCAGGAAGGCGCGGATCGGGAAGAAGTTGGGATTCCGCACGATGTTGTTGAGCTCGTACGGGTCCTTGTTGATGTCGTAGAGCTCTTTCTCGCCGTCCGGCCACTCGATGTACTTGTAGGGGCCGAGGCGGATCCCGTAGTAGTTCTTCGGCGGTGCCACGACCGAGGCGTGGGCGGGAGCGTCTTCGGGCGCCGACCGGCGCGGGCGGGCGCTCGCCCCGGCGACCCCGAGCTTGCCGCGCGCCGGCCCCGCCGCGGTGGTTTCGCCGGTCGCCGCCTGGCCGTTCTGTTCGACGTCGTCGGTCTGCACGAAGGACTCGAAGAGCAGCGGCCGCCGCGAGCGCAGGGTCGGTTCTTTCATGTAGGGGACGAGCGAGACGCCGTCGATGCTTTTGTCGGGGGTCACTTCGGCGAGTTCGAGGATGGTCGGCGCGATGTCGATCGTCGAGGCGAACTGGCCGGTCGCGGTGTCCGGTTTGATCCCCGGGCCGCGGATGATCAGCGGCAGATGGGTGGAGGACTCGTAGGCGAGGAACTTGCCGCCGACGAGGCGGTGCTGGCCGAAGAAGAACCCGTTGTCGGAGGTGAAGACGATGTAGGTGTTGCGCAGCCGGTGCAGGGCGCCGAGCTGGTCGAGGATCTCTTTGACCCCTTCGTCGACCGAGACCAGCGCGGCGAGGCAGTTCTCGTAATAGACGCGGTAGGTGTGGATTTCCTGGGCATTCAGGTAGGGCGCTTCGCGGATGAAGCGCGGCTTGTCGTTGACGTTGCCCTCGTTGAAGCCTTCGGCGCGGTTGTCGGGCAGCGGCGCCCCGGCGAAGCGGCCGATGTCGCGGGTCGCGGGCTGCGGGCCGGCGGGACGGCGGAAGTCGCCGTGCGGGCTGGTGTAGTCGACCTGCATGTAGAACGGCTGTTCCGGCGAGGTCGCCGCCAGTTCTTCGGCCGCCAGCTGGTTGAACTTGTCGGTCTCGTAGTAACACGGTTTGCCGTTGAGCGGCGCGTACGGGCAGCCGGCGTCGTCGACTTCGCCGTATTCGCGCGTTTCCCAGCTGCCGGAGTCGCCGTAGGGCCCTTCGACCACGCCGTTGTTGTTCATCAGGTAGCCGTAGGCATAGTGGTCGGTGTCGGAGTTGAGGATGGTGTGCCAGGAGTTCCAGCCGGGCGCCACTTCGGTCCCCGGGCTGAAGGGGGCGTCGCCATAGCCGTTGAGGATCTTGCCGATGTGGATGGTGCGGTAGCCGGCGCCCTGCAGCCAGGTCGCCAGGTTGTGCGAGTAGGCCTGGCGGGCCTGGAAGCCGGTCCAGCCGCCGTTCGGCGGGACGTTGCCCTGGACGTGGTCGTTATGGGCGTAGCGGCCGGTGAGCAGGCTGACCCGGGAGGGGGTGCAGAGGCTGTAGGGCGTGTAGTAGCGGTTGAAGGTGATGCCTTTTTCGCCCAGCAGCTGGAGCGTGTTCGGCATCGCGAATTCTTCGGCGCCGCTCACCATCCTGACCCCCTGGTAGAGCTCGGCCAGCGTCTGGTCGTCGGTCTGGATGACGACGAAGCTCGGCTTCTGCAGTTCCGAGGCTTTGGCGCGCGCCGCCCGCGCTTCCTCGTTGGTCGCGAGTACCACGCCGACCACCAGCGCCAGCACCGCGACGACGGCAGACGCCCAGGCTGCGGCCGCGCGCCAGGGCTGGGTTCTCGGATCAGGCCAAATCATCGAGTTGGGGAATCAGGTGCCTCCCGCGAGAAAACCGCCTGCGGAGGCCGGAGTTGCGCCGCGAACGCTAAAAGACGCTCAGGACGCGCCCAGCTTTTTGGCTGCTTCGCGGAAGTTTTTGACCGTCGCCGAGGGCGCTTTGCGGCCTTCGAGCTTCTCGCCGTGGCGGTTCACCCAGATCACCGGGACGTTCATCTTCAGCACCGGGGCGATGTCGGTCGCGTAGTTCGAGCCGATGTGGAGCCAGCCTTTTTTCCCGCCGATGCGTCGCGCGCACTCTTTGAAGTGGACCGGATCCGGCTTGTAGCTGCGGACCTGCTGGGCGGTGACCACGAGGTCGAGTTCGGTGCGCAGATGGCGCCGCGAGATCCCCAGAAGTTTGTCGTCGATGTTGGAGATGATCCCGATCTCGTACCTTTTCGCGAGCCGGTCCATCGCCGCGTTGGCCTCGCGGAAGGGCAGCCAGTAGGCGACGCTGTTGGGGAGGAACTGGGCGCGCGAGGGCTCGATCTCCCAGCCGAGCTCCCCGGCGACTTTGACGATCGTCCGCCGCAGCACCTCGGCGTAGAGCTCGTAGGAGCCCGCCATCACTTCGGCCTGGACCTCGAAGAAGCGGTCCAGGAACGGCTGCTCCTCGAAGGAGAATCCGTCTTTGTCGGCCTCTTTCTTGACCGCCTCGACGATGCCCTTCTCCCAGTCGATGAGGGTGCCGTAGCAATCGGTCGTCACCCATTTGATGTTTTTGAGAGAGGGCAGGGGCATCGGAGAGCGCGGGATTATGGCATTCGGATAGGGTTTCGCGCCGCGCCACCCCCGCGGCGCTCTTTCCCCCCATGGACCTCCTCGAATACCAGGGCAAGCAGCTCTTCGCCAAGCACGGGATCGCCGTCCCGAGCGGCGAGGTCGCCGACGACGTCGACGGCGCGGTCGCCGCGGCGGAGCGGATCGGCTACCCCTGCGCGATCAAGGCCCAGGTGCTGATCGGCGGGCGCGGCAAGGCCGGCGGGGTGAAGATCGCCAAGAATGTGGACGAGGCGCGGCAGTACGCCGGCGACATCATCGGCATGGACATCGTCGGCCCGCACGGCGAGGGTCCCTTCCGCGTCGACTCGGTCTGGGTCGAGGGCGGCTCCGACATCGCCGAGGAGTACTACGCCTCGGTCATCCTCGACCGCGGCGAGAAGAAGCTGCTGGCGATGGTCTCCGCCAAGGGCGGGATGGACATCGAGGCGGTCGCCGCCGAGAACCCCGCCGACCTGACCAAAGTCCACATCGATCCCACCGTGCCCTTCGACGCCGCCGCGGCGCGGTCGATCGTCGAGTCCGCCGGATTGGCCGAGGACGCCCTCGACCAGGCCGCCGAGGTGCTGGCGCGGCTGGCCGAGGTCGCGCGCGAGGAGGACGCGACGCTGATCGAGGTCAACCCGCTGATCGTCACCGCCGATCGCGACGTCGTCGCCCTCGACGCCAAGGTGACGATCGACGGCAACTCCCTCTTCCGCCACGAGGACCTGGCCGAGATCGCCGACACCGCCGACGATCCGCAGGAGCAGATGGCGAAGGAGAAGGGCCTCACCTACGTCAAACTCGACGGCAACGTCGGCATCCTCGCCAACGGCGCGGGCCTCTGCATGTCGACGCTCGACGTCGTCGCCCAGGCGGGCGGCGCGCCGGCCAACTTCCTCGACGCCGGCGGCGGCTCGAAAGCCGACGCGATCGTCAACGCGCTCGAGGTCATCACCTCCGACGAGAAGGTGACGGCGATCCTCTTCAACATCTTCGGCGGCATCACCCGCGGCGACGAGATCGCCAAGGGGATCGTCACCGCCGCCTCGCAGCTCGACCTGAAGGTGCCGCTGGTCGTGCGGCTGGACGGCACCAACTCCGAGGAGGGCCTGGCGATCCTCGCCGCGGCCGACCTGCCGAACATGCACCAGGAGAAGACGATGCTCGACGCGGCGCGCCGCGTGGTCGAGCTCGCCGGAGGTGCCGCGTGAGCATCATCGTCGACGAGGGGACGAAGCTCGCCGTCTCCGGCCTGACCGGCCGCGAGGGCTCCTTCCACGGGCTGCGCAACAAGGCCTACGGCACCGATCTGGTCGCCGGCGTCACCCCCGGCAAGGGCGGCCAGGACGTCGAGGGGACGCCGGTCTTCGACTCGATCGCCGAGGCGGTCACCGAGGCGGGCGCCAACACCTCGATGATCTTCGTCCCCGCCCGCTTCGCCGCGCCGGCGATCGACGAGGCGATCGACTCCGGGGTCGAGACGGTGATCGCGATCACCGAGGGGATCCCGGTGCTCGACATGCTCTCCACCTACTGGAAGGCGAAGGAGAAGGGTGTGCGGCTGATAGGGCCGAACTGCCCCGGCGTGCTCTCGCCCGGCAAGGCCAACGTCGGGATCATCCCCGACCGCTTCTTCGACCCGGGCCCGATCGGCGTCGTCTCCAAGTCGGGGACGCTGACCTACCAGATCGGCAACGAGCTGAAACAGGCCGGCACCGGCAACTCCTCGATCGTCGGGATCGGCGGCGACCCGATCGTCGGCTCCGACTTCATCGACATCCTGAGACTGTACGAGGCCGACCCGGACACCGAGCTGATCGTGATGGTGGGCGAGATCGGCGGCGACGCCGAGGAGCGGGCCGCCGAGTTCATCGCCGCCGAGGTCTCCAAGCCGGTGGTCGCCTACATCGCCGGCTTCACCGCGCCGCCCGGCAAGCAGATGGGCCACGCCGGGGCGATCATCTCCGGCTCCTCGGGCACCGCCCAGGCGAAGAAGGACGCGCTCGAAGCGAAGGGCGTGCGGGTCGGCGAAAGCCCGACCGAGACCGCGGCGATCGCGGTCGAGATGCTGCGCGGCTAGGGGCGCGCCCCGAGGCGCCGGCGTTGCTAGGGTCGAGCGTCCGATGGCCGACACGATCTCCTTCGCGCGCGGCGCGCCGAGCGCCGACATCCTCCCCCACGAGCAGGTGCGGGAGGCGGCGCAGCGGGCGCTCGCCGACGACTGGGTGACGGCGCTCTCCTACGGCGTCGGGATCGGGCATCCGGGGCTCTGCGAGTGGGTCGCCGAGCGCCACGGTGGGGTCGACCCGGCCGAGGTGATGGTCACCAACGGCTCGCTCGAGGCGGGCGCGATGCTCTTCGCCCACCTGGTCGGGCCGGGGACGCGGGTCGCGGTCGAGCAGCCGACCTACGACCGCACGCTCCTCCTCCTGCGGCAGCTGGGCGCCGAGCTGGTGCCGATCCCGCTCGAGGCCGACGGGCTCGACGTCGGTGCGCTGGAAACGGCGCTCGCCGAGGGGCCGATCGAGCTCCTCCACGTCATCCCCAACGCCCACAACCCGGCCGGCTGCACGCTCTCGATCGACAAGCGCCGGCGGTTGGTCGAACTGGCCGGCGAGCACGGCTTCTGGATCTTCGAGGACGATCCCTACCGCGAGCTCCCGTTCGAGGGCGAGCCGCTGGAGACGATGCTCTCGATCGACGAGGGCGGCCACGTCCTCCACGCCTCCTCGTTCTCGAAGACGGTCAGCCCCGGCGTCCGCGTCGGTTACCTGATCGGCCCCGCCGAGGAGGTCGCGAAGCTCTCCAAACGGGCCAACGAGACCTACATCTCACCCAACATGCTGGCCGAGTCGATCGTGCTCGAGCTCTGCACCTCCGGCGTCCTCGACGAGAACATCGCCTTCGTCAAAGGCGAGCTGAAGGCGCGCTGCGACGCGCTGGTCGAGGCGCTGCGGGAGAAGATCCCGGAGGCCGTCTTCGTCGTCCCGCAGGGCGGCTACTTCCTCTGGCTCGACCTCGCCGAGGGCACCGACACCAAGGCGCTGCTCGCCGAGGCGAAAGGTGAGGGCGTCTCCTTCGTCGCCGGTCCGGACTTCATGATCGAGGGCGGCGACAACAGCCTGCGCCTCTCCTTCGCCCCGGTGCCCGCCGCCGAGGCGCCCGAGGGCATCGCCCGGCTGGCCTCCGCGCTGGATCGCCTCCGCGCCGGCTCTCCGGCCTAGTCATCAAGGTCGACCCGCCGGTTTGCAGCCGCCTGGTCAGCGGCCGTAGCGGTCGCTGGAGAGCACGAGCTGCTCGGGGATCGCGGCGCGCGGCGGCGGCGCCGGGTCGGCCCGCACCGAGACCGTCTCGGCGACCGACCTGGTCACCACGTGCTCGCCGTCGGCGGAGGCGATCGTGATGTGGTCGTCGCTGTCGGCGACCTTGCCCTCGAGGCCGGGGTGGAGACCGGCGTCCTTGAGGTAGTGGAGGAGCTCCTCGGCCTCGTTCTCGAAGCGCAGCACGGTGACGTCGGCGCCGACCTCGACGTCGGCGAGCAGCGAGCCGCGCTCGCGGATCCCCTCGAGGATCGGGTGGCCGTGGGGACAGGTGGTCGCGTCGCCGATCGCGGCGCGCATCCGCTCCTCCAGCACCGGCGACATCGCGTGCTCGATCCGCTCGGCCTCCTCGTGGACCTCGTCCCAGGGGATGCCGAGGACGTCGGTGAGGAAGCGCTCGATCATCCGGTGGCGGCGCACGATGTAGGAGGCGTGCTCGCGCCCTTCCTCGGTGAAGGCGAGCGATTTGTCCGGATTGCGCTCGACGTAGCCGTCCTTGATCAGCCGGCCGACCATTTCGTGCACGGTCGGCGCCGAGAGCTGCATCGCCCGGGCGATGTTGGCGCCGGTCATCGGCAGCCCCGCCTCGTCGATCCAGAACATGATCTCGAGGTACTCCTGCTCCGCCACCGTCGCCTGCTCGGCCGCCACCGCTCCTCCTCCTTTAGGCACTCCTAATTCAGGGTCGCCTAAACTGTTGGACACCTTGACGGCGACCCGAAACGCTCTACGCCGCCACTGGCCACTTTACCTCGGCGGCCTGCTCGTCGCGCTGCTTGCCTGGAGCGCGCTCGACGCCCATGGCGGCACGCCGGAACCGAGCGCCGGCGACCATCTCAGCCACGGCGCGGTGGTGCTCGACAGCGCCCTGCTCGTCTTCCGCGAGGGGCTGGAGACGATCCTCGTCCTCGCCGCCGTCACCGCCAGCATGGTCGGCGTGACCCAGGTCTACCGCCGGCCGATCGCGATCGGCGCGGGCACCGGCTTCCTCGCCAGCGTCGCCACCTGGTTCCTCGCCGCCTGGGTGCTGGGCCGGCTTGGCGGCGGCGGGCTCGCGGTGCAGGCGGCGACCGGCCTGCTCGCGGTGATCGTCCTGCTCGTGGTCATGAACTGGTTCTTCCACAAGGTCTACTGGACGGGCTGGATCGCCAACCGCAACAAGCACAAGCGCGCGATCCTCTCGCGGAGCGGAGTCGACGGGCGGCGGGCGACGGTGTGGGCGTTGATCCTGCTCGGCCTCACCTCGGTCTACCGCGAGGGCTTCGAGGTCGTCCTCTTCCTGCAGAACCTGCGGCTCTCCTACGGCGCCGGGGTGGTGCTCGAGGGCGTCGCGATCGGCCTGGCGCTGACCGCGCTGGTCGGCGGCGTCACCTTCCTCGCCCACCGTCATCTCCCCTACAAGCGGATGCTGGTGCTGACCGGGGTGATGCTCGGCGTCGTCCTGATCGTGATGGTCGGCGAGTCGGTGCAGGAGATGCAGATGGCCGGCTGGCTGCCGGAAACCGCGGTGGCCCTCTCGATCCCCGGCTGGGTCGGGCTCTGGTTCGCGGTCTTCCCGACCGTCGAGGGGCTGGTCGCCCAGGCGCTGGCGGCGGCGCTCGTCCTCGGCTCCTATTTCGGGGCCGAGTACTGGCGGGTGAAGCGGCCGCGCAAGCGGGCCGAAGCGCCGGCGGTGCGGGCCGAGTCGCCGCCGCGCGGGGACGCGCCGGTGTACGGGCCGGCGCTCAACCCGACCGCGCCGCGGATCGGCGCCTCGCCTCAGCCGCGTTCCATCAAGGCCGAGACGACCGCCTCGTAGAAGCCGTCGCCGTTGGTCCCCTCGGTGACGGTGACGTTGTCGAAGGCGGGCAGGTAGGCGCGCAGGCCGGGGTCGCGCTCCGGTCCGTTGGCGACGACGAAGAAGCGGCCGACCGCGACGGCGACCTCGAGGTCCTCGACCGAGTCGCCGACCGCGATGCACTCCTCGCGGGCGTAGCCACGGGCGCGGGCGTGGGCGGCGACGGCGGCGCCCTTGGAGACGGCGCGGGGGACCAGGTGGTAGGCGTGGGTCTGGCCCTCGACCGTCGCCATCGGCGTGCCGATCGCGCCGTTGTCGAGGAAGCGGAGGTCGTCGTCGCCGTGCTCGCCGAGCAGCGCGTTGGCCTCGTCGACGTCGACCTTGCCGCGGAAGAGGTGCGAGTGGACACGGCCGTGGTGCCAGGGGGAGTGGTACTCGAGCCGCCCTTCGAAGTGCTCGAAGAGCATCGCCGGGATGCCGCGCGACTCGATCTGCTCGTAGACGGTGCCCTCGTATTCGTCGGGCTGCAGCTCGCCGGTCATCAGGACCGTCTCGCCGTCGAGCGCGAAGGCGCAGCCGGCCTCGAAGATGTAGGAGCGCTGGCCCATCAGGCGGGCGGCCTCGTGGACCTGCGGCTCGCGCCGGCCGGACATGATCACCACCTCGACCCCGGCCCGGGCGCAGGCCTCGAGCGCCCGCGCCTGCGCCATCGAGAAGGTCCCCTCGCGATCGAGGAAGAGCGCTCCTCCCCGGCCGAGCAGGGTCCCGTCGAGGTCGGTGTAGACGCAGCGAAGCGACATCCGCTCGCTACCGTAGCGACGATGGAATGGCGGCTCGGCGATCTGACTCTGGACCTGACCCGACCGGTGGCGGCGGGGATCGTCAACGTCACCGTCGACTCGATGTTCGAGGGGGCGCGCAGCGGCACGCCCGAGCAGGCGATCGCCGACGGCGGAGCCCTGGTCGAGGCGGGCTTCGACATGCTCGACGTCGGCGCGGTGGCGGCGCGCAGCGGGCCGCCGGTGTCGACCGAGGACGAGTGCGCGGTGCTCCTGCCGGCGATCGAGGGGCTGGCGCGGTCGCGCGATGCGGATGGGGGGCCGATCCCCGTCTCCGCCGACACCTTCTCGGTCGAGGTGGCGGAAGCCGCGCTCGACGCGGGGGCGGTCGCGGTCAACGACATCTCCGGCGGCGGCGAGGAGATGTTCGAGCTGGTCGCGGCACGGGGATGCGGTTACGTCCTCATGCACATCGAGGGACCGCCGCGGGTCGACCGACCTTGGCGCGAGTACGGCGACGTCGTCGACCACCTCTTGCGCTGGTTCGAGGGGAGAGTCGAACGGGCGCGGGAGCTTGGGGTCGCCGTGGAGCAGGTCGCGATCGACCCCGGACTCGACTTCGACCTCTCGCCCGAGCAGGACCTCGAGGTGATGCGCCGGCTCGACGAGCTGGGCGCGCTCGGCCTGCCGCTCTACGTCTCGCTCTCGCGCAAGGACTTCATCGGCGCGGTGCTGGCGGGGTCGTGGGAGGAGCGCCGGCCGCCCGGCGAGCGCGAGTGGGGGACGGTGGCCGCGGCGACCCTGGCGGTGCGCTCCGGCGCGGACATCCTGCGGATCCACGACCGCAGCAGCCTCCAGGCGATGCGCCTCGCGGGGGCGGTGACCCGTGGCTGACCCCGGCGTTCGCAGAAATGGCCGCATAGCGACGCGAAGTGCGAACGCCAGGCGGGGCGCTGCGTGGCGTTCGCAGAAATGGCCGCATAGCGACGCGAAGTGCGAACGCCGGGTGGGGGGCCGGGGCTGATGGCGCGTGGGTCGCTGCTCGAGCACCCTTGGTCGATCGCCGTGGACCCGGCGCGGCGCGACGGGCGGATCGTCGCCGAGAGCGCCGAGCCCGACCGCGCCGCGAGGCCGGTGGGGCTGCCGGGCGACC
>DASZZB010000124.1:0-12508 GCA_035545115.1 Solirubrobacterales bacterium | reverse complement strand
GGATGCGAGGGGGTGGCCGGAGGTTCGGGCGGGCGGCGGGGGTCGCGGCGGAAGGCGCGCCGAGGGCGGTGACCGTCACAGATCCTTGCAGATCTCGAACGGTCAGGAAACTGCACGTATAGTTATCGGCGTATAGGAAGGATAACTATACGTGCAGTTTCCTGACCGTTTAAAGACATGGTGTCTCCGTGACGGACGCGGAGTCTTCGTGACGTCCGTCCCGGTCCTTCGTCACGGATCCCCACCGAAAGCTCCCCCGTCCCGGGCCGCACCGGCCTGATGAGTTCGCACTTACCTCCGCATACCGAAGCTTTCTGCGAACGCGCCGGGGGGCGGCCGCCTTCTGGGGGTCGACCAGCTAGTCCAGCAAGCCCGTTTCGCGGGCCGAGACGGCGGTCTGCAGCAGGGTCTCGGCGGCGTCGAAGCGGGGCTCCCAGCCGAGCTCGCGGCGCGCCTTGGTCGTGTCCATGAGCACCGGCGTCGTCAGCGCCGTCGCCCACTCGAGCTGCGGGCTGACGAAGGAGAGGCGGCCGGCGAGCGCGGTGCCGACGCCGAGCGCCGGGCGCGGCACCCGCACCGAGCGCCAGCCGAGCGCCGCGGCGATGTCGGCGATCTTGATCTCGCCGTCGCCGGCCAGGTTGTAGGCGCCGGGCTCCCCCTTCCCCGCGACCGCGGCGGCGAGCGCCGCGGCGACGTCGTCATGGTGGACCAGTTGCAGCGGCACGCCCGCGTCGGGGAGGACCGGGCGCAGCAGCGGGATGCGTTCGAGCAGGTGGCGGCGCAGCAGCGGCGCCGGGTCGCCGAGCCGGGCGGCGCCGACCGTCTGCTCGATCAGCATCGTCGCCCGCGGGCCGGCGACGATGCAGGGGCGAAAAACGTAGGCGTCGAGCTCGGACCCGGCGAGGATCCGGTCGAGCGCCTCCTCCAGCTCGGCCTTCTGCGCCGAGTAGTAGAAGCGGGAGGAGCCGCGGGCGGGCGTCTCCTCGGTCAACGGCAGCGGGTTGTGGGGGTGGAAGCCATAGGCGGCCACCGAGGAGGCGTAGACGAGCCGTCCGACCCTGGCCCGGGCCGCCGCCTCGAAGACGTTGCGGCTGCCCTCCAGATTGATCCGCCGCGTCTCCTCGCGATCGCCGAAGATCGCGAAGGCGAGGTGGACGACGACGTCGGCGCCGTCGAAAAGCTCGGCGAGATGACCGCGGTCGAGGATGTCGCCGCGCCGGTAGGTCGCCTTGCGCCAACCCGCCGCGGCCGGATCGAACGGCCGCCGCGCCATCCCCCGCACCGCCCCCACCTCCGGCGAGGCCTCCAAGGCGTCGATCAGCGAGCCGCCGAGCTCGCCGGTCGGCCCGGTGACGGCGACGGTCAGCGCCATCGGCTCAGCCCGTCGGAGTCAGGCGGTAGGCGTCGAAGACCGACTCGACGTTGCGCAGGCGGCTGATGCAGTGTTTGAGCTGCTCGGTGTCGCCGACCTCGATCACGAACTTGTTCTTCACCATCGGGTGCCTGGTCGTGCAGGCGGCGCCGATGATGTTGATCCCGGCCTCCGAGAAGGTCCGCGAGAGGTCCTCGAGGAGACGGGTCCGGTCGTAGGCGTCGATCTGGATCTCGACCCGGTAGGAGGCTTCGTTTTCGCCTTCCCAGCCGACGTCGACGAAGCGCTCCGGCGCCCGTTTCAGCGCCTTCACGTTTTTGCAGTCGGAGCGGTGGATGGTGATCCCGCGACCGAGGCTGACGTAGCCCGCGATCTCGTCGCCGGGTACCGGCCGGCAGCACTTGGCCAGCCGCACGGCGACGTCCTCGACCCCCTTGACGACGATCCCGTAGTTGGAGGCGTCCTTGGTGCGGCGGGCGCGGTCGGCATGCTCGACCGCCGGCAGCAGCTCTCCCTCGACCGCCTCGCCGGCTTTCAGCCGCTGCAGGACCTTGTTGACCGCGGTCTTGGTCGAGATCTTCCCCTGGCCGAGGGCGATGTAGAACTCGGTCGCCTTGCGGAAGCCCATCTCGCGGATCACGTCGGCGAGCAGCGTCGAGCCGGAGATCTTCTGCATCGGCACGCCGCGCTTGCGCAGCGCCTCCTCGAGGCCCTCGCGGCCGTCGCGCTCGGCGTCCTCGCGGCGCTCCTCTTTGAACCAGGCGCGGATCTTGTTGCGGGCGCGGCTGGTGCGGACCAGCTTCAGCCAGTCGAGCGAGGGCGCCCGTTTCTGCTTCGCGGTCAGCACCTCGACGATGTCGCCGGAGCGCAGCTGGTAGTGGAGCGGCACGATCGCGCCGTTCACCTTGGCGCCGACGCAGCTGTGGCCGACGTCGGTGTGGACCGCGTAGGCGAAGTCGAGCGGAGTCGAGCCCGCCGAGAGGTTCTTCACCTCCCCCTTCGGGGTGAAGACGAAGACCTCGTCCTCGAAGAGGTCGACCTTCAGCGATTCGAGGAACTCGGTCGGGTCCTGTTCGCCCTCGGCCTCGACCAGCTGGCGCAGCCAGGTCATCTTCTCGCGCTGCGGGTCGCCGCGGCCGCCCTCTTTGTAGGCGACGTGGGCGGCGATCCCGTACTCGGCCAGCTTGTGCATCTCCTCGGTGCGGATCTGGATCTCGAGCGGCTTGCCCTCGGGGCCGATCACCGTCGTGTGAAGCGCCTGATACATGTTGGCCTTCGGCATCGCGACGAAGTCCTTGAAGCGGCCGGGCAGCGGCTTCCAGAGCGAGTGGATGACGCCGATCGCCCCGTAGCAGTCCTTCACCGAGCCGACGATCACCCGCATCGCGGTGAGGTCGAAGATCTCGTTGAACTCGCGGCCCTTCTTCGCCATCTTCGTGTAGATCGAGTAGAAGTGCTTGGCGCGGCCGGAGATCTCGGCCTCGATCCCGACCTCTTCCAGCTCCTCGGCCAGGAACTCGCCCGCCTCGGCGACGTAGCGCTCGCGCTCGTCGCGCTGCTGCGCGACCAGCTGTTTGATTTCCGTGTACTTGCGCGGATGGAGCGTCGCGAAGGCGAGATCCTCTAGCTCCCACTTGATCGCGTGGATCCCCAGCCGGTGGGCCAGCGGCGCGTAGATCTCCAGCGTCTCGTGCGACTTCAGCGTCTGCTTCTGCTTCGGCAGCGCGCCCAGCGTGCGCATGTTGTGGAGGCGGTCGGCCAGCTTGATCAGGATCACCCTGACGTCGGTGGCCATCGCCACCATCATCTTGCGGTAGTTCTCCGCCTGTCGCTCGTCGCGGCTCTCGAAGTTCATCCCGGTCAACTTGGTGACGCCGTCGACCAGCTGGGCGACCTCCTCGCCAAACTCGGCCTGGATCTCCTCCAGCGACGCGCTCGTGTCCTCGACCGTGTCGTGGAGCAGCGCCGCGCACAGCGTCTCGGTGTCGAGCCGCATCCCGGCGCAGATCTGGGCGACCCCTACCGGGTGGGTGATGAATTCGTCGCCGGAGTAACGCAGCTGGTCGGCGTGGCGCTCGCAGGCGAAGTCCAAGGCACGCTCGACCTTGTCGCGGTCGATCGTCGCCACCGCGACGGCCGTGCCCGCCGCGCCCGGGGGCTGCTCCTCATGGGCGGAGTCGAACTCCTCGACGACCGCGAACAGATCGGCGAGAAGCTCGCCGCGCTCTACCGAAATTTGGGGCTTTGGAGAAATGAGCGTGCCTCCGAATGCGCTTCGCTGTAGACCCGGAACGCGGTCGAGCGTTCCAGATCGGTCCCTCCAGAGGATACGACGCCGACCAAGCCGTCGCCCGCGCTGGTGTCACCCGCAACGAGGCCGAGCTCGAGCAGGACGCGGAGGGCGCGCGCCGCGGTCTCCGGAGCGAGCGGATGCGGCCCGGGCCCGCAGAGCGCCGCGCGGAGGTCGCCCCCGGAGGCCTCGCCGGCGGCGCGAAGGCGGCGGAAGACGGCGGCGATGGTCTCGCGCGAGGGCGCCTGGCGGGCCAGGACGCCGAGCCCGAACTCGTGCTCGGCGGTGGAGAAGAGCGGGTGGAGGAAGCCCTCGCCGACGCCGACCCGGGCGGCGTCGAGCGCAGTTCGAGGGGCGTCGACGAGGACGACGTGCTCAAAATGGGCGGCGAGGTCCGGGGACATGACGAGGGCCGCGTAGTCGGTGAGGGCGAGGCCGCTGTTCGCGCGGGATGCGAGATCGGCGACTGCTTCGGCGCCGCAGCGGTGGCAGGCGATCAGCGCGGCGCCGCCGTTGAAGCGGGCGAGCCCCGTGGCGCCGTTGGCCAGCGCCGCGCGGCGCGAGGCGTCGGCGGCGACCGCGAGCACCCCCGCCCCACTCGAGACGAGCTCCGCGATCGTCGCGGTCGGTGACGAACCGGCACCGTGGCATATGACTCTCCCTATGCGAGAGCAATCCTCCACGGCCCGGTCGACCGCGACGCCGAGATCGCGGGCCAACTCGGCCTCGAAGCGCGCCCACCACTCCGCTTCGTCGCACGCGCAGGGGTGCGGGGACAGGGGGTCGGCCTCGGCGTCGAGGGGGTAGACCTCGCGGAGGACGACGCGGGGCTCGATCGCCCCGTTCCAGTGGTTGACCTCGAGGCGGACGGTGGCGTCGAGCATGTCGTCGTCATCGACGCCGAGCGAGGAGCGGCCGAAGGCGACGCCGAGGGCGCGGTGGGCGCCGCTGTGGAGGCTGAACCGGGCATGCTTGCCCTCCTCGCCCATCGTCCGCACGTCGGTCACCCGTGCCGAGGGCACCATCAACCGCACACCCGGGTTGCCCATCCCGAACGGCGCCAACTGCCCGAGCTCTTCGGCGAGGTCGAGGCCGAGGCCCACCCCACCGACCATCGCGTCGATCCGCTCCGTGCGCCGCAGATCCTCCGGCCCCAGCGCCTCGTTCGCATGGGCGGCGAACGAGGCGCGGAACGCCTCGAGTTTCTCGGCCCGCAGCGACAGGCCCGCCGCCGCCTTGTGCCCGCCGAAGCTCTCGAGGTGCTCGGAGCACGCCTCGAGCGCCGCGTGCAGGTCGAAACCGGGGATGCTGCGACCCGAGCCCCGCCCGCCCCCCTCCCCGTCGAGGGAGATGACGACGACCGGCCGGTGGTGCCGCTCGACCAGCCGCGAGGCGACGATCCCGACCACACCCGGGTGCCACCCCTCCCCCGCCAGCACCAGCCCGTTGGCCTCCTTCGACCCGTCCGGAAGCTCGCGCAGCGCGGCCTCGGCCGCCGCGTCGACCTCGCGCTCCGTGGCCCGGCGTTCCGAGTTGGCCCGCCCCAGCTCCTCGGCGATCTGCTTCGCCCGCGCCTCGTCGTCGCTCAGCAGCAGCTCCACTCCGGCATCCGCCCTGTAGAGCCGTCCCGCCGCGTTGATCCGCGGCGCCAGCCGGAACGCCAGGTCCCCCTCGTCGAGCCGGCCCGGCTCGCACCGCGAGGCCTCCATCAGCGCCCGCAGCCCGACTCTCCCGGTGCGCCGCATCTCGACCAGGCCGCGCTTCACCAGGCTCCGGTTCTCACCCACGAGCGGCACCACATCCGCCACCGTCGCCAGCGCGACCAGATCAAGATCCGCATCGCCGTCGTCGGGGGCCGCCCCCTCGCGCAGCGCAGTCGCCAGCTTCCAGGCCACCGCGGTCCCGCATAGCGACGTGAACGGGTACTCCGAGACCTCCGGGTGAAGGATCAGGCACCCGGGCAGCTCCTCGCCCCGCTGGTGGTGATCGGTGACCACCACCTCCATCCCCAGCTCCTGCGCCAGCGCCACCTGCTCGACCGCGGTGATCCCACAGTCGACGGTGATCAGCAGCGCCGTCCCGCGCGCCGCGAGCTTCTCCACGTTCTCCTTGCTCAGCCCGTATCCGTCGGCGATCCGATCCGGGATCAGCCAATCGCAGTCGGCGCCGAGCTCCCGCAGCGCCCCGACCAGGAGCGCGGTCGCGCTCACCCCGTCGACGTCGAAGTCGCCGTGCACGGTGATCCGCTCGCCCGCTTCGATCGCCGTGTGGACCAGCGCCACGACCTCGTCCATCCGCCGGAACGCCTCGGGCGGATGCGACTCGTCGGCGGCGAGGAAGGCGCGTGCCTCCGCCGGGGTCCGATACCCACGCCGGACCAAGGTCACGGCGACCGGCCGGCTCAGTCCAAGCTCCTCGGCCACGGCACGGACGTCGGAATAGTCATATGGGTCGGCGGCGAATGCCTTGGCGGTGGCGGTTTCCGGCACGCTTCCAGGCTAGGAACGCGTCCGGCGGCAAATCGCCTGTCTTCTGCCCGCAAAAAGCCTGGAAACGGCCGTGGCCCCCCAGTGGCGTTCGCAGAAATGGTCGCTATCCGACGAGAACTGCGAACTCGGCGGCGGGGCGGAGAGCCGGGGTGGCTACTCAGGGTGGGGTTCGCGCATGCCGATCAGCCAGACGACGCCGAGGCCGATCGCGACGCCGGGGATCGCCGAGAGGGCGGTGCCGATCGTCGTGTTGCCGACGCTCTGGCCGTCGACCAGCAGCACGATCGTGCCGACCACGAGGGCGCCGACCACCGCGCCGACGAAGGCGCCGACGATCCCCGCCCAGAAGCGGTCCGGTAGGAAGACCGTGAAGTGCCAGAGGGCGATGCCCATCGTGAAGAAGACCAGGAAAGCCATCAGTCGCGCACCTCGCTCATCGCCGTCGTCCGCCTTTGCGCCGCTGGGCGCGGCGCGCCCGCCGTTCCGCGTTCCGTTGGCGGCGCTCCGCCGACTCCGGGTCGGCGGCGCGCTCCGGGCGCGCGGCCGGGGTCGGCGCCGAGCCGTTCCCGTCGGGGCCCTCCGCGTCTTCGTCCGACCCGCCGCCGCCGGGCCGCTCGGCGGTCGCCACCGCGCCCGCCTCGGGCTCCGCCTCGGCGCCGCTCGCCCCCGCCCCCTTGGCCGCGATCTGCGCTTCGGTCTCCTCGTCGTCGGCCAGCTTCGCCACCTGGACGTCGTCGGCGAAGGCGGGCACCGTGCCCTCGGCCTCGGCGATCCGCTGGCGCCGGCGGACGAACTGCGGCTCGCGTTCCTTCCACGCGGTCAGCACCGGCGAGGCGATGAAGATCGACGAGTAGGTACCGGAGGCGATCCCGATCAGCATCGCGAAGGCGAAGTCCTGCAGCGTCGCGCTGCCGAAGATCAACAGCGAGAGCACCGCGAGCAGCGTCGTGAAGCTGGTCGCCAGCGAGCGGGTCAGCACCTCGCTCATCGAGCGGTTGACGATCTGCGAGAACGCCGCCCGCGGCATCCGCGGCATGTTCTCGCGTATTCGGTCGAACACGATGATCGTGTCGTAGAGCGAGTAGCCCAAGATGGTGAGGAAGGCGGCCACGGTCCCGCTCGACACTTCTTTGCCGGTCAGCGCGTAGACGCCACCGGTGATCAGGATGTCGTGGGCGAGGGCGATCATCACCGGCACGGCGAATTTCGGCTCGAACCGAAGCGCCACGTAGATGAGGATCACCAGCAGCGAGAAGATCAGCGCCTTGATCGCGGATTCGGCGACCTGGTTGCCGAAGGTCGGCCCGACGCTGGTGCTTTCGAAGCCTTCCTTTTCGACCCCGTACGCCTTCTGCAACGCCCCTTCGGTGTCGTGCACCTCGCCCGGCTGCAGCTGCGCCGACTCGATCTGGAAGACGTTGCTGCCGAAGTGCGGCACCGTCACCTGCTGCACCTCGGCGTTGTTGATGCCCGCTTCCTCCAGCGTTTCGTGGACTTCGCTCTCGTCGGTCGGCTTTTCCAGCGCCGCGGTGATCCGGGTGCCCGACTTGAAGTCGATGCCGAAGTTCAGCTCCTTGGTCGAGAGCGCCACCGCCCCGATCAGCAGGATGACCCCGGAGAAGGTGAAGAACCAGCGGCTGGCGCCCATGAAGTCGAAGTGCCAGTGCCGCCCCTCGCCACCGGCGCCGAGCGCGTTCGGCGAGCGCAGCAGCCTCGAGTTGCTCATCGTGCCGAGCAGCGCCCGGGTGAAGACGACCGCGGTCAGCAGCGAGGTGATCGTGCCGACGCCGAGCATGAAGGCGAAGCCCTTGACCCCGGCGGTCGCCAGCACGAAGAGGATGAACGCGGTGAGGAGGGTGACGACGTTCGCGTCGACGATCGTCGAGATCCCGCGTTTGTAGCCTGCCGCGATCGCGCCCGACATCGAGCGCCCGGCCCGGACCTCCTCCTTTATTCGCTCGAAGATGACGATGTTCGCGTCGGCGGCGACGCCGATCGTCAGGACCACGCCGGCGATCCCCGGCAGCGTCAGCGTGATCGGGATCAGTTTGATCAGGGCGAAGAAGATCACCCCGTAGGCGGCCAGCCCGATCACCGCGATCAGTCCCAGGAAGCGGTAGTAGACGAGCAGGAAGATGACGACGAGGGCGAGGCCGATGATCCCGGCCTTGATCCCGTCGTGGAGCGCCTGCGAGCCGAGCGTCGCCGAGACCTGCGTCTCGGAGATCAGGTGGAGGTCGATCGGCAGCGCGCCGATCTGCAGCGTCGTCGCCAGTTCCTGCGCCTGTTCGAGACCGTGTTCGCCGGAGAATCCGCCGGAGATCTCGGCGCCTTGGCGGCCGTCGATCCCGTCCGGGTTTTCGGAGAAGTTGATGATCGGCCGGCTCTGGACTTCGTTGTCGAGGATGACCGCGAAGTGGCCGGAGAGCGCCGCCGCTTCTTCGGCCCCGACCGGACCGATCGCCTGCGCCTGGCCGCGCTGGGCGATCCGCCGGGTGACGTTCTGGAAGTTTTCCTGCCCCTGGTCGGTGAATTTGAAGGCGACGTTCGGTTCGTTCGTGCCCTGCTGGTATTCCTGCCTCGGTTCGGTGATTTCGCCGCCCGAGAGGGCCGGGTTGTCCTTCAGCACGAACCAGCCGGGCTGGGCCGTTTCGTCGACCTTGCCGCTTTCGTCGCTGGGCAGTTCGGAGACGAGGATCGTGCCGGGCGGCACTTCGACCACGATCCCGTCCTTGGGCAGCGTTTCGCCGGTCGGGCTTTCGTAGAGATCCTTCTTGACCGTCTCCGGCCCGGCGAGCAGCTTGTGGGGGGCGTCCTTTTCGAACAGGTAGTACTGGGTCTTGCCGCTCGAGCACCCTTCGCACGGTTCGACCGGTTTCTGTTCGGCGGCCAGCAGGGCGGCCTGGTAGGCGTTGGGGAAGGCGCCGGAGGCGATCAGCTGTTTGCCCTCGTAGCTCTTCGGGTTGCGCCCCGCCTTCTTCCATTCCTCTTCGAGTTCTTTGATCGCTTCTTCGGGCGGGCTCTGGCCGGGATGACCGCCGATCGCCCGCTCCGGGCCGATCAGGTTCGGCTCCCAGTCGAAGAAGTAGAGCTGCGCGGTGGTCCCCACCTGTTCGGCGGCGCGGTTGGCGTCGGTGACGCCGGGCAGGCCGACGGTGATGTTCTTGTTGCCGAGGCGGGCGACTTCGGACTCCGACACGCCGAGGCTGTTGATCCGCTTTTCGATGATGTTGATCGAGTCTTCGATGTCTTCACCGGAGACTTCGGTCGACGTGCCGGTCGGCTGGCCTTCGTAGACCAGCTGCAGCCCGCCCTGCAGATCGAGGCCGAGCTTCGTTTCCTTGGTCGCGATGATCACCCCGGAGAGCGCCACCAAGGCGACGACGAACAGCAGGACGAGGACGTGCTGCCGCCTGGAGCCCATCGCCCCCTACCCCTCCGGGGTCAGGACAAGCAGAAGCCCGCCGTCGTCGTCATAGGCGGGGAAGACGTCGGCCACCGCTTTGGCCGGGAGGTCGCCCTCGGCGTTGACCGACACGCGCTTGCCGAGCGAGCGCACGCCCCACTCGAGCGAGGTCTCGATCGGATCGGTCTTCCCGTTGCCGTCGGTGTCGGCCTCGGGTCCGCCGTCGCCGGGGTCGATCCAGTCGAGGCCGAGGACCTCGCGCACCGGACGCCCGATCACGTCCTCGTCGGTCAAACCCGTCAACTCGTAGCTCCCCTTGCCCGCATCGATGACCCGTTCCTGCTGATCGCAGACGAAGAACGCCGCGTTCGGCGCCGGATAATAATCGTCGAGTAGTTCGAATACGAACCCGAAGCCACATTTCGAGCAACCCTTCGGGCGGCGGCTGAATCCTTCCGTCCGGGAGCCGCTGACCTCGCGATGTCCGCAGTTGGGGCAGATGAAAAACGGCATGGTCGGGACAGGCTAGATGATCGACCTTCAGGGCGAGTTGAGCGCCGGCGACCGCCCGCGACGCCCGCCCGGACCATCAGAAGAGGCTGGCCGCGCCCTCCGGTGCCGAGAGGCCGAGGTGGTCGTAGGCACGCTGGGTGAGGACCCGCCCGCGCGGCGTCCGCTTCAACAGCCCCTGCTGCAGCAGATAGGGCTCGAGGACGTCCTCGATCGTGTCCGACTCCTCGCCGATCGCGATCGCCAGGGTGGAGAGGCCGACCGGGCCGCCGCCGAATTTGGTGGCGACGACGCCGAGCAGAGCGCGGTCGGCGCGGTCGAGGCCCACCTCGTCGACCTCGAGCATCGCCAGGGCGTCGGCGGCCACCGCGGCGCCGATCGCCCCGGTCCCCTTCACCTCGGCGTAGTCGCGGACCCGCTTCAGGAGCCGGTTGGCGACCCGTGGGGTGCCGCGCGAGCGGGTGGCGATCGTGTGGGCGCCCGCGGCGTCGATCTCGACCTCGAGGATCCCCGCCGAGCGCTCGACGATCAGCGCCAGGTGCCCAGGGCTGTAGTGCTCGAGCCGGTGGCTGACCCCGAAGCGGTCGCGCAGCGGCGTGGTCAGGAGGCCCGCCCGGGTGGTGGCGCCGATCAGCGTGAAGGGCGGCAGCGGCAGGGTCACGGTGCGGGCGCCGGCGCCCTGGCCGAGCACGACCGGCAGCTCGCCGTCCTCCATCGCCGGGTAGAGCGTCTCCTCGACGGCGCGGCCGAGGCGGTGGATCTCGTCGATGAAGAAGACGCTGCCGGGCTCCAGGGCGGTGAGGAAGGAGGCGACGTCGGCCTTGCGCTCGAGCGCCGGGCCCGCGGTCTGGACCAGCGGCACGCCGAGCTCGGCGGCGACGATGTTGGCGAGCGAGGTCTTGCCCAACCCGGGCGGGCCGGCGAGGAGGACATGGTCGAGCGGCTCGCCGCGCCGGCGCGCCGCCTCGATGAAGATCCCCAGCTGCTCGGTCACCTGGGCCTGGTTGACGAAGTCGGCCAGGGTCGGCGGGCGCAGCGAGCGGTCGAGGTCCTCGGTGTCGGCCCGGGTGTCGTGGACTTTCACCTCGGCGTCGACCGGCACCGGATCGGCGTCGAGCCCCGGCGTGCGGATGCGCTTGGCGCCGAGCCCGCCCGCCTCGCTCATCGCGCCGCACCGGCCTTGCGCAGCGCCCCGGCGAGCAGCGCCTCGGCGTCTTCGCCCTCGAGCCCCTCGAGCAGCTGCTCGGCCTCGAGCGGCTGGTAGCCGAGGTTGACGAGGCCGTCGCGGGCCAGCGCCCGCGCGTCGCCCTCCTCGGCGGCGACGATCGCCGACTCGACCTCGAGCGCGCCGGCGACCTTCTCGCGCAGCTCGACGATGATCCGCTCCGCCGTCCGCTTGCCGATCCCCGGCACCGCCTGGAAGCGTTTGGTGTCGCCCGCGGCGATCGCCCTCAGGAGCTCCCGCGAGCTACCGCCGGAGAGCGCCGCGATCGCCACTTTCGGGCCGACCCCGCTGACCGAGATCAGCATCCGGAAGAGGTCGCGCTCGTCTTCGGAGGCGAAGCCGTAGAGCGCCAGCGAGTCCTCGCGGGCGATCAACTCGGCGTGCAGAAAGGTCTCCGACCCCGCCGCCGGCACCGCCTTCAGGGTCTCGGCGGAGACCGCCAGCCGATAGCCGACCCCGTTGGCGTCGATCACGACGTGGTCGGGACGGCGGACCATCACCTCGCCGCGGACGGCGGCGATCATCCGGCCACCCGCGCGGTGAAGCGTGGCGCGCCGGCCGGGGTGGGGCGCGTGGAGGGCCCCAGCGCCTGGCGCCGCCCTTCGCCGCCGCCGTGGCAGATCGCCACCGCGAGCGCGTCGGCGGCATGGTCGGGGGTCGGCGGCTCGGGCAGACCGAGCAGCGTGCCGACCATCCGCTGCACCTGCTCCTTGCCCGCCGCGCCGGAGCCGCAGACGGCCATCTTGATCGCCTGCGGCGTGTAGGCGAAGCAGGCGATGCCGCGCTGGGCGGCGGCCAGCATCGCGACGCCGCTCGCCTGGCCGACCGCCATCGCCGACACCACGTTGCGGCCGAAGTAGACCTGCTCGATCGCCAGCGCGCCCGGCTCGTGCCAGGCGATCAGCTCGTCGAGCGCGGCGTGGATCCGCTCCAGGCGCCGCTCCATCGGCAGCTCCGGGCCGGTCTCGACGACGCCGCCGTCGAGCGCGACCATGCGGTTGCCCTCGACCCGGACGATGCCGAAGCCGAGATTCGCCGCGCCCGGGTCGATCCCCATCACAACCTGCATAAGAGACTGATTCTGGGAGGAGGTCCGGATGCCTCCCCGGGCGGCTCGGGAGCTGTGGCCAGATGATCGGTTCCATGGGTTCCGGGCGGGGAAGGGACGCGGCCGTCCCGGCCACGGCCCTGGCAGGCTGTGGCCGTGGCCGGGACG
>DASZZB010000123.1:0-3720 GCA_035545115.1 Solirubrobacterales bacterium | reverse complement strand
TCGCCGGCTACGGGTGGCTGGCGGTCGCGGGCCTGCTCTGGCTCCATTACGGCAGCCTGCTCGGCGGCGGGCTCGCCTATGACGCGATGCTGCACACCGTCTTCCTCGGCTTCGTCTTCTCGATGGTCTTCGCCCATGCGCCGGTGATCGTCCCGGCGGTGCTGGGGGCGGCGTTGCCCTTTCGCCGGGCGATGTACGCGCCGCTCGCGCTCCTGCACGTCGGCCTCGTCCTGCGGGTGGCCGGCGACCTCGGCGAAGACGTCACCGCGTGGCGCTGGGGCGGCGTGCTGGACGAGGCGGCGATCCTCGCCTTCCTCGCGATCGCGGTCGCGAGTGCCGCGGGCGGGCGCGTCAGTCGCGCCGGTCGATCACGTTCGCGATCACCTGGGCGTGGCTGAGCGACAGCTCCTTGGTCGCGGTCAGGAGGGTGACGGGGCCGGCCCGGGCCTCGTCGGCGATCCGCGTCAGCGCCGCGGCGCGCTCCTCCTCGTCCAGCTCCTCCCGATAGCGGGACGAGAATTCGGCGAAGCGATCCGGGTCGTGGCCATACCAGCGCCGCAGCTCGTCGGAGGGCGCGATCGCCTTGCACCATTCGTCGAGCTCGGCCGCCTCCTTCGAGACGCCGCGCGGCCAGAGGCGGTCGACCAGGATCCGCCGGCCGTCCCGCGGCGTGGGGTCGTCGTATATCCGTGCGACGTTCGTTCCGATCAGCCGATGTTAAGCGACTGACACCCTCAGCCGGCGTCGGGCCAGCGCGGCAGGTTGCGCAGCTCTTCGAGGTGGAGCCGCGAGAGCTCCTCGATCTTCTCCTCGCCGAGCGAGGTCAGCAGCAGGTGGACGATCCGGTGGTCGCCCTCGTCGCGCCGTCGCTCGACCAGGCCGGCGTCCACCGCCCGGTCGATCAGCTCGACCACGCTGTGGTGCTTGGAGACGAGGTAGTCGGAGAGCTCGCCGACCGTCGGCGCCGCGTCGCCGCGGTGCCCCTTGATCGCCAGCAGCAGCTGGTGCTGGGCAGGGGGGAGGCCGACCGCGCGCGCCTGGTCCTCGCTCCAGTGCAGGAAGCGGCGCAGCGCCGTGCGGAAGCCGAGCAGCTCCTCGTACTCGCTCGGCTTGACCCGCCGCTCGCGGCTCATGCCCGCCCGACCCCGAGCAGCTCGAGCGGCCGCAGCACCCGGCTGCGGTGGCGGTCCTCGTCGAGATCGCGGAGGCGCCCGGCGAGCAGCTGCTCGAGGCGCACGGTCCCGACCGGCACCTCGGGACGGGCGCGCTCGGCGACCGCCAGCTCGGTCCGTCCCGACTCGGCCATCACGTAGGCGACGTGGCGGAGGGTGTCGTCGGCGAAGACGATCGGCGCATCGTCGAGATCCCCAGGCTCGGCGTTGAGCCGCGCCTCGGCCTCGTTGAGCGCCGCCCGCGCCCCGTTGGTGGCCGCCGTCTCGATGTCGCTCATCACGTCGCCGACGAACAGCACCTCGAGCGGGTCGACGTTGTATTCGCGGGTCAGGTGGATGCCGCGGCGGGCGACCTTCTCGGTGAGGACCGAGCGGCGCAGGATCAGGACCGAGATCGCGTAGGCGGTGGTGGCGCCGATCAGCAGCGGCAGCAGCGCTTCGTAGCGGTGGGTCAGCTCGAGCGCGAAGACCACCCCGGTGAGCGGCGAGCGCATCACGCCGCCGAGCACCCCGGCCAGGCCGACCAACGGCCAGAAGCCCGCCCCGACCGCGGGGAAGATCTGCGCCTCCAGCCCGCCCAGCGCGCCGCCGATCATCAGCATCGGCGCGAGCACGCCGCCCGAGGTGCCGGAGCCGAGCGAGAGCGACCAGATCAGCGTCTTCACGATCAGGATCCCGATGATCAGGTGGAGCGCGATCGTGCCGTTCAGCTCGGCTTCGATCACGTCGTAGCCGACCCCGAGCGCCTGCGGCACGACGAGGCCGCCGAGCCCGATGATCAGCCCGCCGATCGCCGGCCACCACATCCAGTGGATCGGCAGGCGGGTGAAGGTGTCCTCGGAGAGGTAGACGAGCGAGGTGGCGATCAGCGCGAGGAGGCCGGCGAGCACCCCCGAGACGATGCAGAGCGCGTAGGAGGCGGCGTCGAGGTGGAGCCCGCTCGTGGGCACCGGGAAGATCGGCCCGCTGCCCAGCAGCGGGACGCGGACGACGGTGGCGACCGCGACAGCGGCGGCGACCGGGATGAAGCTGCGCGGCCGCCACTCGAAGAGCAGCAGCTCGACCGCGAGGAGGAGGGAGGCGAGCGGCGCGTCGAAGGTCGCCGCCATCCCCGCCGCGGCGCCGCTGACCAGGAGGGTCTTGCGCTCGTCGGCGCTCAGGTGGAGTAGCTGGGCGAAGATCGAGCCGAAGGCGCCGCCGGTCATGATGATCGGGCCCTCGGCGCCGAACGGGCCGCCGGTGCCGATCGCGATCGCCGAGGCGAGCGGCTTCAGCAGCGCCACCCGCGGCTCCACCTTGCTGCCGCCGGTGAGGATCGACTCGATCGCCTCGGGGATGCCGTGGCCGCGGATCTTCTCCGAGCCGAAGCGGGCCACGAGGCCGATCACGAGGCCGCCGCAGATCGGTGCCAGCAGGATCAGGAGGGGCGTGTGGTGGATTTCGCCGGGGGCGACCAGCGCGGTGCCGAAGCGTTGGTAGAAGACGAGGTTCGTGATCAGCCCGATCAGCCGCAGCAGGCACCAGGCGACGCCCGCGCTGAGCGCCCCGATCGGCACGGCGAAGGCGGTGATCGCCAGGAGGCGGGGGCTGACGTCGAAGTCGCCGAGGTGACGGAGGTCGGTCGAGTGGTCATGGGCCATCCAGGAGAAAATATCGTGACACGATGTTTTTTGGTCGCCGGGACCGCCTCTTGTACTTATTTCTATGGGTTTCCTCGAATATTCCTTGACATGACTTCAGGGCCAGGACTAGTGTCGGGAACCAGAAGCGGCTTCGGCCGACCACGGTGATCCGGACCGATGGGAATGACGCCACCGGTCCCGATCTCAGGGAACCGTGTGGTGAGAGTCAACGACCAGCACACCAGGAAGATCGGGGCCATGAGCTCCTTTGTCGTCGAGCCCGGGCACATCGACGCGATCCTCAGCGTCGCCCTGCACGGGCCCGCCGAGATCGACCCCCTGCGCTATCCCGCCTGGGAGCCGCCGGACGTGGGGGAGCTGCTCGGTCGTCCGCCCGAACCGCTCAGCGCGGCGAACGCCGGCGCCGCCGGCGCGTCACTCCTGACGGAGTGCATCGCTTCGGTCGCCCACGCCAAGGCAGGCGTGGGCGCCGAGCGATCGCCCGGGCCGATGCCGCTCCCCGACCCCGAGCTGTACGAGTTCACCGACTTCGGCCGCGTGCTCACCGCCCCCGAATGCCTGAAGGCGCTCGCCTGTCTCGAGTGCCAGTCCTGCGAGCATCCGCGCTGGGCCGAGTCGGCGGCACGACAATTCTGTGGGGACCTGCTCTGGCGCCTGATCACGACACTGCCCGGGTACGAGCAGGCCCCGTGGGAGATCTCCACCGATCTCCTTCGCGGCCGTGCCGCCGCCTCACCGGCCTTCGCCGCTTAGATAGGTGGTAAGTAACCTCGGGCTCGGGCTCGGGGCGGGCGAGATGCGGGGTAATCGCGGGCGCTGCCGGCTGGCGCCCGGGGAAGGGATGGGGCCTTTGCCGGCTGTCGCCCGGGGGGAAAGGGACGCGGCCGTCCCCGCCACGGCCCGGG
>DASZZB010000122.1:0-3628 GCA_035545115.1 Solirubrobacterales bacterium | reverse complement strand
GTCGCGAAGCGGCGGAAATGCAATCCGATCCCCCGCCCGTAGGGCGGGCCATATTCGGGCAAGCCCGAAGGGCGTGCCCCCTCAATTCCGCCGGGCCTCTCCCCACTCCTCCCCTCGCATGCCCCAACTCGGGGCTCCCCTATTCCGGTTCGACCTGATCCGGGCGCTTGCCGAGCGTCACCTCGACCTGCTTGCGCTCGCCGTCGCGGAGGATCGTCAGGTCGAGCTTTTCGCCCGGCTCCTTTTCGTCGATCAGCTCGATCAGCGAGTCGGGCTGGGTCACCGGGTGCCCGTCGGCTTCGACGATCACGTCGCCGCCGGTCTTGTATTCGATCGCCTGGAAGCGGATCGTCTGGTCGCCGCCGCGCAGGCCCGCCGCCGCGGCCGGGCCGCCCGGCACGACTTCGGCGATCAGCGCGCCGAACTCGGTGTCGAGGCCGAGCTTGTCCGCCAGCTCCGGGTAGAGCGGCTGGGTCGAGACGCCGATGTAGGCGTATTCGGCGGTGCCGTTTTCACGCAGCTGTTCGATCGAGTGCTCGACCGCCGAGATCGGCACCGCGAAGCCGACCCCGTCGTTGGCGCCCGATTCGGTCTCGATCTGCTGATTGATCCCGACCACCTTGCCCGCGGCTTCGAGCAGCGGGCCGCCCGAGTTGCCCGGGTTGATCGAGGCGTCGGTCTGGATCGCCCCCTCGATTTCGAACTGAGTCAGCGATTTGACCGACCGGTCGGTGGCCGAGACGACGCCGACCGAGAGCGAGCGCTGCTCGCCGAAGGGGCTGCCGATCGCCGCCACCGGCTCGCCGACCACCAGCGAGCGGTCGTCGCCGAGCTGCAACGGGTGGAGGGGGAAGCCTTCCGGTTCGACTTCGAGCAGGGCGACGTCGGCGAACGGGTCGAAGCCGACGATCTTCGCTTCGAGCACGTCGCGGTTCGAGAATTCGACGAAGACTTCGCTCGCGGGCTGCCGGGACCCGTTCGATTCTTCGGTGACGACGTGGGCGTTGGTGGCGATTTCGCCATCGTCGTCGAGTACGAAGCCCGACCCCTCGGCGCCCCCGGCGGCGCCGAAGACGGAGCGGATCGTCACCACGCCGGGCGCCGCCTCGCGGTAGACGCGGGTGGCGTCGAAGCCCGGCGCGGAGGACTCGATCGCGACTTCCGGCGGGACCCGCAGGATCGGTCCGGGTTCGGCTTCGGCGGTGGCCGAACCGGATTCCGACCCGCCCTTGTCCTTGAAGATCACGGTCGAGCTGCCGCTGCCGCAGCCCGCGAGCAGAGCGAGGGCCGCGGTCGCCGCCAAGGCGAGGAGCGCCGCGGTCGCGGCGCGGCTCACTGCAGGGCCCTGGCCGGCGGGCGCGGCGCCGGCATCGGGGCGAGGCGGGCCGGCGGCAGCTCCAGGGTGAAGGCGGTGAAGCGGCGGCTCGAGCTGATCGTGATCCGCCCGTCCATCCGCTGCGCCAGCTCGGTGGCGATCGCCAGGCCGAGGCCGGAGCCGCCCGAGGAGTCGCCGGTGTAGAAGCGCTCGAAGATGCGTCCCTGTACCCGCTGGGGGATGCCCTGACCTTGGTCGGAGACGATCAGCTCGGCGCGGCGGCTGGAGAAGTTGGCGGTCACGGAGATCTCGGTGCCCTCGGGGGTGTGGGTGAGGGCGTTGTCGAGCAGGATACGAACGATCTGCCGCACCCGTTCCCGGTCGGCGAGCGCGATCACCGGCCGTTCGGCGGTGCGCAACCGCAGTCGCGAGCCGTGCGCGGCGGCGCGGGGGCCGAACTCGCGGGCCGCCTCGCGGGCGAGCTCGCCGAGGTCGACGTTGCCCGCCTTCATCACCATCGCCCCGGCGTCGAGCTGGGAGAGGTCGAGCAGGTCGGTGGCGAGCTTGGTCAGCCGCTCGATCTGCCGGCGCATCGTGCGCACGAACTCCTCGCGCTCGGCCGGGCTCGGGTCCTCGTCCTCGAGCAGCTCGACGAAGCCGCCGAGGCTGAAGATCGGCGTGCGCAGCTCGTGCGAGGCGTTGGCGATGAACTGTTTGCGGGCGATGTCGAGCTCGGCGAGGCGACGCTGCATCTCGTTGAAGGTGCGGGCGAGGGGCGCCAGCTGGCCGACCGAGGCGACCGGGATCGTCGTCTCGAAGTTGCCGTCGGCGACCTTGCGGGCGGCCTCCTGCAGGCGCCGTACGTTGGAGGCGGCGAGGTTGGCGTAGTAGACGCCGATCGCCGCGGCCAGCGCGGCGGCGATCAGGCCGCCGACGACGATCTGCGTTTTGACCTCGCCCCGGCCGGAGCCGGCGCCCCCCATCGCCACCACATATATGTAGACGACGGCGGCGGTGCCGAGCGAGATCGCGAGCGTGATGAAGGCGATGCGCCCGCCGAAGCGGATCCGTCGCAGCCGCCGCCTCATCTACTCGACGAAGCGGTAGCCGACGCCGCGCACGGTGAAGAGGAACTCGGGCTCCTTCGGGTCGCGCTCGAGCTTCTCGCGCAGGTGCCGGATGTGGACGTCGACGGTGCGCGGGTCGCGGTACTCGGAGTCCCCCCAGACGTGCTCGAGCAGCGTCTCGCGGGTGAGCACGCGGCCGGGCGAGCGGGCGAGCGCGCCGAGGATCTCGAACTCGACGTAGGTGACGCGGATCTCCTCGCCGGCGAGGGTGACGAGGCGACGGTCGAAGTCGATCGTCAGGTCCTCGTGGATGATCGGACCGGAATCGTCGCGCTCGGCGACGCCGCCGGCCATGCGAGAGCGGCGCAGCGCCGCTTTGACGCGGCTGCGGAACTCGCGCATCGAGAAGGGCTTGGTGATGTAGTCGTCGGCGCCGACCTCAAGCCCGGCGACCTTGTCGGACTCCGACCCTTTCGCGGTCAGCATGATGATCGGGACCTGGCTGCGGGAGCGCAGCTCGCGGCAGACTTCGACGCCGTCGCGGCGCGGCAGCATCAGGTCGAGGACGACGAGGTCGAAGCGGCCTTCGTCGAACCGCTGCAGGGCTTCCGACCCGTCCAGGGCGGAGGTGACGTGGTACCCCTCCTTGCGCAGCGGATAGCTGAGCAAGGTCTGGATCGACTGCTCGTCGTCGACAAGGAGTATGCGGGCAGCCCCGTTCGCCACATGGATAAGGGTAGTCCGCGCTCCCCACGGTGAGGTGCGGGCGACCGCTCGGGCCGCGGACGCACGCTCGGGCGAGCCTTGGACGCATATGCGACCACGCGGTGCTAAGGATCGGACCCCGGGGGTCGATAGTGAACGGAGATGAGGGCGGCGGAGCTCAAGTCCCAGGTCGAAGCCGGCAGCTACAGGCCGGACCCCTCGCGGGTCGCCCTGGCGATACTGCGGCGCCGCGGCATGCGCGAGCTGCTCATGTACCGGGGCGACGCAGCTGATCGAAACCCGTCGCAGTCATCGTTGCCCCCTCGGGCCGCCTGATCTCGGCGCCCGGGGCGCGATCGGCGGCGGCCTCGACCGTCCCGATCGGCGTGAGCGGCGTCTCCGTCGCGGCGAGCGCCCGGCGGGCCGGCTCGACCGCCGCGGCCGGCAACGCGGCGAGCAGCTCGTAGTCCTCACCGCCGGCGACCGCCAGCTCGAGCGCGTCGCGGCCCGCGGCGGTGCCGTCGATCGCGACGAGGATGCG
>DASZZB010000121.1:0-9772 GCA_035545115.1 Solirubrobacterales bacterium | reverse complement strand
CGGGTGGTGCGGCGGCTGCCGCCCGAGGCGCTGGCGACCGTGGTCGAGGGCGAGGGCTGCGTGCTGCTTCCCGATCCCGAGGGGCCCGGCCGGGCCGAGGCGCTCGCGCGGGCCGCGGGCGAGACGCGCCTGGCGCTCGGCCCCACCGTGCCGCCGACCTCGGCGGCCGAGTCCTGGGCGCTCGCCCTGGCGTTGCTGCGCGCCGACTCGGCGGCGGCGCTCGGGGGCGCCCAGGGGCCGCTCCGGGTCGACGACAACCTCGCCGCCCTGCTGCTCTTCGAATCGCGCGGGTTGGCCGGGCGGATCGCCGCCCGCCGGCTGGCGCCGCTCGCCGATCTCACGCCGAAGGCCCGGGGCCGGATGCGGGAGACCGCGCTCGCCTATGTCCGCCACGACGGCAACGCGGTCGCGATGGCGGCCGAGATGCACGTCCATCCGCAGACCGCGCGCTACCGGATCGCCCGCCTGCGGGAGCTGCTCGGCGACCGTCTCGACGACCCCGACGCGCGCTTCGAGCTGCAGCTGGCGCTGCGCGGCGAGGCGCTCTCCGCCCGGACCTAAGGCCCGGGGGCGAGGCCGAGGCGGAGGGCGCCGCAGGCCTCGAGCACCGCGCCGAGCGCCGTCCGGTTCACCGCGGTCTGGTTGACGAAGGTATGGATCAGCCCCGGGTGGCGGCGCAAGGCGACGTGGACACCGCAGTCGCGCATCCGCAGGGCGTAGGCCTCGCCCTCGTCGCGCAGCGGATCGAAGCCGGCGGTCGCCACGTAGGCGGGCGGCAGCCCGCGTAGGTCCGGGCACTGGAGCACCGAGATCCGCTGGTCGCTCGCATCGGCCCCGGGCGGCAGGTAGGCGGCTTCGAACTTCTCCATGTCGGCCTTGGTGAGGATGAAGCCGTCGGCGAAGAGCTTGCGCGAGCGAGTGTCCTCGAACGAGTCGGTGACCGGGTAGAAGAGCAGTTGCATCGCGGGGCGGGCACCGCCCGCGTCACGCGCCATGTGGCTGACCACGGCGGCCATGTTGCCGCCGGCCGAATCGCCGCCGACGCCGATCCGCGTCGCGTCGGCTCCCAGCGCCGCGGCGTTCGTCGCCGCCCACTCGAAGGTCGCCCAGGCGTCTTCGAGCGGCTGCGGGAAGGGATGCTCGGGAGCGAGCCGGTAGTCGACCGAGAGGACCAGGCAGCCCGCGGCGGCGGCGAGCAGCCGGCAGACGCCGTCGTAGACGTCGAGGTCCCCGATCACCCAGCCGCCGCCGTGGTAGTAGACGAGGAGCGGCGCCGGCTCCTCGGGCGCGGCCGGCGGCGGGACGTAGAGGCGCGCGGCCAGCGGTCCGCCGGGGCCGGGAAGGTCGAGCGGCCGGACCTCGGCCATCGCGATCGGCGGTCGGCGACCCGTCACCCGCGCCTCGTAGCGCGCCTGCGCGCGCGCCTCGGCGACCTCGCGGCCGGAGAAGAAGCCGTTGCTGCCGGCCAGGCGAGCGAGGACCAGCAGCGCGTGGGTCTCGGTCGAGAGCGTCTGGCCGTCGATCGTCGGTGGCCTGCCGAAGAGCGCGCGGCTCGCCCGCGGCGAGAGGCCGCATGCCCACTTGAGGACGCGCTGCTCGATCGGCACCGGCAGTCGGGGCAGCTCGGCCATGCGGGGAGAGGCTATTTCAGTGACACCGATCTGTGCGACGAACGTCACACCTGCCGCGCGACTCGCGCGCATAGGGTCGGGCTATGGAGGCGCAGATC
Organism: Solirubrobacterales bacterium; assembly: GCA_035545115.1. Lineage (GTDB taxonomy): Bacteria > Actinomycetota > Thermoleophilia > Solirubrobacterales > 70-9 > VAYN01. The sequence continues at coordinate 8,043 of DASZZB010000121.1, read as the reverse complement.
GGGCTTCCGCCCGGCCCTCGGATGACCAGAGCGATCCAGACGGCGATCTGGTCGCGGCAGGCCCAGTGGATGCTGACCCAGAGCCGGCGTCGGTTCGGGCCGATGTTCAAGCTCGAGATCGCCTACGAAGGAACCTGGGTGGTGGTCGCCGATCCGGATCTGGTCCGGCAGGTCTTCACCGGCGACCCGAAGGTCTTCCACGCCGGCGAAGGCAACGACATCCTGCGCCCGCTGCTCGGTGAGAACTCGGTGCTGGTCCTCGACGAGGCCCCGCACATGAGCCAGCGCAAGCTGCTCCTGCCCCCGTTCCACGGCAGGCGGATGGCCGGCTACGAGGCGACGATGCGGGAGATCGCCGCGCGCGAGATCGAGAGCTGGCCGACCGGCGTGCCCTACCAACTGCGGCCGCGGATGCAGGCGATGACGCTCGAGATCATCATCGAGACCGTCTTCGGCGTCCACGGCGGCAAGCAGCTGGACGACCTGCGCAAGGCGCTGCGGGCGTTCCTCAACATGCTCACCGATCCGCGGTTCCTGGTGCCGATGTTGACGGTCGGGCCCGACCGGATCCGCGGTTACCCGCCCTTCCGCCGCCGGGTCAGCCAGGTCGCCAGGTTGATCGTCGGGGAGATCACCGAGCGCCGCGCCGCCGCCGATCTCGAGCAGCGCGAGGACATCCTCTCGCTGCTGGTCGCGGCGCGCCACGAGGACGGCTCGCCGATGAGCGACGCGGAGATCCACGACGAGCTCCTCACCCTGCTCGTCGCCGGCCACGAGACGACCGCGACCGCCCTCTCCTGGGCGGTGGAGCGATTGATCCGCCATCCCGAGAAGCTGACGCGCCTGCGCGCGGAGATCGAGGCCGGGGAGGACGCCTACCTGACCGCGACGATCCAGGAGACCCTGCGGCTGCGGCCGGTGCTGGTCGGGGTCCTGCGGCGTCTCACCGAGACGGTCGCCCTCGGTGGCTACGAGCTCCCTGCCGGGGTCACCGTGATGCCCAGCATCCACCTCATCCACCGCGACCCGACGATCTACCCCGAACCGGAGCGCTTCCGGCCCGAGCGCTTTCTCGAGACGCCGCCCGGCACCTACACCTGGATCCCCTTCGGCGGCGGTGTGCGCCGGTGCCTCGGCGCGGCCTTCGCCCAGCAGGAGATGGCGATCGTCCTGCGCGAGCTGGTCGCCCGCCGCAAGCTCAGCCCCGCCGACCCGGCCCCCGAACGCCCCTTCCGCCGCGCGATCACCGAGACCCCGCGCCGCAACGCCGAGGTCGTCCTCGCTTGAGCCATCATCGACCTGGGTGGTCTGCTCGGGCCATGCCCGAGAGCGACCATCACCGGACGCCAGGCCGCCGACTACCTGGCAAGCCGCGGCGTCGGCCGTTAGGTGGTAGCGCCGTTGCCGGCGCTCAGGACCTCGGTTTGTAGACGCGCGGACGGCCGAGATGGAGAATCGCCGGTTCGGCGCCGCCGTCCTGGTGGACGAGCAGGCGGACCGGCCCCGTGCCCCTGACCCGGATGCCGCCGCCCCAGACGGTTCGTGGCTTGTCGGTGCAGGGCCGGAACTTCGTTTCGCCGGTGCCGCGCGCCTCGGCGAACGAGTGCGTCGGCTTGCCGTCGCGCCCTTCGAGCTGTCCGTAGTAGAGGAAGACCCGCTTGCGCAGCGCCCGCGGGACGCTCACCGTCACCGCGTCCTCGCCCTCGACCAGCAGCGGCATCTTGTTGATCAGGTCGCCGCTGCCGGTCCGCGACATCGTCCGTATCGCCGCGCCGTTCACCCCGACCGGCCCGGCGACCACCGATTCCGAGCGCCAGGTCGCGCGCCCACTGCCGATGATCGCCTGGGAGCAGTCCGCGACGTTCGCTTCCGTCCCCGCCCCCGCGGCAGGCTCGAGCGCCAGAACGACGACGGCGGCGATGACCAATCCAGTCAACGCCGCCGTCCTCAAGAAATTCATGATCCGAGCCTATTACCCGGATCAGGTAGATCCATCGCGACCGAGGGTTCAGCTCATCCACACCCCGTGTTGTTGCCGCAGCTACTGCACGTGTAGCAGGACCCCGTCCGCTGCATCATGCCGCCGCATTGGTCGCAGGCCGGGCCGAGCTCCAGGCCCGACATCTTCGCCGGACGCACCGGGGGCGTTTCGGTGAACGCCGCCGCGGCGGGCTTCGTGCCGCCGTTGCCGCCGGCGGCGGGACCCGCCGAGCCGCCGGCGTCGGCGCCGAGCGCCAACTGCGCCGCATCGGCCTCCTGCTGTGCCCGCACGTCCGCGGTCTGGATGCCGAGGTCTTCGAGGATTTCGATGTCGTCGATGAAGCGGCTCGCGACCCAGCGCATGATGTAGTCGGGCATCGATTTGGCGAACGGGATCTCGGGGTTCTGCGTGATCCCCTCCGGGTCGAAGCGCATGTAGCTGAACTTCCGTACGAAGGTCTCCAGCGGCACCCCGTACTGCAGCCCGATCGAGATCGCCGTCGCGAAGGCGTTCAGCATGCCGCGCAGCGTCGAGCCCTCCTTGCCGATGTCGGTGAGGAAGATCTCCCCCACCGAGCCGTCCTCGTATTTGCCGGCGGTGATGTAGCCCTCGTGGCCGCCGATCGAGAACTTGTGGGTGATCGATTCGCGCTCGCGCGGCATCTTGCGCCGCTCCGGCCTCGGCGTCTCGATCTCCGCCTCGGCCTCCTCTTCCTTCTGGGCGTCGGTGCGCAGCGCCTGCGCGGTCTTCGAGCCGTCGCGGTAGATGGCGAGCGCCTTGAGCCCGCCCTGCCAGCCGCGCGTGTAGGCGTCGGCGATGTCGGCGACGCTGGCGGTCTCCGGCAGGTTGACGGTCTTCGAGATCGCCCCCGAGAGGAACGGCTGGGTCGCCGCCATCATGTCGATGTGGCCGGTGTAGGAGATCGCCCGCTCGCCGACCGCGACGTCGAAGACCGGCAGGTGCTCCTCCTTCAGGCCGGGCGCGCCGACGATCGTGTTCTTCTCCGCGATGTAGGCGTCGATCTGTTCGATCTCCGCCTGCGAGTAGCCGAGCGTCTCGAGCGCCAGCGGCACCGAGCGGTTGACGATCGTCATCGAGCCGCCGCCGACCAGCTCCTTGAACTTGACCAGCGAGAAGTCGGGCTCGATCCCGGTCGTGTCGCAGTCCATCAGGAAGCTGATCGTCCCGGTCGGCGCGAACACCGTCGCCTGGGCGTTGCGGTAGCCGTGCTCCTCGCCGAGCTCGACCGCTTCGTCCCAGGACCGCTGCGCCGCCTCGAGCAGGTCGCCCTTGATCCCGGTGTCGTCAATTTCATAGGCGGCGTCGCGGTGCATCCGCATGACGCCGTTGTGCGGCTCGCGGTTGCGCTCGTACTCGTCGTAGGGCCCGGTCGCCCCGGCGGCGATCAGCGCCGACTGGCGGTAGGCGCGGCCGGTCATCAGCGCGGTGATCGCGGCGGCGACGTTGCGGCCCTCGTCGGAGTCGTAGGGCATGCCGTCCGACATCAGCAGCGCGCCAAGGTTGGCGAAGCCGAGCCCGAGCTGGCGGAAGGCGCGCGCGTTGTCGCCGATCTCCTCGGTCGGGTAGCTCGACGGGCCGACGATGATCTCCTGGGCGAGGAAGACGATGTCGACCGCGTGCTCGAAGTCGGCGACGTCGAAGCTGCCGTCGGCGCGGCGGAATTTCATCAGGTTGAGCGAGGCCAGGTTGCAGGCCGAGTTGTCGACGTGCATGTACTCGCTGCACGGGTTGGAGGCGTTGATGCGGCCCGACTCGGGGCAGGTGTGCCAGCGGTTGATCGTCGTGTCGTACTGCATGCCGGGATCGGCGCAGCGCCAGGCGGCGTCGGCGATCTGGTTCATCAGCTCGCGCGCGTCGACGGTCTTGGTGGTCGAGCCGTCGACGCGGGCGGTCAGGTTCCAGTCCTCGCCCGCCGCGACCGCCTCCATGAACTCGTCGGTGACCCGCACCGAGTTGTTGGCGTTCTGGTACTGGATCGAGGTGAAGCCCTCGCCGTCGATCGACATGTCGAAGCCGGCGTCGCGGAGGGCCGCCGCCTTCTCCTCCTCTTTTGCCTTGCACCAGATGAAGTCCTCGACATCGGGATGGTCGACGTCGAGGACGACCATCTTCGCCGCGCGGCGGGTCTTGCCGCCCGACTTGATCGTGCCCGCCCAGGCGTCGGCGCCGCGCATGAAGCTGACCGGGCCGGAGGCGAGGCCGCCCTTCGAGAGGTGCTCGACCGAACCGCGGATGTTGGAGAGGTTGATGCCGGAGCCGGAGCCGCCGCGGAAGATCATCCCCTCTTTGGTGTTCCAGTCGAGGATCGACTCCATCGTGTCCTCGACGCTCAGGATGAAGCAGGCCGAGCACTGCGGCTTCTCCTCGAAGCCGACGTTGAACCAGACCGGCGAGTTGAAGGCCGCCTTCTGGTTGAGGAGGATCGCGGTCAGCTCCATCTCGAAGGCCTCGGCGTCGTCCTCGGAGGCGAAGTAGCCGCGCTCCCGTCCCCAGCCGGCGATCGTGCCGGCGACGCGCCCGATCATCTGTTTGACCGAGCCCTCGCGCTCGGGGCTGCCGAGCCGGCCGCGGAAGTACTTCTGGGTGACGATGTTGGTGGCGTTCTGGGACCAGCTCCGCGGGAACTCGACCCCGCGCTGCTCGAAGGCGGGGGCGGCCGGATCGCCGATCACCGCATCGCGGATCTCCCACTCGATCTGGTCGAAAGGATGCACGCCGGGCGTCGAGAAGCGACGCTCCACGGAGAGGCCCCGCAGACCGTTCTTGGGACTGGTGGTGGCGGTCTTGGACATCTGGACTGCTCCTCTCGCGGGCGGCTTTTAGGGGTTGACGAGGTTCCTCCTCCGGTCGGACGGAACCGCGCGATTTGACCACCTGAGCGACGCCTGTTCGTCTCCTCATATCTTGCCAACTCCGCATAACGGGCAAAAAGCCGTCCGCCGGCTGATCGGCGCCGGGCGGGGTACCCTCCGCATATGGTCGACGAGCTCCGCAGGGGAGCCGAATCGATGGGTGAGCGGGCGAGCGCCGCGCGCGACGCGATGAACGAGCGCGCCCGCGAGGCCCGCGGCGCCGTCAACGAGGCCGCCCGCGACGCCCGCGAGGCGGCCACCGAGCGCGCCGCCGCCGCCAAAGAGGCGATCGCCGCGGTCAAACCGCGCCTGCGCGGTGTCTCCCACGAGTGGGCTTTCTTCGTCTCGCTCGTCTTCGGCGCCGCCCTGATCTTCTTCGCCAAGACCCCGAAGGCGACCCTCGCGGCGGCGATCTACGCGGTCAGCCTCTCGGCCCTGCTCGGCACCAGCGCCCTCTACCACCGGGTCGAATGGAAGCGACCCAACGTGCGCCGCTGGATGCGCCGGCTCGATCACTCGATGATCTTCTTCCTCATCGCCGGCACCTACACGCCGTTCGCGCTGCTGGTCATGCACGGCGCCCTCGCCACCGCGATCCTGGTCGTCGTCTGGGCCGGCGCGATCGCCGGCGCGATCGTCGAGATGATCTGGATCGGCCACCCGAAATGGGTCTCGGCGCTGGTCTACCTGGCGATCGGCTGGGTCGCCGTGGTCGCCTTCCCCGACCTCTGGACCGCCCTCGGCCCCGGCGGCGCCCTGCTACTGGCGGGCGGCGGCGTGCTCTACACGGCGGGGGCGGTCGTCTACGCCACGCAGCGGCCCGACCCGAACCCGGCGATCTTCGGCTACCACGAGGTCTTCCACGCCTTCGTGATCGCCGCCGCCCTGCTCCACTTCTCGGTGATCGCCTTCTGGGCGCTGCCCCACTCCTGACTCGCAGCCGAGGCGCAGCCGGCCAAAGATGCGCCGCATCTTTTGGGTGCATGAGACCCAAAACCTGCGTCGCGCTCGGCGCTACGCGGCCGCGGCCTGCATTCGCGCTTCCTCGGCCTCCTCGGCCGAGGCGATCAGCTCGCGCAGCAGCTCCTCCAGCGCCTCGGACTGCTCCGGACCGAGTCGCAGCTCGCCGTCCTCGTAGGCGTCCTGGGCGCGGGGGAAAGGGTATTCGCGCTCCAGCACGCGGCCGCCCAGGGCGCCCAGCACCTTGCGCGTCTCGGCCTGCGCCCAGACCGCGCCGAACATCCCGGTCGAGGCGCCGATCACCGCCGCGGGGGTGCCCGTCAGGGCACTCTCGCCCGCCGGCCGCGAGGCCCAGTCGAGCGCGTTCTTCAGCCCGCCCGGGATCGAGTGGTTGTACTCCGGGGTCGAGACGAGGACCGCGTCGGCCTCGCGCATCGCCTCACGCAGCGCCGCCACCGCCCTCGGGGTCTCGCCCGTCTCCTCGAGGTCGGCGTCGTAGATCGGAATCTCGGCCAGTCGCTCGAAGGCGACGAACTCCACCCCGTCGGGCAGCCGCTCGGCGGCTGCCCGCAGCAGGGCGGTGTTGTAGGAGTCCCGGCGCAGGCTTCCGGATATGCCCAGGACCCGCATCGCTAGTCCTCCTGGGCGACGAGCTCGAGGTCGACGGCGATCGCGACCTCCCACTCGAGCACCTGGCCGCCGCTCGGCAGGTCGGCATTGAACTCCATGCCGAAGTCACGCCGATCGACCGCGGTGGAGACCGAGAGGGCGACCCGAGGTCGGCCGCCGAGGTCGGCGCCGAGCTCGCCGAAGCGGCCGGTCGCCTCGACCTCGCGCGCGGCGCCGTGGATGTCGAGCTCGCCGGCGAGGCGGACGCTGCCGTCGTCGGCGACGTCGAAGCGGGTCGAGGTGAAGGTCAGCTTCGGGAAGCGCTCGAGGTCGAAGAATTCGGGCGACATCAGGTGGCCCCTCAACTGCGGCTCGTCGATGTCGATCGACTGAACGTCGACCGAGCCCGCCAGCCGCGGCTCCTCACCGCCGGTCAGCGTCGCCTCGTAGGTCTCGAAGCCGCTGCGGAAGGTGGCGACGTCGTTGTGGGTGATCGCGAAGGAGATCGAGGAGTGGACCGGGTCGACGGTCCAGGTGCCCGCCGGGACCTTCTGGTTGACGGTATCGGTGCTCATTGCTCTCGCCTTTCGTTTTCTCTGTCCGTAGGTCATTTCGAAATCAACTGTTGACGCGGAAACGATCGTAGCAAAGATACTTGAGATAGCAACTATTGTCCCGACAAGTACTATCTGTCATCATCCGGGATATGTCCGACTCGTCCACGCTCGACCCCATCTCCCCCCGGCAGGGCGGCCCGCTCGGCGGCTGCTCGCCCCACCACGAGGCATGGCGCTCGCTGGCCCGGACCCACGCCGCGGTCAGCGGCAGGCTGCAGGACGCCCTCGCCGCCGCCGAGCTGCCCCCGCTCGCCTGGTTCGAGATGCTGGCGGCGATCGCCGCGACCGACGGCGGGCGGATGAAGATGGGGGACCTGGCCGAGGCGCTGGTGATCACCCGCGGTGGCCTCACCAAGCTGGTCGACCGCCTGGTCAAGGCGGGGCTGATCGAGCGGACCTTCTGCGAGACGGACCGCCGGGTCAGCTACGCGACGCTGCTCCCGGCGGGCGTCGAGCTGCTCGAAGAGATGGTCCCGGTCGTCTCCGCCGAGTTGGAGCTCGCCTTCGCCGCCCGCCTCAGCGAGCGCCAGGCCGACGACCTTCGCACCACGCTCGACTCGATCCGCGGCTCAGCCTGCGACGGCGACTGACGCGCGCTCTTTGGCGGCGTCGATGATCGCCAGCACCTCGGCCTCGCGGTCTTCGCGCAGCAGCTCGATCGGATCGGGATCGCCGTTGACGATGCCCTCGAAGAAGTCCTTGCGGTCGTCGTAGGTGGGCAACGTGCCCTTCGCCCAGCCGCGCACGTCGTTCAGCATCACCGCCAGGCGCGCGTAGTCCTCGCCGAAGAGCTCGGCGATCTCCCGTTTCATCCGCTTCGCCAGGGCGGGGGAGGCACCCGCGGTCGAGATCGCGATCGCCAGCGGACCGGTTCGGACGATCGCGGGCAGGATGAAGTTGCAGAGCGGCGGCACGTCGACGACGTTGACGAGCATCGAGCGCGCCTCGGCGTCGCGGAAGACGCGCACGTTGAGATCGGTGTCGGCGGTGGCGGCGAAGACGA
>DASZZB010000120.1:0-31435 GCA_035545115.1 Solirubrobacterales bacterium | reverse complement strand
GCACCTCCTCGGCGAGCGCATCGATCACGTCGGCACTCGCCACCGCCACGGCGACGAGCGGCGTGTCTTCCGACAGGGACAACAACCGGTCCGTGCGCAGCCGCTGCTTCGCCCCGAACCCCTCGACCCCGCGCAGCAGCGCCGCCGCCTCGACCCCGCGCCGCGCGCAGGCGTCCATCACCGCGTCCTCGAGCGGGCCGTCGCCGTCGCGATCGCGCTCGCCGAAGTGGAGGCGGAGCTGCAGCGCGCCGCTCACAGCAGCCCCCCGATCCAGTGCCCGAGCGCCACCGCGCCCAGGCCCGCCACCAGCGAGACCGCGATGTTCAACCAGAGCACCCGCGCATCGCCGTCCTCCCCGGCCCGGTGCGACTCCAGCATCCAGGTCGAGAACGTGGTGTAGGTCCCCACCCCGCCGCCGGCGACGACCGTGTAGGCGCTGCCCGACAGCGCCACACCGGCGAGCACGCCGAGCGCCACCGCGCCGCTCAGGTTCACGGCCAGGGTGCCGATCGGGAAGTCGCCCGGCCACACGTCGCCGAACCGCGTCGCGACCGTGGTGTCGACGAGGAAGCGGGCGAGCGCCATCGCGCCGCCGAGCGCCGCGACCGCCACCCACGCGAGCGCCGTCACCGTCCCGACCTCATCGCAGCACCCGCGCCCGCCGGGTCGCCACGGTGCCGAGGTGGACGCAGGCGAAGCCGCCCACGATCGTCGCCGCCGCGTAGGCCGCGGCGAGCGATACGTAGCCCGCTTCGAGCATCTTGAAGAGCTCCAGCTGCAGGGTCGAGAAGGTGGTCAGGGCGCCGCAGATCCCCGTCCCGAGGAACGGGCGCCGGTAGGTCGACGGCGGCAGCCGCTCGCCGAGCCGGGTGACGAACCAGCCGAGCAGCGCGGCGCCGATCATGTTCACCATGAAGGTCGCCCAGGGCCAGGCGTCGACCCCGTGGGGCAGCGCCTCGGAGAGGCCGACGCGGCCCAGCGCGCCGATCACGCCGCCGACGTAGACCGCGGCCAACTCACGGCGATCGAATCGTCTCTGTCGCATTCCAGCCTCCTACACGTCCTCGTCGACGTCGGTAGAAGCCATCAGCGGTCGGTGCCGCGGTTATGGAGCGAGCCCCATCGCTCGGGTCGCGGAAGCTTAGCGACCGACTTCACTAACCTTCCGTAAGTGGATCGCATCGTCGCCTGGCACTTCACCGACCCCGGCTGTCCCTGGGCCTACTCGGCGCGCCCGGCGATCGCGCGGCTGCGCTGGCGCTTCGGCGACCAGCTCGACTGGCGCCTTCTCCTGATCGGCCTCAGCGAGAGCGCCGCGCGCTACGAGAAGCTCGGCTACACCCCGGCCCGCATGGCATCCGGGTGGCGGAAATTCGAGCAGCGCTTCGGGATGCCCTTCGGCCGCGGCATGAAGCCACGGATGTGGGCGACCTCGCGCGCCTGCCGGGTGGTCGTCGCCGCCCGCGAGGAGTCCCCCGAGCTCGGCTACGCGGCGCTGCGGGCCCTGCAGCTGATGCAGTTCACGACCGCCGACGTGCTCGACGACGACGAGGCGCTCCGCCGCGCCCTCGCGGACGTCGAGGGGCTCGACGCGGCGGCGGTCGTCGCCCGCATCGACGACCCGGCGGTCGTCGCGATCTACGAGGAGGACAAGGCCCGCGCCCGCTCCGCCGAGGGCCGCCCGACCCACGTCCAGAACCGTCACTCCGAGTCCGACGGCCCGGTCCGCTACACCGCCCCCTCGGTGATCTTCGAGACGCCGGACGAACGCCGGCTCGAGGTCGGCGGCTTCCAGCCCTTCGAGTCCTACGACACGGCGCTCGCCAACCTCGAGCCCTCGCTGGAGCGCCGGCCGGCCCCGGAGCGCGCCGCCGAAGCGGTGCTCGCCTACCCGATCGGCCTCACCACCGCCGAGGTCGCCGCGATCATGCGCGGCTCCGATCTCGTCGACGCCGACCGGTCCGCCGCCGAGCACGAACTGATCGCCGCCGTCGCCGACGGCGAACTGGTCTGCGAGCCGATCGGCAGCGACGCCCTCTGGCGCGCCGCCGCCTAGCGTCCTTCACCACAGGCGGCGTTCGCAGTTCCCTTCGCTATCCGACCATTTCTGCGAACTCACCCGGTGGGGAGGCCGAACTCACCCGGTGGGGAGGCCGAACTCGGCGCGGCGCTCGGCCGGCACCAGGTCGAGGAACTCGCGATGGCCGTCGACGTAGTGGGCGACGTACGAGCAGAACGGCAACACCTCGCGCCCCTCCTCGCGCGCATCGCGCAGCGCCCGGTCGATCATCCGTCCCGCCAGACCCTGCCCTTTGTGGCCGGGGAAGGTTTCGGTATGGGTGAAGGAGACGATCCCCGGCTGCTTCACGTAGTCGGCGATCGCCGCCGTCTCGCCGTCGAGGTGGGCCTCGTAGCGCGACTGCTCCTGGTCGTCGACGATCTCGAGCTCGTCAGCCATATATATGGACGGTAGCTCAGGCGACGACCGTGGCCGTCGCGCGCTGCTCGCGGGCACGGCGCTTGGCCCGGTAGAGCTCCTCGTCGGCGCGGGCCATCGCGCGGTCGAACGACTCGCCGCGGCGCCAGGCGACGACGCCGACGCTCCAGTCGACGGTCGAGGCCGAGCGCAGCCGGCGCAGCACCTGCTCGGCGTCCTCGCGGTCGGTGCCCGCGAGGAGCAGCGCGAACTCGTCGCCGCCGAACCGGCCCAGCACCTCGGACTCGCGCAGCTCCGCCCGCCAGGCCTCACCGAGCTCCGCCAGCAGCTTGTCGCCCGCCGCGTGGCCATGCAGGTCGTTGACCTGCTTGAACTCGTCGAGGTCGATCATGGCGAGGCTGACCGCCAGGCCGCCGCGGTCGGCGAGCCCCCGCACCCACCGGGCGGCGTCGATGAAGCCCGCGCGGTTCAGCAGGCCGGTGAGCTGGTCGGTGACCAGCTGGGCCCGCAGCCGGGTGTTGAGGCGGGTGAGGATCTCGCCGGCGAGGAAGGCGGAGCCCGCGACCAGCACCCAGAGGGTGACGGTCCCCGAGACCCCGCTCGCCGCCAGCGCCACGGCGGAGGCGAGCGCGATCAGCCCGCACTGGATCCGCGCCGCGCGCGGCTCGAAGAACTGGCCGGCGTAGATCGCCACCCAGAGATAGGCGAAGCAGTTCAAGGTCACGCCGTAGTCGGTGGTGCAGGAGAGGACCAGGATGGAGTTGGCGATCGTCCCGGCGGCGGCTGCGACCTGCAGGCCCAGCGGCGGCAGCGCCGTGCCGAACCGCAGGAAGCCGCCCGAGCAGACCAGCAGCACCACGCCGATCACCGTCGCCAGCGTCCGCGGCGCCGTCGCGCTGACCGGGAAGGCGGCGGCGAACAGGCACATCGCGCCCGCCACGCCGTAGATCAAGGCGATCGCCCAGACCGCCGCGGGCATCCGTCGCAGGCGGGGGAACGGCCGTCGCCGCAGCGACGACGGGCCTCGCATATCGGCTTTCACCGTCATCGACAGGGACTCGCCCGCGCCCGTCGTCATTCGAGATTCCGGCACGGTCCCATCCTGCCAGGCGCGGCCGTTGTATGGTCCGCGACCTGAGCGAGATGCCGGAAACGAAGGGAATCGCCGCCGCATCGCCAGGAGGCGTGCGGCGGCTCGCCGGGTCGGCCTCGGCGATCGCGGTGATCGCGCTCGTCATCGCCCTCTGCGCGCCCGGCGCGGGCGCCGAGCCCCGCGCCCTCTACGTCGGCGACGGCGTCGCCGGCAGCCCGGGAGCGCTCTGGCAGTTCTCGCTGCGAGCCGGCGGCCTGCCGCTGCCGCTGCCCTCGCCGGCCGTCGCCGCCGGCGAAGACGCCAAGCACATCGCGCTCACCGCCGACGGGCGCTTCGCCTACGCGACCGGGGGCGCCGATGGCCTGGTCTACGCCTACCGGGTGCTGCCCGGCCTCGGTCGGCTGGCGCCGCTCCCGGTCACTCCCCCGAACGCCGGGGTCGGCGCCCACGGCGTCGCCGTCTCCCCCTCCGGCGACGCGGTCTACGTCGCCGCCCAGGAAACGGCGACCGTCTCCCAGTATGGGATCGACCCGCGGACCGGCGCCCTGCAGCCGATGCAGCCCGCCAGCCTTCCCGCCGGCGCCGGGGCCTCCGGCGTGGCGATCACGCCGGACGGAGGCTCCGCCTACGTCACCAACCTCGAAGCCAACTCGATCGACCAGTACGACATCGATCCTGGGACCGGCGCCCTCAGCCCGAAGTCGCCGGCCACGGTGCGGGTCCCGGGGCGCCCGGGCGGCGTCGGCGTCAGCCCGGACGGGCGCTCGCTCTACGCCGCGACGCTCGCCGGCCGCCTCTACCAGTTCACGATCGCCCCCCGCAGCGGCCGGCTGCTGCCGAAGCGCCCCCTCTCGGTGCCGGTCGAACTCGGCGCGGCCGGGATCGCGATCACCCCCGACGGTCGCTTCCTCTACGTGCCGAACGCCGGCAAGGACACCGTCTCGCAGTTCGCGATCGACCCGCTGAACGGCGCCCTGACGCCGCTCTCCCCGGCGACGGTCCCGGTCGACAGCCAGCCCGAAGGGGTCGCCTTGTCGCCGGACGGGCGGAGCCTCTACGTCGAGGCGGAGGCGACGGGCACGGTCCAGTGGTTCCGGGTCAACCCCCACACCGGCCGGCTCCGCCCGGGCGCACCGCCCGTCGAAACCGGCCCGAGCCCCCACGGGGCCGTGGTCACCCCGGACCAGGGACCGCGCGCCGCCCTCCGCCTCTTCCCCCGCTCCGGCGTCGTGCCGGCGGGCCGGCCGCTGCTGCTCGACGCCCGCCGCTCAGGCGATCCGGACGGTCGGATCTCCCACTACCGATGGCGATTCGGCGACGGCAGGACCCTCGTCTCCGCCCGCCCCGTGCTCCACCACCGCTACCGACGCCCCGGCCACTACAAGGTCCGCCTGATGGTGACGGACGACGAGGGCTGCTCCGCACGCCGCATCTACACCGGCCAGACCGCCTCCTGCAACGGCGGCCGACGGGCGATCGCCGTGCGCCGGGTCACCGTCCGGCGCGGCGGCTGAGGGTCAAGCGGCGACTTTGCCGTAAGAGGCGGCGACGACCGCATCCGGGTCGAACGGCGCCTGCAGCTCGGCCGAGATCCTGCCTTCCTTGAGGATCACCACCCGCTCGCAGAGCAGGACCAGCTCCTCGGGGTCGGCGCAGGCGACGAGGATCGAGGTCCCGTTGACGACGAGGCTGCGCAAGAGCTGGTGGATTTCGGCACGCGCATGGACGGCGACGCCGACCGTCGGCTCGTCCAGCAGGAGCAGCCGCGGTTTGTCGATCAGCCAGCGGGCGACGCAGACCTTCTGCTGGTTGCCGCCGGAGAGCGTCCGCATCGCCGCGTCGGGACGGCCGACGAGCGCGGTCCGCTCCGCCATCCGATCGAAAGCTCCCCGTTCGCGGGCGGGGTCGAGCAGCACGCCGCCGCGGCTGAGCTTGCGGAGCACCGAGATCGTCGTGTTGGAGACGACGTCCATGGTCGGGAAGATCATCTGCCGCCGATCCTCGGGGACGTAACCGATCCCCTGCTTGGCCGCGGCATGGGGCGAGCGCGGCCCCGGCTTCCCCTCGTAGATGACCTCGCCTCCCCGCGGCCGCTGCGAACCGCCGATCAGGCGCAGCAGCTCGCTGCGACCGGAGCCGTAGAGGCCGCCGATCCCGACCAGCTCACCGGGCCGGAGGACGAGGTCGACATCGCGGATCCGCGGCCCGCTGAGACCGACCGTGCGCAGCGTCTCGCCGGTCGCGGCCGACTGCCTGGCCGGCGGCGGTGGCTCCTCGGCAAGGGCGCCGCCGCCCATCATCTCGACCATCCGGGCCGTCGAGCGCTCGGGACCTTTCAGCTCTCCCACCACGCGACCGTCGCGCATCACGACCACCCGCTCGGTGAAGTCGGCGATCTCCTGCAGGCGGTGCGAGATGTAGACGACGCCGGTGCCGTTCTCGGCCAGCCGGCGGATGATCGGGCCGAGGATCACGGCGGTGTCCGCCGGCAGGGCGGCGCTCGGCTCGTCGAGGACCAGTACCTTCGGCTCCGCCGAGAGGGCCTGGGCGATCGCCAGGAGGCGCTGCTGGACCGAGGTCAGCGACCCCGCCAGCCGGCGAGGGTCCACCTCGGGGCCGAGCCCGGCCCGTTGCAGCACCTCGCGGGCGCGGCGGTTGAGCTCACGCGTGCGCACCAGCCCGGCGATCGCGGGCAGCCTGCCGAGGAAGACGTTGTGCGCGATCGTCTCGCTCTCGATCAGCTGCATCTCCTGGGGCACGACGGCGATACCGCGGTTGACCGCGTCGTGCGGGGTGCGGACCGGCTCCCCGCCGACCAGGACCTCGCCGGCATCGGGACGGACGACGCCGGCGAGGGTACGGATCAGGGTCGACTTGCCGGCGCCGTTGGCGCCGATCAGGCCGATCCGCTCGCCGGCGGCGACACGGAAGGTGACGCCGTCCAGGGCGCGCAGCGCGCCGAAGGACTTCTCGATCCCGACCAGGCTCGCCAGCGGGGTCGGCTCGGCCACACCGCTCACCTCGCCTCGCGGGTCTGCGCGGAGATGAAGAGGATCGTCAGCAGCGCCGCGCCGACGACCATTTCGCCCACCCAGGCCTGCGAGCCGATCACGATCAGGCCGGTCTCCAGCGTCCCGATGAAGAGGGCGCCGACCACCGTCCCGAGGACGTTGAAGCGACCGACCGCCAGCACCGAGATGCCGAAGAAGGCCGCGACGAAGGGCGGGATGAAGAGGCCGGCGTCGATGTTCGGGGTGTACTGGGCGGTCTTCGAGCTGAGGATCACCGCCGCCATCCCGGCGCAGACTCCCATCACCGCGAAGGCCGCGGTGCGGGAGACGCCGAGCCGGACGCCCGACAGCCGGGCCGCGTCCGGATTCTCGCCGATCGCCCTCGCGTTGCGACCGAATACGGTCGCCCGCAGCAGGAGACCGATCAGGATCGAGACCCCGAGGGCGTAGAAGACCGGCAGGGTGATGCCGAGGATCCGGGTCGAGGTGATCGTCGTGTAGGAGAGCGGAATGTTGACGATCGTCGAGCCGCCGCCGCCACTGATCCCCAAGGCCAGGCCACCCCAGACGGTGTTCAGGGCCAGCGTGGTGATGAACGAGGAGGTCCGCTTGGTGGCGACCAAGAGACCGGCGACGAGGCCGCCGGCGAGGCCGGTGGCCAGCGCCAGGACGACGGCCAGCGCCGGGTCGGCGTGGCCGCTCGACATCGCCTTGACGCCGACCACGGCCGAGAGGCCGACGAGTCCGGGGAAGGAGAGATCGAACTCGCCGGCCGTCATCACCACCGTCAGGCCGACGGCGAGGATGACCACGACGGCGGCCTGGTCGAGGATCGTCTTGACGCTTTCCCAGGTGCCGAAGACCCCGGGCTTGAGGATCCAGAAGACCGCGAACATCGCGACGAAGCCGATGATCGTCGCGAAGCGTTCGAACCCGCGCCAGCCGGAGCGCAGGGTGAACGCCCGCTCGATCGAGGCTCTGCTCGCGAGTCCCCGGTCAGCCATCGCGCACCTCGGATACCCGGGTCCTACTGACCCGGGTATTCATTTCGCCACTGCGCCAGGAACGGCTTCAGGATCGCCCCGGGCGGGAAGACGTGATCGACGTTCGCCGATTCCGGCAGCCCCGGGTACAGGTATTTCTTCGCGTTTTCGGCGTCGAACAGAATGTATTCGAGGCCACCCGCCTTCTTCAGCGCATCGCGGTCGATCGCCGCTCCCGTTTCGAAGTGCTTCAGGAACTGGTCGAGGCAGACCGCGGCGCCCTTGGCGACGTTATTGTCGAGGATCACCTTGATCGGGCCGCCGCTGTTCAGGCTCTGGAGATTGCCCGGCGAGGCGTAGTAGCCGAGGACCGGGAGGTCCTTGCCTTCGCGCTGAACGGTGGAGGCGGCGGTCTGGGTGAACCCGTCGTACTCCGGCCACACCGCGGTCGCATCCGGGGCCGCGACGAGCGCGTCCTGGACCGCCTTCGCGGTTTCGCCGACCGGGTCTTCGAGGTTGATCTCACGTTCGAAGACGACTTCGGCGCCGCTCCCTTCCAGTTGCTTCAGGAAGCCGGCGAGCCGCAGTCGGCCGGCCGGGATCGTGGTGCTCTTGAGCACGATGAGCTTCGGCGAGGTTTCGTTTTCCAGGTACCAGCCGGCGGCCACCGAGCCCATCTTGGTCTCGTCCTCCTCGTACTGCGCGTCATAGAGGTCGGCCGGCGCTTCGCCGCCGAGCACCGAGCAGGTCGGGGTGCCGTTGCTCTTGGCGGTCGTCAGCGCCTGGCGGATCGAAGGACCTTCGACCGAGACGGAGATGAAGCCGTCGACCCCTTCGCCGATCAGGGCTTCTGCCCCCTTGGTGATTTTTTCGGGGTTGCCACCGGCGTTGACCACCTTGACGTCCCACCCGAGGGCCTTGCCCGCGGCGATGATCGTTTCGTCGGTGTTGTTGTCGATCGGGGCTTCGCGGCTGACGTCGAGGACCCCGATCGTCCTCGGTTTGACGCTTATCTTGGGGTCCTTGGAAGTGGGGCCGAGCGCCGGCAGGTTGGCGTTTTCGCCACCGGATTCGGTCGAGCCTTCGTTGGACGAGCTGCTGCTGCCGCCGCCGCCGCACCCGGCGACGACCAGCACAAGGGCGACGAGTGATGCCGCCACTGCGATCAAACTGCGTCGTGACATGACTTCTCCTCCGTTCTCGGATCCACAGACATCTCCCATCGCGATACGCACGTCTCTCCCGCCCGGGGAAACCACCCGGTCGGTGCTCCCGACATCGACAACCCCCTCATCGGGCCTGCGCCACTTCGATCGACACGAGGGTCCCGCAGCCCGGACAGCAGCTCTCGACGAGCTCGAAGCTGGTCGAGCGAGGCGTCTGGACCGGCACCCCCCACCGCGACAGGCGCTCGTCCAGTCGGTGACGGTCGACGACCAGCTCACCGCCGGCGTCGTCGTCCCCGAGGCTCAGCGTGACGCCGCAGAGGTCACAGGCGAGCGCGCCGTCGCGGTAGGCCGGCGCCGCGCGGGGCGTCGGGTCCTCGATCTCGTTCGGCTCGGCGCCGGAGAGGCGGGCGCTGCGCAGCTCGCGCCGACGTGATGCGGTCGCCGCGGCGTCGATCCCACCGTCGGGGTCGAAGACGAGCCCGTAGACGTCCGCCGCGGCCGCGGCGGAGATGCTCCCTGAGGCGAGGTCCCGGGCGAGCGCCTCGACCGGCCGCAGCAGGGGGTCCCCCCAGCCCGAACCGGCGGTCAGCACCTGACGTATGACGTCACGCAGGCCGAGCTCGAAGCTGGCGCACTTGGCGGCGACGGGGACGGGTGCGGTCCGCAGCGAGCCGGGACCGGGGAGGGGATCGCCCGGTTCAGGGAGAGCGTCGCGAAGGACCTCGACCCAGGTCGTCCCGCCTGGGTAGCCACCGCGGGCGCCGGGGGTGGGGACGACGCCGCCGGCGGAGGAGACCGCCAGCTCGGCGCGATCGACCTTCCAGGGGGCGAGCGCGGTTTCGAGGCTGTTGCCGCCGCGATGGGCGCCGGGGCCACCGGAGTCGGGCATCTCGCGGCGCCACAGGTAGAGGATCGGGGCGGCGCCCTCGGCCGTCTCGACGTCCGGCTGGCGGCCGGCGATCGAGTAGTCGATGCCGCCGAAGGCGACGCCGTCGCCGGTGGCGAGCCCGCCGTGGCCGAGCGACTGCTGGTCGAGCACGAAGGCGTAGCCCCAGTCGCCCGAAAGGCGGCGACCGGAGACGACCGGCACGCCGACCGAGACACCGCCGAGGGCGTAGGAGCGGCGCCGGATCCACTCGTCTTCGCTGCTCGCGGTCGCCTGCATCAACGCCGCGTGCGCGGCCCTGAAGGCGCGCGCGCCGGTGTCCATGTGCCCCCCGGAGACGCCCGCGGGCGGCGTCGGGTTGGTCACCGTCCCCGGCTCGCCGACCTCGACCTCGACCCGGTCGTAGACGCCGGCGTTGACGTCGTGATCGGGGAGCAGGGCCGCCAGCACCACCGGCATCACCGATCCCAGGACCGCGCCGCGGCTGCCGTTGGAGTAGCCCGGCACCTGGACGCCGGAGCCCGAGTAGTCGAACACCAGCCGGGCGTCCTCGGTCACTTCCAGGCTGCACTCGATCGGCACGTAGGTCTCGCCCCCGAAGGCGTCGTACTCGACCCAGTCCCGGGAGTGGTAGCGACCGGGCGGGATCGCGGCGATGCGCTCGCCGAGCAGCCGGGCCAGCAGCTCCTCGTTGACGGCGATGTAGCGTTTCCACTCCTCGGCCCCGTGCTCCTCGATCACCTCGAGCAGCCGCGCGCGGCCGACGTTGATCGCCGCGATCTGGCTGCGGATGTCGCCGAGCACGATCGGCGTCCGGACGTTCATCTCGATCAGCGCCATCACGCTCTCGTTGACGACGCCGGCGTCGACGACCTTGATCGGCGGCATCCGCAGACCCTCGCCGTAGACGTCGCGGCTCTCCGGGCAGAACCCGGAGGGCGTCATGCCGCCGATGTCGGCGTGATGGATGTTGGTGAAGATCCAGGCGACCAGCTCGCCCTGGTGGAACACCGGCGCCTGCACGGCGATGTCGCACTGGTGCAGCGAGCCGGTCATGAACGGGTCGTTGTAGATGAAGACGTCGTCCGGATCGATGCTCTCGTCGCCGCAGGTGGCGATCACCGATTCGGTCCCGGTCAGCGAGTCGCCGAGATGCTGCAGGTTGTTCCCGTAGTAGGCGATCGAGCCGCCGTCGTCCTTGCAGAGGACGCACGAATAGTCTTTGGCGTCGGTCGCCGCCGGCTGCCCGGAGGTGCGCTCGATCGTCACCCCCATCTCGAGCACGATCGCCTGCATCGCCATGTTGACCACCTCGGCGGTGATCGGGTCGTGGGCGGTTGCGGTCGCGGCCATCTCCTGCTCCTCCCTCACGATTCGATCCGCATCTCGAAGCCGCCGAAGGTGTCGCGGGAGATCTCCGCATAGGAGGGGATGAAGATCGTCGTGTCGATGTCCTCGACGATGCAGGGGCCGGGCACCGCGACGCCGATCGGGAGGCGCACCGCCTCGAAGCAGTCGACCTCGACCCGGTCCTCGAGATCGGGCATGTACACGGAGCGGCCGGCGCGCCTGGCGGCGGCCAGGTCGCCGCCGGCCTCGATCCGCGCCGGCGCCGGCTTCGTCCGCGTGCCGCGGGCGATCACCCGCGCGGTCATCAGCTGCACCGGGAAGTCCTCCCAGACCGAACCGGCGCCGTACAGCTCGCCGTAGCGCTCGTGGAAGAGGCGGACCAGAGCCTCCCGGTCCTCCTCGACCAGGGGCCGCGGCTCGACCGTCACGTCGACGTCGAACGTCTGTCCCGCGAAGCGCATCGCGAAGACGTATTCGAGCTCGATCTCGTCCTCGCCGAAGCCGCGGTCCGCGAGGTTGGCGACGGCCTGTCCACGCATCTCGCACAGCGCCGTGTTGACCGTCGCCAGCTCACCGCTCTGCGGTGACCACTGGACCGTGCGGGCCTCGGTCCGGATCGGGTCCGCCGCCAGCATCCCGGAGGCGGAGAAGACCGCCGCCAGGTTGGGGACGACGAGGTGCGAGATCCCGATGCCGCGGCAGATCTGCGCGGCGAAGAGGCCGGAGGCGCCGCCGTAGGCGAACATCGTCAGCCCGCGGGGATCGCGGCCGCGCTGCACCGAGACCTGGCGCACCGCCTGCAGCATGTTGCTGACGATGATCCGCGACATCTGCGCGCCGATCTCCTCGGGCGATCCGCCGAGCGAGCCGAGCCGGCTGTCGATCGCCTCGCGAGCGGCCTCGAGGTCGAGGGACATCTTCCCGCCGAGGAAGTAGTCGGGGTCGATCAGTCCGAGGACCGCGGCGACGTCGGTCACCGTGGGCTCGACGCCGCCACGCCCATAGCAGGCCGGGCCCGGCACGGCGCCGGCGCTGTGGGGGCCGATCCGCGGCGCGCCGCGTTCGTCGAGCCAGCAGATCGAGCCGCCACCGGAGCCGACGACGGTGATGTCGACCTGGCTCATCCCGGTCTCGAAACGCTCCATCACGGTGCGGTGGATGACGTCGGGCCGGCCCTCGCGGACCAGCGAGACGTCGAAGCTGGTGCCGCCCATGTCGGCGGTGAGGATGTTGCTGAGGCCCATCGCGTCGGCGATGCGGCGGGCCCCGATCACCCCGCCGACCGGCCCCGAGTTGAACAGGTGGAGGGGACGGCGCTTGGCCTCCTCGGGCTCGAGCGAGCCGCCGAGCGATTGACCGAGGTAGACGCGGCCGGAGAAGCCCGCGCTCGAGAGCCGGGCGTCGAGCTCCTCGACGTAGCTGCCGACGACGTCGCTGACGAAAGCATTGAGCGCGGTGGTGACCATCCGCTCGTACTCGCGCACGACCGGATACAGCTCCGAGGAGACGCTGAGGAAAAGATCGGGGAACTCCCGGCCGAGCAGCTCCTTGGTGCGACTCTCGTGGCTGGGGTTGAGGAACGACCAGAGGTAGCAGACCGCCAGCGCCTCGATGCCCTCCTCCTCGACCAGACGTCCGACCTCGCTGAGGACCTGGTCCTCGTCGAGCGCGACGACGACGTCGCCCTCGGCGTCGATCCGCTCGTCGATCTCGGCGATCAGCGCGCGCGGGACCAGCTCCGGCATCGCCGACTGGGCGAACGGATCGACCGTGGGCACGCGGGGCGAGCGGGCGATCCGCAGCGTGTCGCGGAAGCCCTTCGTGACCAGGAGCCCGGTCCGGCGCCCTCGCATCTCGGCGATCGCGTTGGTCACGACAGTGGTCCCGACCGCGATCTGGCCGGCGTCGGCGAGCAGCTCGGAGAGTTCGACGCCGGTCGTCTCGGCGAGGCCGGACAGCGCATTCATGATGCCGTCGACATGGGCGCCGGGCGTGGTCGAGGCCTTGGCGCCGACGACCGATCCATCAGCCGCCATGCCGACGACATCGGTGAAGGTGCCGCCCACGTCGATGCCGATCAGCTCAGTCTGCATAGGGGTTCCGATCCCAATCTCTCCTGCGACGACAGTAACATACCTGGGAGAATGTATATGTGGGATGATCTTTGACCAGCAGATGGCCGTCGGACGAGTAGCCCTGGGAGAACAGACGCGTGCGCGTCTGCTCGACGCAGCGATCGATCGCCTCGCCCAAGGCGGCCCGGCCGTCAACTTCGACCTCATCGGCGCCGATGTCGGGGTGACCAAGGGGGCCCTCTACCACCACTTCGGCTCGGTCGACGGCCTGGTCGAAGAAGTCTTCAAAGAGGCGATCCGTCGCCATGCCGCCGAGGTGACCGACTTCAGCAAAACCGGCACCGGCCGCGAGCGGCTCCTGCACCTGGTGACGAAATCGGCGGAGCTGTACGGCTCGGGCACCCCGTTCCACGGACTGCTGATGCGCCTGCACGTCGAAGCCGGCGCCTCGCGCAAGCACCTGGCCCCGATCGCGCGCAAAGTCCAGCAGCGGCAGCGCGAATACATGACCGATCTGGTCTCCGCCGGGCAGAAGGACGGCTCGATCCGCTCCGACATCGATCCCGCCGCGGTCGGACAGATGGTCAACGCCACCCTGCAAGGGCTGTTGGTCCAACAGCTGGAGCCACCGTCCCAGCAGCGCGCCGCCGCCGAAGACTTCGGCGAGCTGCTCGACCAGCTGCTATGAGCCCGGTCCGGTCAAGCGGGGACGCGCCGCGGCCCGCCCGCCGCGATCGCCCGAGCGGGTTGGCGACGGGCTCGTGAACCCCGCGCCCGAGCCGCTGGTCGAGTATCTCGACCGTGAGGGCCTCGGCACCGGCGAGCTGATCATCGAGCCGATCGGCGATGGCCACTCCAACCTGACCTATCTGCTGCGCCGCGGCGAAGACCGGATGGTGCTCCGCCGACCCCCCCACGGCCGGCTGGCGCCGTCGGCGAACGACATCGTCCGCGAAGCGCGGGTGCTGGACGCGCTGCGGGCGACCGACGTGCGCGTCCCCGAGATCTTCGCGATCTGCGAGGAGCAGGACGTGATCGGGGCCCCGTTCTACCTGATGTCGTTCATCGCCGGCCACGTGCTGATCGACCGTCTGCCGCCCGGGTTCGGCGCCGCGGCGCCCGATCGGATCGGCACCGAGCTGATCGAGATGCTGGTCGCCTTGCACGCGATCGACGTCGAACGCGCCGGACTCTCCTCGTTCGGCCGACCGAGCGGCTACCTCGAGCGCCAGGTGCGGCGCTTCCGAGGCCTGCTCGAGCACAACGCGACACGGCCGCTGCCGGAGCTAGAGCAGGTGGGCGACTGGCTCGCCGACAATTGCCCCGAGTCGGCGGACGTCTGCCTGGTCCACGGCGACTACCGCCTCGGCAACATGATCTTCGCCCCCGACGAGCCGCGCCTGGCCGCCGTGCTCGACTGGGAGATGTCGACGATCGGCGATCCGCTCGCCGACCTCGGCTACTGCACCGCCGCCTGGGCCCAGGAGGGAGATCCCGACAACCCGGTCCGGGACCTTTCGCGCGTCACCCGGTCACCGGGGTTCCCCGATCGCGACGAGCTCGCTCGCCGCTACGCCGAAGCGACGGACCGGTCGCTCGACCTGCTGCCCTGGTACCAGGTGCTGGCGCTGTGGAAGGCGGCGATCTTCCTCGAGGGCAGCTACGGCCGCTTCCTCGCCGGCGCCAGCACCGACCGCTACTTCGCCCGGCTCGACAAGGGCGTGCCGCTACTGGCCCAGGAAGCGCTGCGATGGCTGCAAAAGGCCGAATCGGGGAAGCAGACGGAGAGGAGAAGCAATGGACGGTCATCGAAGCGGTGAGCGCAGGCACATCTGGCACGTAGCCGCGGACGACGCCGAGCAGATCGAGGAGGCCGCGGCGAGCGGCGCCGCCGGCCTCAGCCTCGACCTCGAGGATGGCGTCCACCCGAGCGGCAAGGTACGGGCGCGGCGCAACGTCGCCGAGTTCCTCGCCGCCAATCCGGATGTCGCCGCTCGCACGGTGGTACGGATCAACCAGACCCAGGGCAGCGAGTGGCGCGCCGACGTCGACGCCACCTGCGCCGTCGTCGAGACGTACCTGGTCCCCAAGCTCTCGACGCTCGCCGACCTGCGCACCCTGGAGGGGCAGCTGCTGGCCGCCGAGCGGGACAACGGCCTGGCCGAGGGAAGCCGGCGGATCTACCTCTCGGTCGAGACGCCGGGCATCGCCGCCGAGCTGCGGGCGATGGCGGCGAAGAGCCCGCGGATCTCCGGCCTCTTCGGCGGTCAGGCCGATCTGACCTTGGAGGTCGGCTGCGCCGGGATCGCCGAGGACGGCGGCTTCGTGCCGTCGCCGACCGTGCAGTGGGCGCATACGCCGATCCTCTACGCCGCGGCCGAGTTCGGGATCCCCGCCTTCATCTCGGTCTGGATTCCCGCCCCGGACCGCGAGGCGCGGGTGCGCGAGATGCGTCGTCTGTTCGCCCTCGGCTACCACGGCATGATCGTCGGCAGCGCCGCGGCGGTGGAGGATGCCGAGATCGCCTGGCGGCCGACGCCGCGACAGGTCGAGTTCGCGGAAGGGGTGGTGGCGGCGTTCGAGTCCGCCGAGCGGGCCGGCAAGAGCACGGCGCAGTACGAAGGCTGGGGAATGGAGCCGCCGCACCTCGGCATGGCCAGGCGGCTCCTGTCGAAGCTGCGGCCAGACGAGGGGGGCGCCGCCGAGACGTCAACGCCGAACAAGGAGAACGAACCATGACCGCAACCCCGGTCCGAGCGGCAATCGTCGGCTCGGGCAACATCGGCACCGACCTGCTCTACAAGCTGCGTCGATCGCCCCTGATCGAACCGGTCTACATGGTCGGGATCGACCCCGCGAGCGAGGGGCTGCAACGGGCCAGGGAGATGGGCGTCGAGGCGAGCCACGAGGGGATCGACTGGCTCCTGGCCCAGGAGCACCTGCCCGACATGCTGTTCGAGGCGACCTCCGCCAAGGTCCACGAAGCGGCCGCCCCGCGCTACGAGGAGGCCGGCATCCGGGCGATCGACCTGACCCCCGCCTCGATCGGCCCATATGTCGTGCCGCCGGTGAACCTGGCCGAGCACCTCGACGCGCCCAACGTGAACATGGTCAGCTGCGCCGGCCAGGCGACGATCCCGGTGATGCACGCGATCGACCGCGTCGCCGATGCCTCCTACGGGGAGATCGTCGCCTCGATCGCCAGCGCCGGCGCCGGCCCGGGGACCCGCCAGAACCTCAACGAGTTCACCGAAAAGACCGGCCGCGCGGTCGCCAGGCTGGGCGGCGCCGACTCGGCCAAGGCGATCTCGATCCTGAACCCGGCGGAGCCGCCGGTCATCATGCGGGACACGATCTACGCCAAGGTCCGCAACCCTGACGCGAGCGCGATCGAGAAGTCGGTCACCTCGGTCGTCGCCGAGGTCAACTCATACGTCCCCGGCTACACACTGCGGCTCTGCGAGACCGACGGGGACCAGGTGACGGTGATGGTGGACGTCGAAGGGGCCGGCGACTACCTGCCTACCTATGCGGGCAACCTCGACATCATGACCGCCGCGGCGGTCAAGGTCGGCGAGTCGATCGCCGAGCTTCTGAGCAACAAGGAGGTCACGGCATGAGCGCCGTCACGATCGTCGATACCAGCATGCGGGACGGGATGAACTCGATGTCGCACCGCTTCACCACCGCCCAGGTCGCCGAGATCGCCGCCGGTCTCGACGCCGCCGGCGTGCGCCTGCTCGAGGTCGGTCACGGAGATGGCATCGGCGGCTCCTCGATCCAGTTCGGCTTCGCCACCGCTCGCGACGCCGAGTACGTCGCCGCCGCCGCCGGGGCGGTCGAGCGGACGAAGGTCGCCGTCCTCTACGTCCCCGGCGTCGGCACGCTGCGCGAACTCGACCAGACGATCGCCGCCGGGATCGGCGCCGTCCGCATCGCCACGCATTGCACCGAGGCCGACTGCGCCCAGCAGGCGATCGTCTACGCGCGCGAACGCGGTCTGCAGGTGCTCTCGTTCCTGATGATGAGCCACAAGCTCGAGCCCGAGCAGCTGGTCGAGCAGGCGGCCCTGCTGGAGGGCTACGGCTCGCAGGTCATCTATGTCGTCGACTCGGCCGGCGCGCTCCTGCCCGACGGCGCGGCGGCGCGCGTCGGCGCCCTGCGCGAGGCGCTCTCCTGCGAGGTCGGCTTCCACGCCCACAACAACCTCGGCTGTGCGATCGGCAACTCGCTGGCGGCGCTGGGGGCCGGCGCGACCTACGTCGACGGCTCGCTGCGGGGGCTGGGCGCGGGCGCCGGCAACGCTCAGACGGAGGTCTTGGCGGCGGCGGTCGAGCGGGCCGGCTACGAGACCGGCATCGACCTCTGGAAGGTGCTCGATGTCGCCGAGGACGTGATCACGCCGCTGCTGCCGAGGCCGCAGATCATCGACGAGATCGCCCTGACGATCGGCTACGCGGGGGTCTACTCGACCTTCGCCCTGTTCGCGGAACGGGCCGCCGAGAAGTACGGGGTCGACGTCCGCGACGTGCTGGTCGAGCTCGGCCGGCGCGGAGCGATCGGCGGCCAGGAGGACATGATCATCGACGTCGCCGAGGAACTCTCCCGGCGCGGCTCGGCCGTCACCGGCTGAGCGGCGGGAGCAGCCGATGTTCCGCGCGGAGCCGCACAACGTCGAGGACTTCCGGCGCGTCGCGAGGCGGAAGCTGCCGAGGCCGCTGTTCGAATTCATCGACGGGGGCGGCGAGGACGAGGTGACGATGGCCGCCAACCGGGCCGCGTTCCAGCAGCTGCGCCTGGTGCCACGGCTGTTCGCCGACGTCTCGACCAGGGACCTCTCCACCACCGTGGCCGGGCGGCACCTCTCGCTCCCCGTCCTCTTCTCGCCGACCGGCCAGGTCGGCCTCGTCCATCACATGGGCGAGACGGCGGCGGCGATCGTCGCCAGGCGCCGCGGCAACCTCGCCGTCATCTCCGGCCATGGCACGTACTCGATCGAGGAGGTGGCGGCGGCGGCCGGCCCCGACCCCGGCTGGTTCAACATGTTCCCCTGGGGCGAGCGTGACAACTACGGCCGCTACATGGACCGCGCCGCCGCGGCCGGCTTCGGCGGCATCTGCCTCACCGTCGACACCCCCGTGGCCGGCAACCGCGAGCGCGACGTCGCCAGCGGCTGGACGGCGCCGCCGCGCCTGACCGCGAAGGCGCACCAGTACGCCCAGCGTCCGCTCTGGGTGGCGAGCGTCCTGCGCCACCGGCGCGGGACGATGGCGAACTTCGATCCCGTCCGACCGAGCCTGCGCACCTTCGTGCGGCGTGCGTCGGACTCGGCGGTCCTGGCGACCGGCTTCCTCAACCAGCGCTTCGGCTGGGAGGACCTGGAATGGATCCGCGCCCGCTGGCAGGGCGCCCTGGCGGTGAAGGGAGGCTTCTCCGTCGGCGACGCCACCCGCCTGGCCGAGATCGGCGTCGACGCGCTGCTGGTCGGCAACCACGGCGGTCGTCAACTGGACGGGATGCAGGCGTCGCTGGAGCAGCTTCCACCCCTCGTCGACGCGGTCGGGGACCGGCTCGACCTGGTCCTCGACGGGGGGGTCCGGCGCGGCTCGGACATCGTCAAGGCACTTTGCCTGGGCGCCAAGGCCGTCTCCGTCGGCAGGCCCTGGGTCTGGGGGCTCGCCGCCGACGGCGTCGACGGTGTCGACGCCGTCCTCAGCGTGCTCGAGCGCGAGCTCGACACCACGATGACCCTCCTCGGCGCCGGCTCGGTGAGCGAGCTGGACCGCTCCTTCCTCACCCCCGCCGGCCTGCCGCGGGACCTCCACCTCGGCTAGCGAGCCCTCTCCGCCTGCCGCGAAACGATCGAGTCGACGATGCGCCAAACATCGCTACTCGGGTTGCCGGGCGCGGGCGTCCCGTCCCCGACGTGCTTTGACTCAAGCGCGCGCGCTCGATCTTTCGCCGCCGGAAATCGCTCTTCCAGAGCCTCAAGCGCCGCCGTAGTCAGCGACTTGTCACACCTCGTGTGCGCCTTTGCGGCCCGCTGGGCATCGTGCCGCTCGATGAAGGCGAACTGATCCTCGAAATGGATCAGGAACCAGAGCTCGATACATGGGTTCGAGATGGCAAGCTGGATACCGTTGCGCGCCGCCAGGTCGATCGCGTCGGTCAGCTTCTCATGAACGTCGACGTCGAAGACGCACCAATACTCGTCGCGTGCCCGCCCTCGTCCGCGACGTGCCTCCTTCTCCTCAGCCTTCTTGGTCTCGACCGCCCGCGTGACGAGAGAGAACGGGACCCCGTGGAAGTCGACCACCCGGAACGTCATCTTCGCTCGATGAAGGCGACCGAAATGGATCAGGTATTGCTCCTCGGTCACCTCGCCCTCGACGAACGCCAACACCTCAGGACGGATCGCGTCCTTCGACACCCGGCGTCGCGGAGCCACTACTCGACTCCGACTGCGACCGACTCCGCGATCTGCTGGATTGCTCGAGTCGAGACGATCGGCGTCGCCCCGTAACGGCCGGCCAGATAACGACGGCCCACCGCCTCGCCTTTACGCGGGTTCAGGTCACTGAGCGGATAGAGGCGGGTGCCGCCGTCCTCGTCCTTCTCGGTGAACCAGATCTGATCGCGACCGAGAGGGTGGGTGGCGGAGTCGCCCATCACCGTGACATCGTGGGCGTTGAAGATCAACTGGGCCCGGCGGGGGTTGCTTCGCTTCGACTGGAAGAGAGAGATGAGCGCGCTGACCAAGGCCGGATGCAGGCTGGCGTCGAGCTCATCGGCCAGCAGCAGGGAACCCTTCTGAAGGGCTTCGATCACCGGGCCCACCATCCCGAACCAGATCAGCGTCCCGCGCGACTCATCGACCGGGTTCAGCTCGACTTCTCCTCCGCTCGATCGGTGGAGCAGACGAACCTCGAAGTCATCGAACTCGATCTCCTCGACCGCCTCGTCGCCCTCTTCCTCGCCGCGCAGGACGTTCAGCGCGCGCACCACCCTTTCTTTGATTTCAGGATCCAGCTCACGCTTCTTGGCACCGGTGATCCCGAGATCAGCTTCGCGGAGGAGTTCGAGCACCCCCTCTCGGAGGTCCTCCTGTTCGAGCATTCCCGCGGTCAGTGCCTGTCGGACGGATCGACTCTGGACATCCGCGAACAGCAGGTTCCGCTGAAACCATTCGAACAGTCCGATCAGCAACGGATGATTCGTCGCCGCCGCGGTCGAGAGGAAAAGCGCGTTGGGGCGCAGGATCTCCACGACCGCGCGCCCTCGCCCTCGTTGAGTTGCGCCGAGCCGGACCGCGTCGCCTGTCCTCTCGAACAGCAAGAGGGAACGTCCCCGCGGGAAGCTGTGCGCGCTCTCCTCGAGAACTCGCTTCCCGTTGATCTTCAGGCGGTATTTGTGGAGGACACCGCCGAGGACCACGTCGACTTCGTATGTGGTCGGCGAGCCCGCTCCGTCGTCACCCAACAGAAAGGGCCGCGCGGGTAACCCACCACCGGGATTACCGCGTCGAAAGGAGTGGACCACGAAGCCGCGGAGGTCCGACATGATCCGGAGCAAATTGGTCTTGCCGGATGCGTTTGCACCGAAGAGCCCTGCGACGGGAAGGACCTCAATTGGTTGGCCTCCCTCGCGCCAGGGGATTTCCCGGACGACCTCCGCCTCTGCGAGCCTCGTGGCTTCGAGCGACAACTCGACAGACCCGCGGAATGAACGGGCATTCTCCGCGCGGAACGCGAGAAGCATGGAGGTCTTCCTGGCCTCTTCCGATGCCTTGAAATCCAGCGTCACATAGCTACTTTCGCAGAAAATCTGCGCTAACACCACCCTGAGCTACCAGAGGGCCACGAATTGGGCGAAACCGGGCCTCGGCGATCCGAGGCGCCCCCGGTGCTCTTGCGGCACGATGAACGCCTCGACCCCCGACTTCCGATCAGTCGACCGGACCGGCTGCGGCGTAGAAGCGGCGCATCGACTCCCGCGCGACCTCCGGATCGGTCAGCGGCAGCTGGAACTGCAGCATCATGTCCGAGACGCCGAGCTCCCGGTAGCGGGCGACCTGTTCGGCGCAGTGCGCTTCGTCGCCGACGATCACGGTGTCGTCGAGACGGTCCCAGTCGCCCATGATCTCGTCGACTTCGACCGGTCGCCCCCAGGACTTGTACTGCTCGAGCGTGTAGCGCAGCCCTGGGTAGGCGAGACGACGCGCTTCCTCGGTCGTCTCGGCGACGACCGAGAAGCGCTGCAGGAGCAGGCCCGAGTCGTCGAGGCCGTTGGCCGCCGCCAGCTCCCGGTAGTGGGAGTAGAGCTTCTCCACATTGTGGATTTCGGTCGTGCCCCCCGGGAAGCACGGCGAGCCCCAGCGCGCCGCGCGGGTCAGCGCCAGGTCACCGAAGCCGCCCAGCCAAAGCGGCGGGTGCGGCCGCTGCACGGGCCGCGGGGCAACGGTGATCTCGGGGATCTCGAAGACCTTGCCCGCGTAGCTGAACGGCTCACCCTTCCAAGCCTCGACCATGATCTCGAGCGACTCCTTGAAGCGCCTGCCGCGGCCCTCGAACTCGATGTCGAGCGCCTCGAACTCGAGCTCGCGATAGCCGGACGCGATCCCGAGCGTCAGTCGGCCGCCGCTGATCACGTCGAGGACCGCCGCCTGCTCGGCGATCACGAGGGGATGATGCAGGGTCAGCACCAGCATCCCGGTCGAGAGCCGGATCTCCTCGGTCGCCGTCGCGATCGCGGCGAGGAGGGTGAGGGGGGCCGGCAGATAGCCGTCGGCGGTGGCGTGGTGCTCGGCGGCGTTGATCCAGTGGTAGCCGAGTTCCTCCGCCTCGCGCGCCTGCTCGATCGTCGCCGCATAGAGCCGGCGGTGGTCGAACCCCGAGTCGGCGGGGTCCTGGATGCTGGTCAGGAGACCCAGACGCAGGTCGCCATCAGGCATCGCGAGTCCCGCGCCAGGCCATCGAGCCGCCGTCGATCACATAGTTGGCACCGGTGATGAACGAGGACTCGTCGGAGGCGAGGAAGCAGACCAGCCGGGCTATCTCGATCGGCTGCCCCATCCGCGGGATCAGATGAGAGCGGGTCAGGATTCGCTCCGCCGCGTCCTTGTCGGGCGCCATCTCGATGTATTTGCGACTCATCGGCGTGTCGACGACGCCGGGCGAGTAACAGTTGCACCTGATCCCGAACTCGGCGAGGTCCAGGGCGGTCGCCTGGGTGAGCGTCAGGACGCCGCCCTTCGAGGCCGAATACGCCGGCCCCATCGGGAAGGCGATCAGGCCGCTGAGGGAAGAGCAGTTGACGATCGCCGCCCCTTCGGATTCACGCAGGAAGGGGGTGGCGAACTTCGTCGTCAGCCACATCGCCTTCAGGTTCACGTCCATGACCGCGTCCCAGACCTCCTCCGAGAGGGTGTGGACGGCGGAGCGGTCGGTCAGCGTCGTCTCCTGCAGGCCGGCGTTGTTGTGGAGGATGTCGATGCCGCCGAAGCGCTCGGCGACGGCGGGCATCAGCGCCTCGACCGCCGCCGAGTCGCGCAGGTCGCACTCGAAGAACTCCGCCTCCCCGCCGGCGTCGCGGACCAGCTTCACGGTCTCCTCGCCGCCCTCGCGATTGACGTCGGTGATCGCGATCCCCTTGGCGCCGCGCTTCGCCATCTCGACCGCGGTGACCTGGCCGATCCCGCGCCCGCCTCCGGTGATCAGTGCAATTCGGTCTTGCAGCACTTCGTCAGCCTTTCGTCTTGCCGAGAACTCGCGACGCCCGTTCGGCGAGCGAGGCATCCCAGTCGTAGGTGGTGGAGCGGAAGGGGGGCCACCAATCTTCGGCCCGCGGCCGCTCGATCGCGATGATGTGGAGGCAGGCCTGGCACTTGGTGGCCATCCGGGCGCCGTAGACGCAGGAGACCGGATAGCGCTGAATATCGGTGCCGCCACATCGCTCGCAGGTCTGGCCCTCGATCCGTTCGCGCGGCACCTCGGGGTTCTCCGGCGGAGCGGCCTGGATGTATCGCGCCGCCCAGCTCACGACGGCACCGCCACGCTCGAGCCGCTCGGCCGGGTCGTGAGCGACAGGGCCGCGAGGTCCTCGACGGTCCGCGGCCAGTTCCTGATCCCGGAGGCCCGGGGGCCCGGGCCTCCTTTCTCACGCCGGGCCGCGAGGGTGGCCCTCAGCTCATCGGTGGCATCGACGTCCACCTCGAGCGAGGCCCGCTCGAGGACGACCCCGTAGACGTCGGCCGCGGCGGCGAGCGAGAGCTTCTCGTTCCAGACGTCGAGCCGGACGTCGACCGGGTCGCGCTCGAGCGGATCGCCGTAGCCGCCGCCCCCCGCCGGAACGACGAAGAGGACGTCGCCCTTGCCCAGCGGCAGGTTGTTCAGCTTCGTCGTGTGGAACTCCGTCCCCCGCGCCCACTCGCCTTCGGGATCGGGCAGGCCGGCCTCGTCGAAGCAACCGGCGACCGGCTTCAGGAGGTCCATCGGGATCACACCCTGGGACTGCGGGATGCGGCCGTCCTCGCCGATCTCCACGCGGAAGATGTACGAGGTCATGCCGTCGCCGCCGCTCTGGGCTGCGCGGCGCGGGAAGCGGCCGGAGTCGAGATTCATCGTCACGAAGAGCGAGCCTTCGGTCGGCTCGAGCAGCAGCGTGTTGGCGTAGCCGGCGCGGAACCTGCCCGCCCCGGCGGAGTCGATCTGGGCGTTCATCGAGCGGAAGATGACCGGGATGTCGCGCTCCATCAGCTCGATCGTCGGTGAGGTGATGCCCCAGATCGGCGAGGGGCAGAAGCTGATCCCGTCCTGACTCGAGGTCCCGCCCCAGCCGAGCCCGAGGCAGATCACGCCGCCGAAAGGCAGGCCCTCGCGGCCGGGGCGCTGATCGATGCCGCCGAAGACGTAGCCCGACGACGTGCCGCCATCGGCGCCGACGGCGTGCTCGGGGACCATCTGGCCGAAGAGCAGCTGCGAGAGCGGGGCGATCTTGGTCGCCAGCTCGGCGTGCTGGCTGTTGCTGGTCGGTGGAGTTCCCATCACGACCGAGCCGGGCGGGGCGAGAACGTGGAACGGACGCATCGCGCCGCTGTTCATCGGATGGTTGGGATCGAGGGTCATCTTGGCGCCGATCAGGACCCGGACCGTCTCCTCCCAGCAGGTGGTGAGCGAGCCGAGCGGCTGCGCGTCGCTGCCGGAGAAGTCGAGCTCGACGTGGGAGCCGGCCACCCGGCCACTCAACGCGAGCCGCACGGGATCCTCGCCGACGCCGTCGTCGTCGACCCACTCCTCGGCGTCGTAGACACCGTCCTCGATCCGTTCGATCGCCCGCCGCATGCGACGCTCGGCAAGGTCGAGCGTGTAGCGGGAGGCGGCGACGACCGCCTCGGGGCCGAAGATCTGCAGCAGCCGCAGCAGCCGCGCCTCGCCGACCTTCATCGTCCCGAACAGCGCCCGCAGGTCGCCCAGGTTCTGCAGCGGCGTGCGCGAGTTCTCGAGGATCAGGTTGATCGTCGAGCGGACCGGCTTGTCGGCCGAGGTGATCAGGGTCGGCGGGATCCGCAGGCCCTCGGAGAAGAAGTCCTCGGCCTCGTTGTTGAAGCCGCCCGGCACCGGGCCGCCGATATCCAGCAGGTGCGAGGCATCGCTCAGCATGAAGAGCGGCTCGCCCTCCCAGAAGACGGGGCGGAAGAGATTGACGTCGGGGAGGTGGATCGAGCCACGCCAAGGGTCGTTGCAGACGATCGTGTCGCCCGGGCCGAAGTTGTCCATCCCCCACTCGTCGACGATGAAGTTCGCCATGTGAGGTTGGGTGAAGGCGAAGTGGGTGCAGCCCTCCGTCACCGAGACCATCTCCGTTCCCTCGTCGCCGAGGAGGTGAACGCAGACGGCGAAGTCGAAGAGCTCCCGGACGACGTTGGAGAAGCCGCCGCGCGAGAGCGTGCGGTGCATATGGCGGGTGACCTCGACCAGCCCCGAGCGGATCGTCTCCGCCGTGACCAGGTCGATCCCGAACTCTTCCTCGACTTCCCTTGCCGTGGTCATCTCACTCATGGCTGCTCGTCTCCAGTTGGATGTGTACGTTGCCGTAGCGGTCGATCGACGCCTCCGTCCCGCCCGGCACCGCGATCGTCGTCATCTCGTCGTCGATCACCGCCGGGCCGGGAATCCGATTGCCCGCCAGCAGCCCGTCGCGTCGGTAGAAGCGCGCCGTCGCGGCCTCGCCGCCGAGGTGCACGCCGTGCTCGCCGGCGAAGGCGTCGGCCGGCGGCGAGGCGCCGCCCTCCTTCAGCTCGGGCATGCTCATCGGCACCCGAGTGCCGACGCCGCCGACGCTGAGGGTCGTCACGGTGATGCCCATCTCCGGCGCCGAGTAGCCGTAGAGACGGTCGTAGAGGTCGTTGAAGCGGCTCTTCCAACGCTCGACCAGGTCCTTCGTCAGCGGCCAGCCACCCAGGTCGAGGTCGTTGGCGATCCCCTGCCCGGTGTACATGGCCGAGAAGGAGCGGGTGATCTCGATGTCCCGCGGCGCCACCCCCTCGGCTTCGAGGTCGCTGACCACCTCCTCCTCGAGCGATTCGAAGAGGGCGGCGAGGTCGTCGATGACGGAGTCCTCCAGTGGAACGACCCGGGAAATCGCGCGCTCGACCTTGGGCGGGGCCGTGGCCAGGCCGAAGGCGCTGAAGCCCCCCGCCATCTGCGGCACGATCACCTCGCCGATCCCGGCCATCCGCGCCACGTCGACCGCGTGCAGCGAGCCGGCGCCGCCATAGGACAGCAGCGAGAGGCTGCGCACGTCGACACCGCGCTCGAAGACCAGCTTGCTGATCTCCGTCTCGATGTTCACGTTCATCAGCTGCACGGCGCCTGCGGCCAGCCGGATCGGGTCCATGTCGAGGCGCTCGGCGAGCCGCTCGATCGCCGCCCGGGCGCCGCCGGAGTCGAGCTCCATGCGGCCGCCGAGGAACGACTCCGGGCGCACCGCGCCGAGCAGCGTGTGGGCGTCGGTGATCGTCGGCTCGGTGCCGCCACGCCCGTAACAGACGGGGCCGGGCTCGGCGCCGGCGCTCTCCGGCCCGACCCGCAGGGTGCCCATCTCATCGGTCTGGATCAGGCTGCCCCCACCGGCGCCGATGCTGCGCACGTCGACCGCCGGGACCCCGAGCGAAAGGCGCCACTCCGCCTCCCAGTCGTTCACGGTCTGCGCTTCGCCGTCGAGCACCAGGCCGAGGTCGGTGCTGGTGCCGCCGATGTCGACGCAGACGAGATTGTCCGCATCGACGAATTCGCGCGCGTAGTACTCGGCACCGAGGACACCGGCGACCGGCCCGGAGAGCATCGTGTAGGCGGGAAAGCTCTCCACCGTCCGCTCGAGCGTCCGCACCCCCCCGTTCATCTGCATGATCACCGCGGGGGAGTCGTAGCCGGCGCCGCGCAGGCGCTCGTCGAGGCGCCGCAGATACCGGGTGACGACCGGGCCCGTGTAGGCATCGAGGGCGATCGCCGTGGTGCGGGTGTACTCGCCGACGACCGGGCGGACCCGCGAGGACTGCACGTAAGCGTCGGGCAGCACCTCGCGCACCAGCTCGACGACGCGTTGCTCGTGGGAGAGGTCCATGTAGGCGTGCAGGAGACAGACGCCGACCGCCTCGATGCCCTCGTCGCGAAGGAACTCGAGCTCGGCCCGGACCTGGTCCTCGTCGAGCTCGACGTGGGTGGAGCCGTCGAAGAGAGTGCGGGCGGTGACCTCGCGGATGTGCCGACGGTGGACGATCGGGCGGGCCTGGTGAGGGCGCGTCCAGAGGGGGTCATAGAGGCCCTCGGGGGCACGGGTGAACTGCCCGACGTCGAGCATGTCGCGCATCCCCTCGGTGCAGATCAGGCCGACCTTGGCGCCGCGCCGCTGCAGGAGGGCGTTGATCCCGACCGTGGTGCCGTGGCAGAACATCGAGAGATCGCCGGGCTCGAGGCCGACGCCCGGCAGCGTCGCCAGCGTGCCCACCGACTGGTCCTCGGGCGTGGTCGGAACCTTGGCCCGCCGCATCTCGCCGGAATCGGCGCCGACCAGGATGCCGTCGGTGAAGGTTCCGCCGACATCGACGCCGAGGATCCAGGTCTCCTCGGCGTCGGCGCGGTCGGTGGTGCCGGTGGTCTCGGTGGTAGCCATCGGGCCGGTCCCTAGGCGACCGTGGTGGCCGGGATGGGGATCCCGAAGAGGTCGGCGGCGTTCCCGAACATCACGTCGTCGCGAATCTCCTCCGGTAGGACCTTCGCGACGCGGGTCACGTCGTCGCTGTCCCAGTGCGGATAGTCGCTGCTGAACATCAGCGTCTCGCCGGCGTGGAGCATCTCGGCGATCTCGGCGATGTGGCGTTTCTGCTGCTCGGGCTCGTCCATCGGCTGGCTCGAGAAGCGGAAGCGCCCGCGGACGTAGTCGGTCGGGGACTGCTTCACCCAGGGCGTCTCGATCCTGGTCGCTTTCCAGGTCGCGTCCATCCGCCATAGCAGTGACGCCAGCCAGGTCCAGCCGTACTCGGAGAAGGCAAAGTTGAGGTTGGGGAATTTCTCCGGGATGCCCTCGAAGATCAGGCTGACCAGGTTCGACTGGGCGATCTGGGTGAGGTCGACGAAGCGCTCGGCGTAGGTGGTGGGGATACCACCTGCGAACGAGGGGGTGCCCTGGAACATCGCCTCGGAGCCCCAGGGGTGGAAGAGGATCGGCAGCCCGAGCTCATCGGCCGCCTCGTAGATCGGGTGGTAGTAGAGGTTGCCGGCGAGGATGTTCAGCACCGGCACCCAGACGCCGACGACGCCCGCGGTGGGGCCGACCCGACGCACCTCGGCGGCAGCCGCGACGGGATCCTGGGGCGCGATCACCATCGCCAACTTGAAGCGGTCGTCGACCGGCAGCCACCGCTCGATGAAGTAGTCGTTGAAGGCAGAGGCGAGCGCGACCGCCTCGGTGGGGTTGGCCCAGGAACCGGTCTGCGCGCCCTGCAACGGGAACAGGATCGCCGCCGTGGGATCGGTCCGTTCGAGCAGATCCTCACGCACGAACTCCGGATCGGAGCCGGGCAACGAGCCACTCGGGGGAGTCGACTCGGCCCGCAGGATCGCCCCACCGGGGTGCGGGAAGCGCGACGGGGGGAGCGGATCGCCGAGGGCCAGCGTGCGCGTCGCGAGCCGCTCTCGGATGTCGTTCGGCAGGTATTCGGAGAGGCTTTCCCCGCCGTCGGGAAGCAACGGATGGACGTCGCAATCGATCAATGGCATAGCGGAACGCTCCTTCGGCAGGAATCTCTCACTCTCAGATCTATGATTATCATATTCCCCATGCTTCCACAACCGGCGGGTCGCCCGACCGGCCGGGAGCGGGCATCGATCCTCGAAATATGTTAATAATGATACTGGTTATGGGTCGAACTGTTTGCGCAAGCCCGGAGCGGCGATGAAGCACGTGCTCGGATCGCTGGACGAGTTCCCTCGCGGCGAGGTGCGGATCGTGCAGGTTGGACGACGCAGCGTCGGCATCTTTCACTTCGAGGACGGCGCCCTGCGGGCGGTGCGCAACAGCTGCCCCCACCATGGGGCGCCGATCTGCACCGGCCGCTGGGGCGGCACGATGGTGCCCTCGGCTCCCGGCGAGTACCAATACGGCCTCGAGGGCTCGGTGCTTCGGTGCCCCTGGCACGGTTGGGAGTTCGACCTCGAGAGCGGCAGAGCGCTGTTCGGCACCTCCAGATCACGTCTGGTCACCTACCCGGTCAGCGTCGAGGACGGCAAGGTCGTCATCGACGCCAAGGGACTTTAGATCCGCGGAATCTCAGGCCGGCGCGCCCGGCGAGGGGGCCGCGGCCGCCTCGTGTCCGTAGCAGAGCTCGACGATCGCCCGCTCGGTGATCTGCTCCCCCCGCAGCTCACCGACCAGCTCCCCCTCTCTCATCACCTCGATCCGATCGCAGATCC
Organism: Solirubrobacterales bacterium; assembly: GCA_035545115.1. Lineage (GTDB taxonomy): Bacteria > Actinomycetota > Thermoleophilia > Solirubrobacterales > 70-9 > VAYN01. Next base: position 2,463 of record DASZZB010000120.1, on the reverse strand, counting down.
GGACCAGCTCCGAGAACTCGGAGGAGATGAAGACGATGCCCTTGCCCTCGGCCGCCAGCGACTCGATCAGCCCGTAGACCTCCTCCTTGGCCTCGACGTCGATCCCCGCCGTCGGCTCGTCGAAGATGAAGACGTCGGCGCCGCGTTGCAGGCATCGCGCCAACACCGCCTTCTGCTGGTTGCCGCCGGACAGCTCGCGCACCGGCTGCTCGGTGCCGCTGCTGCTGATCCCGAGACGCTCGATCAGCCTCTTCGTCACCGCCCGCTCCCGGGCGGGGGCCGGAATCGGGGTGTGCGGGAAACAGACCTTGCCGAGCGAAGACAGGGTGACGTTCTCGCGCAGCGAGAAATCGGGTTGGATCCCCTCGTGGCGACGGTCCTCGGGCAGCAACGCGACGCCCGCCGCCAGCGCCGCGTTGGGCGAGCGCATCGCGCGCGGCTCGCCGCCGACCCGGATCTCGCCGCCGTCGCGGGGGTCGGCACCGTAGACGAGGCGCACGAACTCGGTGCGCCCGGAGCCGACCAGGCCGCCGATCCCGACGATCTCGCCGGCCCGCACGTCGAGGTCGACGCTGCGGACCTTGCCCGCCCGGTCGGAGATCCCGCGCGCCTCGAGCAGCGTCTTGCCGGGTCGGCGCGGATCATGGGCGCGCTCGGCCCGCCGCCGCTCGGCATCGGCGCCGGCGCCACCGCTGCCCGTGATCGCCGCGATCAGCGAGGCCCGCGTCGTCGCCGCGGTCGGCATCGTCTCGACGACGGCGCCGTCGCGCATCACGATCACCCGATCGGTCAGCCGGGTGATCTCGCCGAGTCGATGGGAGACGTAGAGGACCGTGCCGCCGCGCTCGCGGATCCGGCGGCAGACGTCGTGCAGGTGCTCGATGTCATCGTCGGTGAAGGCGATCGTGGGCTCGTCGAGGACGACCAGCCGGGCCTCGGCGCGAAGCGCGCGGGCGATCATCACCATGCGTTGCTCGGCCGGGGTGAGGTCGTCGACCAAGGCCCGCGGGTCGATGTCGGATTCGAGGATCGCCAGGACCCGCGCCGCCTCCTCGTAGAGCGCCCGCCAGCGCACCAGGCCGCCGAGCCGGGTCGGATATCTGCCACCGAGGACGACGTTCTCGGCGACGCTGGAGAGGGGGATCAGCTCGAGCTCCTGATGGACGAAGGCGAAGCCCTGGGCTGCCGCGTCCCCGGGACCGTGGATCTCGACCCGCTCGCCGTCGACCTCGACGCTGCCGGCCGCGGCCCGCACGGCGCCGGCGAGCACCTTGATCGCCGTGCTCTTGCCGGCGCCGTTCTTGCCGAGCAGGCCGACGATCTCGCCCTGCTCGAGCGCGAACGAGGCACCGTCGAGAGCGAGGACACCCGGGTATCTGACGACCAGCCCGTCGACCCGCAGGAAGGCCTGCCGGCCTGCGCTCATCGGACGTTACGGCCGAGTCGCGAGAGCAGCACGGCGATCGCCAGGATCGCGCCCTGGATCAGGAGGATCGCGGCGCTGGAAAGGCTGAGCTGGATCAGGCCGGTGGCGATCACCTCGAGCAGCAAGGCTCCGACCAGGGTCCCGAGCACGGTGAAGCGACCGGGCTTCAGGACCGCGGCGCCGAGGAAGGCGGCGGCAAAGGATGGCAGCAGGTAGGACTGGCCCATGTTGGGCGAGTAGGAGGACTGCTGGGCGCTGATCAGCACCGCCGCGCCCACCGCGCAGAGGGCGACGATGACGAACCCCGCGCAACGCAGCCGACGTACCTGCACCCCGGCCAGGTGGGCGGCCTCGCGGTTGCCGCCGACCGCGTACATCTGCCGCCCCACCTTCGACTGCTCGAGCAGCACGTAGAGCACCACCATCACGCCGAGCATGATGTAGAACTGGTTGGCGATGCCGAAGGGTCCGGACCCGTTGGCGATTTCGCTGTAGGCCTTGGGGATGCCTTCGATGATGGTTTTCTGGCCGGTGATCTGGAACTCGGCGCCCTGGAAGACCTGGGAGAAGGCCAGCGTGATCACGAACGAGGAGGCCCCGGCATAGGCGACCAGCAGCCCGTTGATCAGGCCGCCGAGCACGCCGACGCCGAGGCCGGCGAGGATCGCCACCTGGTAAGGCACCCCGTCGGTCGCGATCAGCGAGATCACGACCGCCGAGCCGAGCCCGACCATGCCGGCGATCGAGAGGTCGAAGTCGCCCATCGCGAGGACGACGGTGAGGCCACAGGCGAGCACGCCCAGTGGCGCCACCTGCGCGAGGATCGCCCGCATGTTGGCCCAGGTGAAGAAGACATCGGGCTTGAGCAGGCTGAAGATCACGACGCTCGCGAGCAGGGCGAAGAGAACGCCATATTTGGAGATCAGGTCGAGCACCGGCCCGCTGGAGTTCTCGCCCGGAGTGCGGAATTTCGGCAGCGCCGCTTTCATGGTCGACCTGCGGCTCACCCTTGCTTCTGCCATTGCAAATCTGCTCCT
>DASZZB010000119.1:0-3050 GCA_035545115.1 Solirubrobacterales bacterium | reverse complement strand
AAAGTCCTGATATGGAGGACTTTTCGGCCCATCAACACCGTGAAGCCGGCGCCGGTGGCGTCGAACTCGACCTCGGTGGCGCGGTAGTCGGCGTCGGCGCCGTCGGCGGAGAAGGTGAGGCACTCGAATTCGGCGGCGAGGCGGCGTCCGTAGGGGTCGTCGACGTTGACGATCCGCACCCCCGGGTCGGCCTCGAAGAGCCGCCGCTTGGCGGCGAAGTAGTCCTCCATGTCGGCGTGGAAGTCGAGGTGGTCCTGGGTCAGGTTGGTGAAGACGGCGGCGTCGAAATGGATCGCGTCGGCGCGGTGCAGCGCCAGCGCGTGCGAGGAGACCTCGATCGCGCAGGCCGCGTCGCCCCGCTCCAGCATGCGCCGGAAGGTCGCCTGCAGGTCGATCGCCTCCGGGGTGGTCCGCTCGACCGGCTCCTCCTCGCCGCCGACCACCTGCTTGACGGTCCCCATCAGCCCGGTCTGGACCCCCGCCGCCTCGAGGATCTCCCGGGTCAGGTACGCGGTGGTCGTCTTCCCGTTCGTCCCGGTGACCCCGACGACCTTCAGCTCCGCCGTCGGATCGCCCCAGAACGTCGCCGCGAAGGGTGCCATCGCCGCCCGCGCGCTCGGCACCACGACCTGCGGCACCGCCACCTCGAGTTCCCGCTCGACCACCAGCGCCGTCGCCCCGGCCTCGGCCACCTGCCGCGCGAACTCGTGCCCGTCGCGCTTCTCCCCGACCACGCAGAAGAACAGCGTCCCGGGCCCCGCCCTGCGGCTGTCGTAGGCGAGATCGGCGATCTCGACGTCCGGATCGCCGACCACCGTTGCATGCTCTGCGAACGAGGCTGTCGTAACCAATTCGCCCAGCTTCATGGCGCCGATTCTAGGTAGAGCGTCGGGTGCCCCTCCAGGGGGCGCTATTCCTGCGGCACACCCAGATACGGCAGCGAGAAGGCCGCCAGTTCGCCGAACGCGGGCGCCGCCACCGAGCCGCCGTAGATTTCGCCGGCGGGCTGGTCGACGATCACCGCGGCGAGGAACTTCGGGTGCAGGGCGGGCGCGAAGCCGATGAACGAGGCGACGTACTTGGTTTCCGAGTAGCCGCCGTCTTCGGCCACCTGCGCGGTCCCGGTCTTGCCGGCCAGCGTGTAGCCGGGGACGCTCACCTCCGAGGCGGTCCCTTCCGGCCCGAGCACGCCCTCCAGCATTTCCCGCACCTCCTGCGCGGTCTGGGAGCTGATCACGCGGTGCCCCTTCGGCTCGTGGATCGCTTCTTCGCCGACCTGCTTGATCAGCTGCGGCGGCCGCTCGATGCCGTCATGGGCGATCGCCGCGTATCCCTGCACCATCTGCATCGGCGTCACCGCGGCGCCCTGGCCCATCGGCAGGTTGCCCATCGTCGCCCCCGAGTATTCGCTCAGCTTCGGCACGATGCCCTGTTCCTCGCCGGGGAACTGGACCCCGGTCGGCTTGCCGAAGCCGAACTTTTCGATCCACTTGCTGAATTTCGTCGCCCCGACCTCCAGCCCGATCGTCACCGCGCCGATGTTCGAGGAGCGCGCCAGGATCTGTTCGACGGTCATCGTTTCGGTGCCCCGTTCCTCGGCGTCGTGGATCACCCGTTCGCCGACTTCGAGCGCCGGCGGCAGGACGAATTCGGTCGTCGGCGCCACCAGGCCTTCTTCCAGCGCGGCCGAGACCGTGAAGGCCTTGAAGGTCGAGCCCGGTTCGTAGTTGAAGCTGGTCGCCCGGTTCAGCAGGTCTTCTTCGTCTTCGATCTGTTCGAGGTCGCCCGGATCGATCGGCGGCCAGTTCGCCATCGCCAGGATTTCCGAGCTTTCCGGGTCCATCACGATCGCCGTCGCACCCTGCGGCGAGTACGTTTCGCCGATCTTCGCCAGCACCTGTTCGGCCTTCTCCTGGATCACCGGGTCGAGCGTCAGCTGCACGTCTTCGCCGTCGCGCGCTTCCTTCACCGTTTCCAGCTTGATCGGGTCGCCGAGCGCGTCGGTGACCATCCGGCGTTCGCCTTCTTCGCCCGCCAGGACCGCTTGCTCGCTCGCCTCGATCCCGGTCAGCCCCTTGTCGTCGGTGCCGACGACGCCGATCACCTGCCCCGCCATTTCGCCCTGCGGGTAGGCGCGGCGGCTGGCCGGCAGCTGGCCGATCCCTTCGATCCCGAGCTTTTCGACCTTCGCCGCGGTCGCCAGGTCGACGTTCTTGGCGAGGTAGGAGAAGCCCGATTCGGCGGTCAGCTCTGCCAGCACCTCGCCCTTCTTCTGCTTCAGGATCGGCGCCAGCTTCGCCGCCGTGCGCGGCGGGTTCTTCACCTGGTAGGGCGTCGCGTAGATCGTCGCCGCGTCTTCCGAGGAGGCGAGCCGGGTGCCGTCGCGATCGAGGATCGACCCGCGCAGCCCCGGCACCGCGACGGTCTGCGTCTGCTGGTCGAGCGCCTGCGAGGAGAGCTGCGAGGCCTCCACGCCCTGCAGCCAGAAGGCGCGGCAGACGATCAGCAGGAAGGCGACCAGGAAGCCGGCAAAGAGAAGACCGATGCGTCGCTCGATCAGCCGCATCGCGTCGCTATTCGGGGCTCGCGGCCGCGGCGGCGCCGAGTCGCGCGGCGGCTTCCGCGACGTCGGCCGGGCGGGTGATGAGCAGCTGCGGCTCGGCCTCGGTCTGCATCGTGAGGCCCTGTTCGGCGGCCTCGTGGCGCAGCCTCGCCTGGCCGTACCTCTCGGCCTGGCGCCCCAGCAGGACGGAGTTCTCCTTGCTCAATTCCTGGTTTCGCTCGTCGACCCTCCCGGCCGAGGCGGCGAAGCTGAGGGTGACGACGTTCAGCGCGACGATCCCGACCAGGAGCACGCCGAGCACGCCGATCCAGGCGCGGCCGCGGGTGAGGCGGTGGATCAGGCCCGACTCGGGCAGCTGGGTGACCGCGACCGCGGCGCGGCCGGCGGTGCCCGCGGCGATCGGGATCACGCGGGCGCCGGCGCGGCGCTTCGGCGGCGCGGCCTTGCGGCGGGCCGGGGCTTGGCGGGTCGGTCTGCGGGCGGGCGT
>DASZZB010000118.1:0-9431 GCA_035545115.1 Solirubrobacterales bacterium | reverse complement strand
CGAAGCGACCGCGGTCGACGGGCTGGCGCTCGGCATCGCCCAGGCGGCGGCGCTGGCGCCGGGCGTCTCGCGCAACGGCGTCACCCTCGCGGCGGCGCGCTGGCGGCGCTTCTCGCGGGCGCAGGCGAACCTCCTCTCGCGGACGATCGCGCTGCCGGTGATCGTCGGCGCGACCGGGCTGAAGGGCGCCCGCCTGGCCCGCCGCGGGACGACGCCGGAGCTGCGCCGCACCCTGGCGGTCGGCATCGCCGCCTCCCTCGTCTCCACCCTCGCCTCGCAGCGACTGATCGGCCTGGTCGAGCGCGACCGGGCGCTCTGGCCCTACGCCGCCTACCGCGCGGCGCTGGCGGGCGCGGTGTTCGCCAAGCTGCGGCGCGCGACAGCCTGAGCGGCTGACAGAATCGGCGCGGTGAGCGACGCCTACGCCAGATCCGGGGTCGACCAGGGGGCCGCCGACTCGGCGGTCGCCGGGCTGGTCCGGGCGCTCGGCGAGATCGAGCTGGGCAGGCCCTCGGTGCAGGTGCCGCTGCCGGGCCACTACGCGAGCGTGATCGAGGTGGCGCCGAACCTCGGCATCGCCCTCTCGACCGACGGGGTGGGGACGAAGCTGCTGCTCGCCGAAGCGCTCGGCAAGCTCGACACGGTCGGGATCGACTGCGTGGCGATGAACGTCAACGACGTGATCTGCGTCGGCGCCGAGCCGCTGGCGATGCTCGACTACATCGCGATCGACCGCGCCGACCCGGCGGTGACCGAGGCGATCGGGGTCGGCCTCGCCCGCGGGGCGACGCTGGCCGGGATCGAGATCCCCGGTGGCGAGCTGGCCCAGCTCGGCGAGATGGTCCACGGGGTCGACGTCTCGGGGGCCTGCTTCGGCACGGTGGCGCTCGACGCGATCGTCGACGGCCGCCGGGTCGCGCCCGGCGACTCGATCATCGGCCTCCCCTCCTCCGGCCTGCACTCCAACGGCTACACGCTGGCGCGGGCGGCGCTCGACGGCCTCGACCTGGGCACCGACCCCGACGGCCGGCTGGGGCGCCCGCTCGGCGAGGCGCTGCTCGAGCCGACGGTGATCTACGTGAAGCCGATCGTCGAGCTGCTGCGCTCCGAGGTCGACGTCCGCGGCCTCGCCCACATCACCTCGGGCGGGGTCAAGAACCTGCTGCGCCTGGCGGCGGCGGTCGGTTACGCGATCGACGCCCCGCTCCCGCCGCCGCCCCTCTTCGAGCTGATCGCCGAGCGCGGCGACGTCTCCGACGCGGAGATGCACGAGGTCTTCAACATGGGCTGCGGCTTCTGCGTCGTCGTCCCCGAGAACGACGAGGACCGCGCCCTCACGATGCTGGGCGCCCACTTCCCCGGCGCCGCCCGGATCGGCCGCGTCACCGACGACGCCGGCCACGTCACCCGCTGACAGAGGATCGACTTCACGAGCAGGGCGCACTGGTCACGAAGAGGCGGCCACAGCCTGCCAGGGTCGCCACCGAAATGGCCGCGTCCCTTCCCCGTCCCGCCGCAACACCCGGAGCGCCACTTCGCCGGCGTTCGCAGAAATGGTCGGATAGCGGCTGGAAGTGCGAACTCGCCGCGGGGGACCGGCTACGTTGAGCCGATGCGCCCACTTGCAGGCGGGGTCGCCGACGCAGCGAATCCCTACGCACACTTGCTCGACAATATGCGCACAACCCTGATGTCCCTCCACATGAAGAACGACTGATGGCCGACCGCTCCTCCACCAGCTCGAGGATGATCGGCACCGTGCTCTCGGGCCGCTACCGGCTCGAGGCGAAGCTCGGCTCGGGCGGGATGTCGACCGTCTACCTGGCCCGCGACACCACCCTCGACCGGCCGGTCGCGGTGAAGGTGATGCACCGCGAGATGTCCGAGCAGGCCGACCAGCTCGAGCGCTTCCGCCAGGAGGCGCGCGCGGTCGCCAAGCTCTCCCACCCCAACGTCGTCGCCGTGATCGACGCCGGCGAGGACGGCGGCTACCCCTACATCGTCTTCGAGTACGTCGAAGGGGAGACGCTGAAGGCGCGGATCAACCGGGTCGGTGCGCTCGACATCCAGGAAGCGCTCGCCTACGCGATCGAGATCGCCCGCGGCCTCACCGTCGCCCACGCGCGCAACCTGGTCCACCGCGACATCAAGCCGCAGAACGTGCTGATCGACGCCGAGGGACGGGCCAAGCTGACCGACTTCGGCATCTCGCGCCAGCTCGAGCAGGACGGGATGACCGCCACCGGCCGCGTCCTCGGCACCACCGACTACGTCGCCCCCGAGCAGGCGATGGGGCGCGGCACCGACCAGCGCTCCGACATCTACTCGCTCGGCGTCGTCCTCTACGAGATGTTCACGGGCGCGGTCCCCTTCGCCGCCGACAGCCAGGTCGGCGTGGCGATGAAGCACGTCAACGAGGAGCTGCCCGACGTGCAGGCCGCGCGGCCGGAGCTGTCGGCGGCCTCGGCGCTGGTGGTCGAGCGGGCGACGGCCAAGGATCCGGCGAAGCGCTATGCCGACATCGGCGCGATGATCGACGACCTCTCGACCGCGCTCGAGGTGGAGGCGGCGCGGGCGGGCTCGACCACCGGCGAGGCGACCACCGTGCTGGACGCGGTGCCGCCGGCCAACCGCAAGCTGTCGACCCGGGCGCGCTGGTCATGGGCGGCGATCGCGCTGATCGTCGTGGTCGCCGCCGGCGCCCTCGCCGCGACCCAGCTGATCTCGAGCGGCGACACGCCGGTGGTCGGCAAGAACGAAAACGGTCAGAAGGCGACGGGGAAGCCGGTGGCGCTGGAAGGGGCGACCGCCTACGACCCCGAGGGCGACGGGCACGAGGAAGACGGCACCGAGGAACTCGCCGTCGACGGCAACCCGAGCGAAACCGCCTGGACCACCGAGCACTACGACTCGGAGACCTTCGCCGGGACGAAGAGCGGCCCCGATCCCGGCGTCGGCATCTACGTGACGGCTCGGGCGGTGGCGACGCCGAAGGTGATGCGGATCGTCTCCCCCACCCCGGGCTGGGACGCGCAGATCTTCGCCGCCCCGGCGGGCCCGCCCGAAGAAATCGAAGAATGGGGCGAACAGATCGGCGAAGTGAAGGATGCCGAGAAGGAAAACGAAGTCGACCTCCACCTCGGTTCGGCCGCCAAGTACTTCCTGATCTGGTTCACCAAAGCCTCCCCGGCGTCAGACCAGGAAGGCCGCTACCAGGTCGAAATCTCCGACATCAAGCTCTACGAATAGAAAGCAGCAATCCAGCTGTTCCTTATAGCCGGCATTCCGGGATAAGGAACAGCTGGCGGGAGGGACACTCAGAATTCGTGGGAGCGGGCGTGGTGGTACCGCTCGAGCGCCAGCCGGGCGAGGCGGTCGCAGAGCTCCGGGTAGGAGAGGCCGCCCGCCTCGAGCAGCTTCGCGTAGACGCTCGTCTCGGTGAAGCCGGGCATCGTGTTGATCTCGTTGACCAGCACCGTGCCGTCCGCCTCGACGAAGAAGTCGCAGCGGGCGAGGCCCGAGCAGCCCGCCAGCCGGAAGACCTCGGCGGCGAGCTCGCGCACCCGCGCCGTCTCGATCTCCGAGATCGGCGCCGGCACCGCCAGGTCCATGCCGCCCTCCTCGTACTTCGCCTCGTAGTCGTACCACTCGGCGTGGGCGAGGATCTCGCCCGGCATCGAGGTCTGCGGGTCCTCGTTGCCGAGCACCGAGCACTCGACCTCGCGGCCGTGGGCGGAGGCCTCGACGATCACCCGCGGGTCGTGCCGCAGCGCCGTCTCGACCGCCGCGTCGAGCGCCGCCAGGTCCTCGATCCGGCTGATGCCGACGCTCGAGCCCATCCGCGAGGGCTTCACCCAGAGCGGCGTCCCCAGCGCGGCGCAGCGCTCCCGCCAGTCGGCTTCGCCGACCGCGACGAAATCGACCTGCGGGATCCCCTGCCCGGCCAGCAGGCGCTTCAGCGTCAGCTTGTCCATGCAGGTCGCCGAGGCGAGGACGTCGGAGCCGACGTAGGGCAGGTCGAGCATCTCCAGCAGCCCCTGCAGGCTGCCGTCCTCGCCGAACGCGCCGTGCAGGACCGGGAAGGCGACGTCGACCCCGAGCAGGCCGCCGCCCGGGACGAGCTCGACGCTCGCCCCCTCGCTGGTCCAGCCGCCGTCGCGGCCGATCCGCACCTCGACCACCTCGTGACCGGCTTCTTCGAGGCCCTTGATCACCGCGGCGCCCGAGTTGACCGAGACCTCGTGCTCGGAGGAGCGCCCGCCGGAGAGGACCGCGATCCTCACGGCGCTTCTTCTTCCGCTTCGGGCCCTTCCGGTTCTTCCAACGCGGCGCGCCTGCCGACGATCAGCGTCACTTCCGACCCCGGCGCCAGTTCGGTGCCGCCGGACGGCGATTGCCGCGTCACCAGCCCGATCTTTTCTTCGTTGCGGGTTTCTTCTTCGCTGACCACCGGGGTGAGGCCGGCGGCGCGCACCGTTTCGACGGCTTCGCGCCGTTCCATGCCGACCACGCCCGGCATCTTCTTCTCTTCGCGGCCGGCCGAGACGACGATCTGCACGGTCGAGCCCGGTTCGAGCTCCTGGCCGGCGTTCGGCGACTGGCGCAGCACCTGGCCGATCGGCGCCCCCGCTTCCTCTTCGCCGACTTCGGCGACCAGCCCGCGACCGCGGATCCGCTGGACCGCGACCCGCCGCTGCGCCCCGGTCAGCACCGGCATCTTGACCAGCTTCGGCCCGCGCGAGACGAAGAGCGTCACGGTCGAGCCGTGCTCGGCCTCGCTCCCGGCCCGCGGTTCGGAGTGGACCACGTCCCCGGCTTCGACCGAGCTCGAGTGGACGCGTTCGACCACGGCTTCGAAGCCCGCCGCTTCGACCTTCTCGGTCGCCTCTTCGCGGCCGAGCCCGGCGGTCGGCGGGACGGTCCCCTTGCCAGGCCCGCCGCTGACCGTGAGGTCCACCTTCGGCTTGGAGCAGAAGAGCGTCAGGAAGGAGCAGTCTTCCTCGGCCTGCGCGGCGGGCGGGCTGGCGAGCGGGTCCTGCTCGAGCACCGTGTTCGTCGTCGCTTCGTTTTCGACCCGGCTGACGCTGCCGACGCCGAAGCCTTCCTGCTGGAGCAGCGAGACCGCCACGTTCAGCTGGTCGCCGGTCACCTTCGGCACCTCGGTGGTCGTGTCGCGGCTCGCCAGCAGCCCGATCAGCGCGCCGATCAGGATCGCCACCAGGGCGGCGAGGATCCACCAGTTGCGGCGCCGGCGGCGCGCCGCCTCGGGGTCCTCGTCCTGCTCGGCGACCGGCACGACCACCGGCGGCAGCGCCGCGAACGAGGTCGTCCCCCGTCCCGTCCCGCCGGGGTCGCGCATCGCCTGGTCGAGCGCCGCGATGAAGGCGTCGGCGCTCTGGAAGCGCTGCCCGGGATCCTTCTCCAGCGCCCGCATCACCACCGCGTCGAGCGCCGGGCTGACCCGCGGCTGGATCGAGCTCGGCCGCTGCGGCATCTGCGAGACCTGTTTCATCGCCACCGCGACCGCCGATTCGCCCTCGAACGGGACGCGGCCGGTGAGCGCCTCGTAGAGCATCACGCCGACCGAGTAGAGGTCGGAGACGGCGGTCACGTCGAAGCCCTGCGCCTGCTCGGGCGAGAGGTAGTGCGGGGTCCCCATCACCGAGCCGGTCTGGGTGATCTCCGAGACGCCCGCCCGGGCGATGCCGAAGTCGGTGACCACCGCTTTGCCCTCGGGGTCGACGATCACGTTCTGCGGCTTCAGGTCGCGGTGGACGATCCCCTGCCGGTGCGCGTAGCCGGCCGCCTGCAGTACCTGGCGGATCACCGCGACCGCCTGCTCGAGCGTGATCCCCGAGTCGATCAGCTGCTTCAGCGTCGGGCCCTCGACGTACTGCATCGCGATGTAGTAGGTGCCGTCCCACTCGCCGCGGTCGAAGACCGCGACGATGTCCGGGTGCTGCAGGCCGGCCGCCGACTCGGCCTCGCGCTGGAAGCGCATCACGAACTCGCGGTCCTGGGCGAAGCGGCGGTGGAGGATCTTCAGCGCCACCTGCCGCTGCAGGTGGGCGTCCTCGGCGAGCCAGACGTCGGCCATGCCGCCACCGCCGACCCTCGCCACCACCCGATAGCGCCCGTCGACGACCGAGCCGACCTCGACCTCAGCCACGCGCCTCTCCCCCCGATTCCTTGGTCGATGGGCCGAAAACTCCTGATATAGAGGACTTTTCGGCCCACCAACACATCGTCATTCGCCCGCCAGGATCGCTTCCGCGACGTCGCGGAAAATCGGCGCGGCGACGTCGTTGCCGAACTGTTCGGTGCACTCGACCGAGGCGGCGATCGCGATCTTCGGGTCGTTCGCCGGGGCGAAGCCGATGAACCACGCCTGGTTCTCTTCTTCGCCGCCGCCGCAGGCCGCGTTGCCCGGCGTTTCCGCGGTGCCGGTCTTGCCCGCCACCTGGACGCCGGAGATCGCCGCGTTGGTCCCCGTCCCTTCGCTGACCACCCCTTCCATCGCCGTGGTCAGCTCCGACGCCGTCTTCGCCGAGATCGGTTCGCTGTAGACGTCGGGGCTCATCCGCCTGGTGACGCTGCCGTCGGCGTTCACCACCCGGCTCCAGATCTGTGGCTTCATCAGCTTGCCGCCGTTGGCGACCGCGGCGGCGACCATCGCGTCCTGCAGCGGCGTCACCAGCAGTCGCTCCTGTCCGATCGCGACGCGGGCCAGGTCGACCGGGTCCTTGCGGTGGAGGATTTCCCCGCCTTCGCCGACCACCCCGCTCGGCAGCATCTCTTCTTCGGGCAGGTCGAGCGGCGGGACCGAGCCGAAGCCGAACTTTTCCATCGTCGTGAAGAGCCGGTCCTGGCCGACCTTCTGGCCGAGCTGGCCGAACCAGGTGTTGACCGAGTTGGTCAAGGCGGTGTCGAGCGAGATGTCGCCCCAGTCCTGGTCGTAGTCGTTGGCGAGTTCGTGGCCTTCGTCGATGATCACGCCCGGCGCGTTGATCGTCGTCCCCAGACTGATGACGCCGGATTCGAGCCCCGCCGCCGCGGTCACCACCTTGAAGGTCGAGCCGGGCGGGTAGCGGCCCTGCGTCGCCCGGTTCAGCAGCGGCGTGTTGACGTTCTCGCTGTTCAGCTTCGACAGTTCGTTCGGCACCCGGTTCGGGTCGTAGGGGGGGTTGGAGGCCATCACCTTGACCGCGCCGGTGCTCGGTTCGATCGCCACGACGGCGCCGTGCCCGGCCGCTTCGAGGTCGCCGAGCGCCACTTCCTGCGCCTGCGGGTCGAGGCTGGTGACGATCTGTTCGCCTTCCTGCTTCTTGCCGGTCAGCTCGTCGAGGATCGAGCCGAATTCCGATTCTTCACCGGTCAGTTCTTCGTTGTGGAACTTCTCGAATTCCGACTGGCCGTACTGGACGAAGCTGTAGCCGATCGGGTGGCCGAAGAGCTTCCCCAGCGGGTAGTGCCGGATGTAGCGCTTGCCGGAGCCGTGGCCCTTGGCGAGCGACTTGGCGATCACCGTGCCGTCGTCGGCGAGGATCCGCCCGCGGGGGATCTGCTGCTGCTCGAGCAGCGGTCGTTGGTTCACGTTCTTTTCCTTCAGCGCCTTCGCATCGAAGACCGACCACCAGGACGTGAAGCCGACCAGGACGGCGAAGAGGACGACGATGAAGGCGAAGAGCTTGATGATCTGGCGGTTCACGCCGTCGCCCCCAGCGGTTCGTCGCGAGGGGCCGGCGCGGCCCCCTCTTCGGCCTCGCGGCGGGCGCGGTCGGAGATCAGCAGCAGCAGCGCCAGGAGGACGAAGTTGGCGACGATCGAGCTGCCGCCGTAGGAGACGAAGGGCAGGGTGACGCCGGTCAGCGGGATCACCCGGGTGACGCCGCCGATGATCACGAAGGCCTGGATCGCGAAGACCGCGGTCAGCCCCGTGGCCAGCAGCTTCGAGAAGCCGTCGCCCGCGAGCAGGGCGATCTTGAAGCCGCGCGCGGTGATCAGCAGGTAGGTGGCGATCAGCCCGCAGGCGCCGAAGAGGCCGAGCTCGTTGACGATCAGCGAGTAGATCGTGTCGGTCTGCGCGGCGGGCAGCATCGTGTCGTGGGTGCCGGGCACCGTGATCAGCGCCTGGCCGAAGCCTTTGCCGAAGAGCCCGCCGTCGGCCTGGGCGAAGATCGACTGCAGGATCTGGTAGCCGCTGCCGCGCGCTTCGTTGTAGGGGTGCAGCCAGATCTCGACCCGCTCGTGGACGTGGGGGACGGTGGCGACGATGAACCAGGCGCCGAGCAGGAAGAGCGCCATCCCGATCACGACGAAGCTGAAGCGCCCGGTCGCCACGTAGAGCAGGGCGAGGAAGGCGGCGAAGAACATCAGCGAGCTGCCGAGATCGCGGATGATCACCAGCATCAGCATCGAGGCGCCCCAGACGACCAACATCGGCCCGAAGTGCTTCAGCGGCGGCAGCGTCACGCCGAGCACCCGCCGCGCGCCGACGATCAGCACCTCGCGGTGCTCGCGCAGGTAGGAGGCGAGGAAGACGACGATCGCGAGCTTCGCGAACTCCGAGGGCTGGAAGGAGATCGGACCGATCTTCACCCCGAGGTAGGCGCCGTTCACCTGTTCGCCGATCCCCGGCAGCCGCGGTGCCATCAGCAGCAGCAGGCCGACCGTGGCGATGACGTAGCGGTAGCGCTCGAGCACCTCGTAGTCGCGCAGGAACTGGATCGTCAGGGCGAAGAGGACGAGGCCGAAGACGAACCAGTTGGCCTGGTCACGGGCGAGGCCTTCGTCGATCCGGTAGATCATCACCAGCCCGAACGCGGTCAACAGCGCCATCAGCGGGAAGAGGTAGGGATCGGCGTGCGGCAGCCGGATCCGCAGGTAGATGTGGGTGGCGAGGCAGACCGCGAAGAAGTAGGCGCCGTAGGTGAGGCTGAGGTTGCCGAGCTTCGAGTGGTCCTGGGCGAAGACCGCGGCGAAGCCGGCCGTCAGCAGCAGCGCCACCGGGATCAGGGCGAGCAGCTCGCGGTTGCGGGCGCGCGTCATCCGCCGGCCCCCGGGCCGGTGGTGTTGGTGGGTTCGCCGAGCCCCTGGCCGCGTTCGATTTCCTCCAGCAGCTTGACCGCGTCGGAGTGCGAGCGCAGGTCATGGCCGGTCACCGCTTCCTGGCGGCGGCCGGGCAGCGCGTCCGTCTGCACCGGCGCCGAATAGCGTTCACTCCAAAGCTCGACCCCGAAGGGCAGTTCGTAGGGCAGGCCGCGGTAGAGGGCGACGCGGCCGGCACCGTCGGTGCCGAGGAACCAGACATGACGCAGGCCGTAGGCGGCGCCGAGGACGATCGCCGCGATCACCACCAGGATCGCAAGGACGCCCGCCACCCGTCTGAAGCGCCGTCGTCGCCTGCCCGGCGCGGCGGCGGCCTGCTCCTC
>DASZZB010000117.1:0-6510 GCA_035545115.1 Solirubrobacterales bacterium | reverse complement strand
CCCTGACCGGCTTTTAGGGGGGGATGATCGCGCCGAGGTTCGGGTCCGCCCGATTACTGGGCTGCCGGAGATTCGCGCGGACGACCCGCTCGGGGCGCTGGTCGCCGAGCGGGCCGGGGCGCTCGCCGACGGCGACGTGGTCGTCGTCTCCCAGAAGGTCGTCTCCAAGGCCGAGGGACGCACCCGTCGCCTGAGCAGCGTCATCCCCGCCACCGAGGCGCGCAAGCTCGCGATGGTCCTCGGCAAGGAACCGAACCTGGTCCAGCTGATCCTCGAGGAGAGCGCCGCGGTGGTCCGCGCCGAACGCGGCGTGCTGATCGTCGAGACCCACCACGGGCTCGTCTGCGCCAACGCCGGGATCGACAGCTCGAACGTCGGCGAGGACGGGGCGGTGCTGCTGCTGCCGGAGGACCCCGACGCCTCGGCGCGCCGGCTGCGGGCCGAGATCGGCGACGCGGTCGACGCGCGGATCGGCGTCGTGATCGCCGACAGCTTCGGCCGCGCCTGGCGGATCGGCCAGGCCGAGGTGGCGATCGGCTGCGCCGGGCTGGTCCCGATCGACGACTGGCGCGGCCGTCACGACGCGGGCGGCCGCGAATTGCTGGCGACCCAGATCGCGATCGCCGACGAGGCGGCCGCCGCCGCCGACCTGGTCCGCGACAAGGCGGCGGCGGTGCCGGCGGCGGTGGTCGGTGGCCTCGACCGTTGGGTGACGGAGGAGGACGGCCCCGGCGCGGCGGCGATCCGCCGGCCGCGCGAGGACGACCTCTTCCGCTAGCGAGCTCGGCGCCGCGGCGCCGGCGCGCTCAGTCTTTGTGGAGGGCGTCGCGTACCTTGTCGATGCCCTCCTTCAGCTTGCCCGAGGCCTTGTCGGCCTTGCCCTCGTTCTGCAGGTCTTTGTCGCCGGTCAGCTTCCCGGTCGCCTCCTTGACGCGGCCTTTGGCCTCGTCGGCGTTGTTCGGCGTATCAGCCATCTGGTCCCTTTCGTGGCTTTTCGCGTGCCTTCCACGAGTACCCGGCGCAAAGCACCGCTACGCCGAACGCCGCGTTCGCAGTTTTGGTCGGATAGCGGAAAGAAATGCGAACTCGTCAGGGGGTGGAGACGACGAGGACGGCGGAGCCCTCGATGCGGCCTGCGCGGGCGTCTTCGAGCGCCCGCTGGGCGTCCTCCAGCGAGTAGGTGGTGACGGCGGCGCGCACCGGCACCTCGGGGGCGACCCGCAGCAGCTCCTCGCCGTCGGCGCGGGTCAGGTTGGCGACCGAGCCGAGCGTCCGCTCCTCCCAGAGCAGGTCGTAGGAGAAGGCCGGGATCTCGCTCATGTGGATGCCGGCGCTGATCACCCGGGCGCCGCGGGCGCTCGCCTTCAGCGCCTGCACCATCAGCGGGCCGACCGCGGCGAAGACGATCGCCCCGTCGAGCTCCTCCGGCGGCAGCTCCGAGGAGCCGCCCGCCCACTCGGCGCCGAGCCGGCGCGCGAACGCCTGGCCGTCGGTGTCGCCGTCGCGGGTGAAGGCGAAGACACGCCGCCCTCCGTGCACGGCGACCTGGCACAGGATGTGGGCCGAGGAGCCGAACCCGTAGAAGCCGATCCGCTCCGCCTCGCCCACCAGGCGCAGGGCCCGGTAGCCGATCAGCCCGGCGCAGAGGAGCGGCGCCGCCTCGGTGTCGGAGTAGAGGTCGGGGATCGGGAAGCAGAAGTCCGCGGCGGCGACCGTGTACTCGGCGTAGCCGCCGTCGACGTCGTAGCCGGTGAAGCGGGCCTGCTCGCAGAGGTTCTCGCGCCCTGCGCGGCAATAGCGGCAGGTGCCGTCGGCCCAGCCGAGCCAGGGGACGCCGACCCGGGCACCGGGCGCGAACCGTTCCGCCCCCTCCCCCGCCGCGACCACCTCGCCGACGATCTGGTGACCCATCACGAGGGCCGGTTTCGGCGCACCCTGCAGCTCGTCGTCGTAGATGTGGAGGTCGGTGCGACAGACCCCGCAGGCCCGCACCGCGATCTTGATCTGCCCGGGGCCGGGCTCCGGCTCGGGCAGCTCGGCCGCCCGCAGCGGATGGTGCGGGCGATCGAGAACCATGGCCCTCATCGCCCGGGCCTCAGTAGGTCTCGACGATCTCGTAGAGCGTCGTCCGCTGGGCCGGCGTGCGGCCGGCGGCGCGGGCGGCGGCGATCAGGTCCTCGGGGTCGAGCCGCACCCCGTGCTGGGACCCGGCCATTCGCGAGATGTTCTCCTCCATCAGCGTCCCGCCGAGGTCGTTGACCCCCCAGCGGAGCGCCTCGGTGGCGCCCTCGAGGCCCATCTTCACCCAGCTCGCCTGCAGGTTCGTGATCGTCCGACCGAGCGCCAGCCGGAAGGCGGCGGTGTGCTTGAGGTTCTCGCGCACGGTGATCTCCTCGATCCCGTGCGTGCGCCCGAGCAGCGTGTTGAAGGGGATGAAGCTGAGCGGCACGAACTCGGTGATGCCGCCGGTCCGCTCCTGCAGCGAGCGCACCACCTTCATGTGGCGGGCCAGCTCGCGCGGCTCCTCGATGTGGCCGAACATCACGGTCGAGGTCGAGTGCAGCCCGGCCCGGTGGGAGGCTTCGATGATCTCCACCCAGCGGGCGGCGGGCAGCTTGTTCGGCGAGATCCGCTGCCGGACGCCGTCGTCGAGCACCTCCGCCGCGGTCCCCGGCGTCGAGCCGAGGCCACAGTCGAGCAGGTATTCGAAGACCTCCCCCGGCTCCTTGCCGGAGCGCTCGCAGGCGTGGTTGATCTCCATCGGCGAGTAGGCGTGCAGGTGCAGCTGCGGCGCCGTCTCCTTGGCCAGGCGCAGCCACCGCCCGTACTCCTCCAGGGTCAGGTCGGGATGGATGCCGCCCTGCATGCAGAGCTCGGTGGCGCCGAACTCGACCGCCTCGGCGATCCGGTCGGCGAAGTCGCCCTCCTCGACTTCGTAGGCGTCCGGCGACCGCCGCCCCTGCCCGAACCCGCAGAACGCGCACCCGACCACGCAGACGTTGGTGAAGTTGATGTTCCGGTTGACGACGAACGTGACCACATCTCCCGCCAGCTCCGCCCGCAGCTCGTCGGCGGCGATCCGCATCTCCTCGATCACCTCCGGCCGCGTCTCCGCGAACAGCGCCGTCAGCTCGTCCTCGGAGAGCTCGATCCCTTCCCGCCCTTTGGCGATCGCCCGCGGCGCCAGCCCCCCATCCAGGCTCTCTTCGCTGCGACGACCGCTGCCTTTCCGCGGGATGAAGCTCCAGTACTTGAGCTTGATCACGTCGAGGACCCCCTGCTCCATCCACTCCATGTCCATGTACTGCGGATAGACGCAAAGCCTCTCGGTCAGCGCGTACCCCCGGGGCGCCAGCTCCTTGCGCACCTGATGCGGCGAAGGAAACGGCTCCTCGGGCGAGATGTGATCCCCATTCGCCGACAGTCCCCCTAGATCGGTGGCGCCGGCTTCGACCAGCTCCGGCCACCAGTCGGACAAGTTAGGCGGCACCTGCACGCCCACATCCGGCATCAGCCGCCTGCACTCCCGGATCAGCCGCTTGATCTCCTCCACGTCGACCGGCGTGGCCCATTGCGGCAAGGGAGCCGAGGGGGACCCTGAACGAACCTCCCTGCTGTTCGTGAGTGAAGGGTCCCCCTCGGCTCCCTCCACGCCCTGTCCCTTCCCCGTCCAACGCCGGCGCGAAGCCTGATCCGCGATCTCCGCCACCTCGGCCCCGTAGTAACGCGGATGCGGCACGAAGTTCTGCAGGATGACCTCCTGGATGTGGCCGTACTCGCTGTGGAGCTCGGCGAGCGCTTCCAGCGATTCGACGCGGGAGTCGAAGGACTCGCCGATGCCGACGAGGATCCCGCTGGTGAAGGGGATCTTCAGTTCGCCGGCTGCCTGGATGGTGGCCAAGCGCTCCTTCGGATGCTTGGTCGGGGAACCCGCGTGGACGGTCTCCATGAGGCCCGTGTCCACTGACTCCAGCATCAGTCCCTGCGACGCGGTCACCTCTCGCAGGCGAGCAAGATCGTCCTTGCTGAGCACACCGAGATTCGTATGCGGGAGCATGCCCCGCTCCAGCGCTCGTTCACAGGCCCAGATCGCATAGCTGGTGAAGTCCTCGTGCCCCCAGGCGGCGAGCCGTTCGGCGACGACCGGATTGACCTCGGGCCGCTCGCCGGTCAGCACGAGCAGCTCCTTGGTGTTGCGTCTCAGCGCCTCGTCGAGGATCCGTTCGACGTCGACCGGCGCGTGGACGTGCGCCTGGTGCGTGGCGAACGCGCAGTACTTGCAGTAGCACTGACAGGTGCGCGACAGCGACAGGGTGAAGTTGCGGGAGAAAGTGACCCGTTGCACCCCGGCAAAGCTACAGGGCGCGCCGGCTCGGCCGGACGCGCCCTGTGCCCATCTGGAGGGTTGTCGCCGCTCAGTCTTTGGTCGGTCGCGGCTGCGCCACGGGGGTGACCCGCTGCGGCGGCTCGGTCGGCGCCGGGCCGCCGGTCTCGATCACGAAGCGCCAGACGACGACGGCGAGGAGCGAGCCGACCAGGGGACCGACGAGGTACGGCCAGGTGCCGCCCCATTCTTCGCCGACGAGCGCGGCGCCGAACCAGCGGGCGGGGTTGAAGCAGGCGCCGGTCAGCGGGCCGCCGACCATGACGATGAAGACGAAGGTGGTGCCGATCGCCAGCGGGCCCCAGTCCTTGAGGCTCCTCTTCGAGAAGACGACGGCGAGGATCACCAGCACGAGCGCGAACACGCCGAGCCCCTCGACCACCGCACCCGCGACATTGCCGGAGAGGAGCGGGCTGATCGAGCCGGCGCCGTAGTGGACGGCGCGACCCTCGTCTTCGAGCAGCTTCTTGGTCAGAAACGCGCCACCGACCGCTCCGATCAGCTGGGCGAGGATGTAGATGACGGCGTCGATCGGGCTGATGCGGCGGATCGTCGCCGCGGCCAGCGTCACCGCCGGGTTGAAGTGCCCGCCGCTGACCGCGCCGAAGATGCAGATCACACCGAACAGCGCCAGACCCTGGACGAAGCCGACCACGGCGAAGTCCGAACCGAACGAGGTCGAGGACCCGGCCGAGACGTAGAGAGTGACGACGCTGGTGATGAAGAAGACCAGCAGGAAGGTGCCGATCAGCTCCGCAAGGTACGCGGAAAGTCCTTTTTGCTCCAGCTCCACTCTCTTGTCCCCCTCCTAGAAGTTTGCCCTAACCATTTTCCCTAACAAAGACGAAGCGGCGGCAGTCTACCCACATTTCCCTAAAGAATTAGGGTGGCCGCCAGATGGAACGGGCTGTCGCGCTGCTGGCGGCCGCTCTGCTGCTCGTCGGGATCGCCGGCTGCGGCGGTGGCGGCGCAGAACCGGGCGCGCCGAAAGGCGCGACCGTCGTGCTCGATTTCACCCCCAACGCCGTCCACTCGGGGATCTACGCAGCGCGGGCCGAAGGCTTCTATCGCGACGCCGGGATCGACCTCCGGATCCAGGTCCCGGGCGAATCCACCGACGCGCCGAAGCTGCTCGCCGCCGGCCGCACCAACTTCGCGATCCTCGATATCACCGACCTCGGCATCGCCGACGAGAAAGGGCTCGGCCTGGTCGGCCTGATGCCGATCGTGCAGCGGCCGCTGGCCGCGGTGCTGGCGCGTCGGGACGGCCCGGTGAGGCGACCGCGCGACCTGGACGGCCACACGGTCGGCGTCAGCGGCCTCCCTTCCGACACCGCCGTCGTCGACTCCGAGGTGAGCGCCGACGGCGGCGACCCGGCCGCGGTCGACGAGGTGACGATCGGCTTCGCCGCGGTCGCCTCGCTGGCGGCGGGCAAGGTCGACGCGGCGACCGGCTTCTGGAACGCCGAGGCGGTCGAGGCGCGTCGCCACGGCGTCCCCCTGCGCGTCTTCAAGGTCGACCGATACGGCGCGCCGCCCTATCCGGAGCTGGTCCTGACCACGACCCGCGAGGAGCTCGAAGACGAACCGCGACTGGTCGACGCGATGGTCGCCGCGACCCGCCGCGGCTACCGCTTCGCCGAGGCCCGGCCGCAGCGGGCGCTCGCCGACCTCCTGGCCGCCGACCCGAACCTCGAACGCGCCGACCAGGCAGCCCAGCTGAAGGTGCTCCTCCCCGCCCTCCGCCCGCTGCCGTTCTCCGAGCCGGTGCTGAGGGAATGGTCCGCCTGGGCCAGCTCCCACGACCTCCTGCCGAAGCCGCTCGCGGTGCGCAAGGCGTTCGACTTAGGCGACTGACCCCCCGGCACCCCGCCGGCGTTCGCAGTCCCCTTCGCTATGCGGCCATAACTGCGAACGCCACCGGTGGGGTGGTCAGCCGGCGAGCAGCGCCGTGACCAGCTCGGGCAGTTCGCGCGACATCCGCGAGCGGGGGACGACCTTGTCGACTCCCGCCGCCTCGGCGACGGCCTTGGTGTCGGCGTCGACGTGCGAGTAGTAGCCGAGCACCGGGATCCCCGGCCCGACCAGCGCTTCGGGGTTCTCGACGTCGAGGTCGGCGACGATCA
>DASZZB010000116.1:0-5631 GCA_035545115.1 Solirubrobacterales bacterium | reverse complement strand
AGGTAGGCGGCCGGCGTGCCGACGACGACGACGATCGCCAGCGCGATCAAGGTCGTCTTCAGGCTCAGCAGCAGCGCCGCCGACACCAGGATCAGCACCGCCGAGAGCGCCAGCGCGGCGACGAAGCCGCCCGGTTCGGCGAAGGCGGAGAAGATCGCCAGCGGCGCCGTCCGGGTCACCCCCTGCAGCGAGCCGGCGAAGAGCAGGGTGGCGCCGAACTCGCCCAGCGCGCGCCCCCAGGAGAGCGCCACGCCGGAGGCGAGCCCACCGCGCGCGCTCGGCACCGCGACGGTGAGGAACGCCCGGAACGGCCCGGCGCCGAGCGTTCGCGCCGCCTCCAGCAGCCGCCCGTCCACCGCGGCGAACGCCGCCACCGCCTGGCGCAGGAAGAACGGGGCCGAGACGAAGATCAAGGCGACGACCACGCCCGCCGTCTGGAAGACCAGTTCGATCCCCAGCGAGGACACGACGCCGCCGAGGATGCCGTGCGGGCCGAAGGCGGCCAGCAGGGCGATCCCGGCGACCGCCGGCGGCATCACCAGCGGCAGCTCGATCACCGTCAGCACCGCGGCCCGCCCGCGGAAGTCGCGCGCCGCCAGCAGGTAGGCGGCCGGCGTGCCGACGACGACGACGATCGCCAGCGCGATCAAGGTCGTCTTCAGGCTCAGCAGCAGCGCTTCGCGCGAGGCTTCTTCGCCGAGCGCGTCGAGCAGCCGCGCCGGGCTGACGTCGGCGAAGATGGCGACCACGGGGACGAGCAGGAAGGCGACGGTCGCGAGCGCCGCGACGAGTGCCAGCCCGGCGAACCAGGACCGTCTCACGGCGGCGGCAGGAACCCGGCTTCGCGCAGGTCTTCCTGGCCTTCGCCTTCGATCAGTCCGGCGACGAATTCCTCGGCGGCGGGCTCCTCCCCCGAGGACCTGACCACGGCGACGCCGTATTCGACGTCGGGCTGCAGCTTCGATCCGATCGCCACCGGCTCCAGCCCTTCGGCCCCCCTCTCGTCGGTGACGTAGACGAAGCCCGCGTCGGCGGCGCCCTGTTCGAGCTTGGCCACGATCGAGGCCACCGCGGTCTCTTCGGAGACGACGTTCGCCATGATCGCCGCCCGCCGCGCGGACGGCAGCCGTCCGAGCACGCTGCGCGTATAGGAGCCGACCGGCACGCTCGGATCGCCGATCACGATCTTCGTGCCGGGCCTGGTGAGGTCGGCGAGGCTCTTGATGTCGCTGCCTTCGCGCACCGCGATCACCAGTTCGTTGCGGGCGAACACCCGTGGCCTCTCGACCAGCCCTTCGGCGAAGAGTTCCTCCGGGTATCCGGTGTCGGCGGAGGCGAAGACGTCGGCCTTGGCGCCCTCCCGGATCTGCGCGGCGAGTTCGTCGGAGCCGGCGAACGAGGCCTTCACTTCCGCGCCTTCGAAGCTTTCGCCGTACTTGGTCACCGCGTCGGTCAGCGAGGAGGCGCCGAGGACGATCAGCGTGCCGGAGCCGTCAGACGAGGAGGATCCGCCGCCGCACCCGGCCAACACAACTGCAGTGGCGAGGACCACAACCGCAAGCGCCCCCGCCGGCCTTCGTCTCACTCGCCCACCTGGACCATCACCGAGGTCGCCTTGACCGTCGCCGTCGCCTTGACGCCGGGCGCCAGGCCGAGCTCTTCGACCGAGTCGCGGGTGATCGCCGCGGTGACCAGGTGGGGACCGGCCTCGATCTCGACCAGCGCCATCACCCCGTCCGCCTCGACCGAGCGCACCACCCCGGCGAAGCGGTTGCGGGCGGAGAAGGCGTCGCCGGTCGCGTGGCGCCGCGGCGCGTCGCGCAGCCGTTCCACCTCGGTGACCGCGACCCGGCGACGATTGCGCTCGTCACGCGTCGTGCGCAGCTTCCCCGCCCGATCCCAGCGGCGCACGGTGTCGGTGCTGACCCCGAGCATCTTCGCCGCCTCGCCTATCGCCAGCGTCTTCGCCATGCCTATGCACTGTATAGGTACCCGTCCTGGTTGTTCGAATCGCGCCCGCCGGGGTACCCTCGCCCTCGATGAGGGTTCCACCGCTGCTGCGCCAGCTCCGCGACGACCCGACCGGTCGTGGCAGAGCAGCCCGCTCCGCCCGCTCGGAGACCCTGCGTCCCCGCACCGCCGAGGCCGACTCGATGGTCAGGTCGATCTGCCCCTACTGCGCGGTCGGCTGCGGCCAGCGGGTCTGGTCGAAGGACGGCAAGGTGATCCAGGTCGAGGGGGATCCCGACAGCCCGATCTCCCGCGGCCGCCTCTGCCCGAAGGGCGCCGCCTCCGAGCAGCTGGTCAACTCCTCGACCCGGCTGAAGAAGGTGAAATACCGCCGCCCCCACGGCACCGAGTGGGAGGAGCTCGACCTCGAGCAGGCGATGGACATGATCGCCGACCGGGTGCTCGACGCCCGCGACGCCGGCTGGCAGGAGATGCGCGGCGAGGAACGCCTGCGGCGCACGCTCGGCTTCGCCCACCTCGGCGGCGCCACCCTCGACAACGAGGAGAACTACCTGATCAAGAAGCTCTTCACCGCGATGGGCGCGGTGCAGATCGAGAACCAGGCCCGCATATGACACTCCTCCACGGTCCCCAGTCTGGGGACCTCGTTCGGTAGGGGCGGCGCGACGACCTTCCAGCAGGATCTGGCGAACTCCGACTGCATCGTGATCATGGGGTCGAACATGGCCGAGTGCCATCCGGTCGGCTTCCAGTGGGTGGTGGAGGCGCGCGAACGCGGCGCCAAGGTGATCCACATCGACCCGCGCTACACGCGCACCAGCGCGCTCGCCGACCTCCACGTGCCGATCCGCGCCGGCTCCGACATCGCCTTCCTCGGCGGCGTCGTCAACTACATCCTCGGGAACGAACGCGAGTTCCGCGAGTACGTGCAGGCCTACACCAACGCCCGCACGATCATCAGCGACGACTTCCGCGACACCGAGGACCTCGACGGGATCTTCTCCGGGCTCGACGAGGAAGGGAACGAATACGACCGTTCGAGCTGGCAGTACAAGGGCATGGAGGCGCGGCCGGCGGGCGGCGAACGCGAGGTCGCGAAAGCCGAAGGCGAGCAGGCCCACGGTGCCCACGGCGGCGAACTCAGCCATGGCGAGCCGCCCTGCGAGGACGAGACGCTGCAGGACCCCCGCTGCGTCTTCCAGCTGCTGAAGAAACACTACGCGCGCTACACGCCGGAGATGGTCGAGCGGATCTGCGGCGTGCCGAAGGAGACCTTCCTCGAGGTCGCCGAGGCGCTCTGCCAGAACTCGGGCCGCGAGCGCACCAGCGCCTTCGCCTACGCGGTCGGCTGGACCCAGCACACGGTCGGCGTCCAGTACATCCGCACCGCGGCGATCGTGCAGTTGCTGCTCGGCAACATCGGCCGTCCCGGCGGCGGCATCATGGCGCTGCGCGGCCACGCCTCGATCCAGGGCTCCACCGACATCCCGACCCTGTTCAACATCCTGCCCGGCTACCTGCCGATGCCCCACGCGCACTCGGAAAGCAGCCTCGACGGGTACGTCGACCGCAACGCGCCGCAGACCGGCTTCTGGGGCAACACCCGCTCCTACATGGTCAGCCTGCTGAAGGCCTGGTGGGGGCCGGCGGCGGAGTACGAGAACGAATTCTGCTTCGACTACCTGCCCCGCATCGACAAAGACCACTCCCACTACACGACGGTCGCCGACATGGAGGACAACAAGCTCGAGGGCTACTTCGTGATGGGTGAGAACCCGGCGGTCGGCTCGGCCAACTCGAAGCTGCAGCGGCTGGCGCTGGCGAAGCTGAAGTGGCTGGTGGTGCGGGACTTCGACGAGATCGAGACCGCCTCGTTCTGGCACGACGGGCCGGAGATCGAGACCGGCGAGCTGCGCACCGAGGAGATCGGCACCGAGGTCTTCCTGATGCCCGCCGCCGCCCACACCGAGAAGGACGGCAGCTTCACCAACACCCAGCGGCTGCTGCAGTGGCACCACAAAGCGGTCGAGCCGCAGGGTGACTGCCGCTCGGAGCTGTGGTTCATGTACCACCTCGGGCGCCGCGTCCGCGAGAAGCTGGCCGGGTCCGAGCACGAGCGCGACCGGCCGATCCTCGACCTCACCTGGGACTACCCGACCGTCGGCCCCGACGAAGAGCCCGACGCCGAGGCGGTGCTGGCCGAGATCGGCGGCTTCGACGTCGAGAAAGAGCCGCTGCCGGACTACCTGCCGCTGCGCGACGACGGCTCGACCACCTGCGGCTGCTGGATCTACGCGGGCTGTTACGCCGACCGGGTCAACCAGACGGCGCGCCGCAAGCCGGGCTCCGAGCAGAGCTGGGTGGCGCCGGAATGGGCCTGGGCCTGGCCGATGAACCGCCGCATCCTCTACAACCGCGCGTCCGCGGACCCCGAGGGGCGGCCGTGGTCGGAGCGCAAGAAATACGTCTGGTGGGACGCCGAGGAAGGCGAATGGACCGGCGAGGACGTCCCCGACTTCACCCCCGACAAGGCGCCGGACTACGTCCCCGAAGAGGGCGCGAAAGCCCAACAGGCGCTCCGCGGCGACGAGCCCTTCATCATGCAGGGCGACGGGCGCGCCTGGCTGTTCGCGCCGAACGGGATCGTCGACGGCCCCTTCCCCACCCACTACGAGCCGAACGAGTCGCCGTTCGAGAACGCCCTCTACGGCCAGCGGTCCAACCCGATCCGCGAGGACTACCGGCGCCGCGACAACCCCTTCAACCCGAGCGGTGACGAACCGGGCTCCGACGCCTACCCCTACGTCGTCACCACCTACCGGCTCACCGAGCACCACACCGCCGGCGCGATGAGCCGCACGCTGCCGTTCCTGGCCGAGCTGCAGCCGGAGTTCTTCTGCGAGGTGAGCCCGGAGCTGGCGCGCGAGCGCGGGCTCGAGCACGGCGGCTGGGCGACGATCGTCAGCGCCCGCACCGCGATCGAGGCGCGGGTCATGGTGACCGACCGGATGAAACCGCTGCGCGTCGACGGTCGCGTCGTCCACCAGGTCGGGCTCCCCTACCACTGGGGGAACAAAGGCATCACCACCG
Source organism: Solirubrobacterales bacterium (assembly GCA_035545115.1). Taxonomy (GTDB): domain Bacteria; phylum Actinomycetota; class Thermoleophilia; order Solirubrobacterales; family 70-9; genus VAYN01. The sequence goes on along the minus strand of DASZZB010000116.1, from coordinate 570 downwards.
GCGACTCGGCCAACGACCTCTTCCCCTTCGCGCTCGACCCGAACGTCCACATCCAGGAGGTGAAGGCGGCGACCTGCGACGTCCGCCCGGGGCGGCGGCCGCGCGGGCCGGAGCTGCCCGAGTTCGTCCGCAACTACAGGGAGCAGGCGGGATGAGCGAGCGCAAAGGCTTCTTCACCGACACCTCGGTCTGCATCGGCTGCAAGGCCTGCGAGGTCGCCTGCAAGGAGTGGAACAAAGTGCCGCCGGACCCGCAGGGGCTGACCGGCAACTCCTACGACAACAGCGGCGAACTGGGGGCGAACCGCTGGCGCCACGTGGCGTTCATCGAGCAGAAGGTGTCGGTGGGGATCGAGGAAGCGGCGCCGGAGTCCTTCGTCGAGGAGGCGGCGCGGCAGAACTTGGTCGAGGGGGGCCTCGACCCGCACGAGGACGCCGACGGCTTCCGCTGGCTGATGAGCTCCGACGTCTGCAAGCACTGCACCGAGGCGGGCTGCCTGGATGCCTGCCCCACCGGGGCGCTCTTCCGCACCGAGTTCGGCACCGTCGTCGTCCAGGAGGACATCTGCAA
>DASZZB010000115.1:0-28793 GCA_035545115.1 Solirubrobacterales bacterium | reverse complement strand
CGCGGCGAGGTCCAGTCGACGTCCTGCAGGATGCGGCACCAGTGCAGGGCCGAGTCGCTGGTCAGCTCGCCCCAGACCTCGGCGGCCGGCCGCGGGATCTCGAAGCCGGCGCGCAGCCGCAGCGGCGCAGCGGCGAAGAAGGTCTCGTCGACCGGTTTGCACTCGAACCAGGGACCGATCGGCCGAGCCTACCGGGACGGTCCTCATGGGACAGGGCTCCCTGCAACTCGACCGGTCAGCCCGAGGAGATGCAGACGAACACCCTCAGGCGCGATATCCTCTCGAATTCAAGGGTGGGGGCGGGGGAGCTACGCCGGTCTCACCGTGATCGGAGCAATGCCGGCGTCTAGGGGGACTGCCGGCGGCAAAGGAGAGACGTTCAATGCGCAGGTATGTATCGCTTGTTATGGCCCTAGGGGCACTGATCGCCGTCGCGGCGGTCGGAATCGCCACCGCGGCAGGCGGCGAAAAGCCGGTCACGGTGAAAGTCGGCAACCTCGAAGTGACGGCGAACGGGGGCTTCACGCCGAAGGCGCTGTCGAAGAAGAAGCAGACGCCGATCGAACTGAATGTCGCCGGTGAAGTGAAAGAGGCCGACGGCAGCCATCCGCCCGCGGTCCGCGAAGTCATCATCGAAGGCGACAAAAACGCGGAAGTCCACGTCAAGGGCCTCCCGACCTGTAAGGGCGGCCAGCTGCAGGCGACCGACACGGCCGCCGCGCTGAAGGCCTGCAAGCCGGCGCTGATCGGCGAAGGCACGACGACCGCCCAGGTGGCGTTCGCCGAACAGAAGCCGATCAACGTGCCGTCGAAGCTGCTGCTGTTCAACGGCGGCGAAAAGGGCGGCAAGATCACCTGGTACGTGCACGCCTACTTCTCGAACCCGATCTCGGGCGCGATCGTCACCACGGTGACCATCACCAAGCACAAGCACGGCCGCTTCGGCACCCTCTCGGTGGCGAAGATCCCGCAGATCGCCGGCGGCAGCGGCTCGATCCTCTCGTTCAACCTGAACATCAAGAAGGACGTCAAGGGCGTCAACCCGATCAGCGCCAAGTGCACCGACGGGAAGCTCAAAGTGCATGTGACCGGCAAGTTCGAAGACGGCACCAAGGCGGAAACGGAAGTCATCCGCGCCTGCACGCCGAAGGGCTGAGCCTCCAGGCAGAGCTCTCCTCGGAGAGCGGCAGTTGAAGAAGGGCGGCCTCCGGGCCGCCCTTCGTCTGCCCGGCGCCGGCATCCTTCCGGGAATGAGCGCGGGCGCCCCGGGCAGTCCCGATTTCGGCCAGACGGCCGCCGACTACGGGCGGTTCCGCGCCGGCTTCCCGGAGGAGCTGGTCGATCGGCTCGACGCGCTCGGCGTCCTCGGGCCGGACGACCGGGCGCTGGATGTCGGCACCGGGACCGGGACGCTGGCCCGGCTGCTCGCGCCGCGGGTCGACTCGATGGTCGGGACCGACCCGGCGGAGGCGATGCTCGGGCAGGCGCGCGAGCTGGGCGGCCCGTCCAACCTCACCTACGAGGTCGGCGTCGCCGAGCGGACCGGCTTCGCCGACGAGGCGTTCGAGCTGGTGACCGCCGGCCAGTGCTGGCACTGGTTCGACCGCCCGCGCGCGGCGGCGGAGCTGAGTCGGGTCCTGGTCCCCGGCGGCCACCTGGTGATCGCCCATTTCGACTGGATCCCGCTGCCGGGGAACGTGGTCGAGGCGACCGAGGCGCTGATCCGCGAGTACAACCCCGAGTGGGCGATGGGCGGCGGCACCGGGCTCTATCCCGCCTGGCTCGCCGACGTGGCGGGTGCCGGGTTGGAGGAGATCGAGACCTTCTCCTTCGACCTCGGGGCCCCCTATTCGCACGAGGCCTGGGTGGGACGGATCCGGGCGAGCGCCGGGGTCGGGGCGAGCCTTCCCGACGAGCGGGTGCGGAGCTTCTCCGCGGACCTGACCGAGCTGCTCGCGGCCCGCTTCCCCGAAGAGCCGCTGTCGGTGCACCACCGCACCTGGGCCCTGGTCGCGACGAAGCCTGGACGAGTGGTTCCACGGCGTCGCGGGGAGCACGGTCCGGGCGGGGGGCCGTGACGGAGATGCCGGGAATCTCGCGGGTGACGTGAGCGAGCGGTCGTGAAGTCCACGCCCCTCCGCGGTCAGTCTCCGGCCAGCCCCACCCCCGGCGTTCGCAGTTACCTCCGCATACCGAAGCTTTCTGCGAACGCCGCGGGGGCGGTACCGTCGGGCGGTGCGGATCGCCACCTGGAACGTCAACTCGGTGAAGCAGCGGGTGCCGCGCCTGCTGCCGTGGCTGGACGAGCGGCGCCCGGACGTGGTCTGCCTGCAGGAGACGAAGCTCGACGACGATGCCTTCCGCGCCCTGCTCGCCGAGGAGCTGGCGGGCCGCGGCTACGAGATCGCCGTCCACGGCGAGGCGAGCTGGAACGGGGTCGCGATCCTCTCGCGGGTCGGCCTTGAGGATGTGGTCCCGGGCCTCGCCGCCGGCCCCGGCTTCCCGCACCAGGAGGCGCGCGCCCTCGCCGCCACCTGTGAGGGGGTACGGGTGTATTCGGTCTACGTCCCGAACGGGCGCGAACCGGGCTCCGAGCACTACGAGTACAAGCTGGTCTGGCTGGGGGCGCTGCGCGACGCGGTCGCCGCCGGCCCCGAGGCGACGGTCGTCTGCGGCGACATCAACATCGCCCCCGCCGACGAGGACGTCTTCGACCCGCAGGCCTACGCCGGCCACACCCACGTCACCGCGCCCGAGCGCGAGGCGCTGGCGGCGCTCCGGGCGCTCGGCCTGCGCGACGTGATCCGTGACCGCTGGCCGGGCGAGCGGGTCTTCACCTACTGGGACTACCGCGCCGGAATGTTCCACCGCGACCTCGGCATGCGGATCGACCTCGTCCTCGCCGCCGCGCCGGTCGCCGATCGCGTCCGCGCCGCCTGGGTCGACCGCAAGGCCCGCAAAGGCAAAGGCCCGAGCGACCACGCCCCGGTGATCGTCGACCTCGACCAGGCGCCGGACGGCGACATCGGCCCGGTGGTGCCGCCGCCCTCGGCGCCGGTCACCGGGCGCGGGGCGGTGAAGCTGCCGCAGTCGCGCCGCTAGAGGTCGGCGGAGCTACCGGTCGGGGGCGATCGTCGGCCGGGGCGGCTCCCCGAGCAGCAACCAGCGGCCGTCGTCGAGGGCGCGCAGCTTGCCTTCCTCGCGCAGCTCGCCCAGGGCGCTGGTCACGGTCGGGCGGCGGGCGCCGACGATCTCGCCCAGCGTCTGGTGGCTGAGCTGAAGCTCGACCAGGACCCCGTCGCGGCGCATGCGCCCCCAGCGGTCGGCGAAATGCCAGAGGATCATCAGCAGCCGCGCCTGCACGTACTTGGTGTGGCAGACGGCGAGCTGGAAGCTGAGCCAGCGGGCCCGGCGGACGGTCCGGTCGAAGAGCTGGCAGGTGACCTGCGGCCAGCGGCCGAGCTGCCGGGTGACGTTGCGGTCGAGCACCGCGAATCTCGCCGGCTGGTCGACGACGCGCCAGTCCGCCTCGATCGGGACCGAGGAGATTTCGGCCGCGTCCATCGACCACGGCCGCAGCACGTCGCCGCGGCCGAGCAGCTCGGTGCAGCGGGTGTCGGCGATCATCACGCGGCGCATCAGCAGGCCTTCGACGACGAGGAAGCCGAGGTCGGCCGAGCTGTCGGCGAGTCGCCGCGGCGGTCGCCAGGCGCCGACCCGGGCGGTGGTGACCGGGACGAGCAGGCGTCGCGCGGCGGCGAGGTCGGCGGCGTCGAGATCGTTGCCGAGGTCGGGATCGAGCGCGAGCAGCGACGAGCGGCTGCCCTCGGCCGACGTGCGCGCCCCTGAGATCGTCCCCACCACCCCGGACGGGTACCCGGTTTCGCCCTGTCAGGCACATGACGCGTTTCGCGTAGCCCCTCCGGCGGTCGGGGACAAAAGCCGCACCGAACTTCTCACAAGGAGCAGCGCGATGCCGGAAACCGCCTCTGACCTCTTCCTCGAGCGACTGATGGACTGGGGGGTCGACACCGTCTTCGGCCTGCCCGGGGACGGGATCAACGGCTTCATGGAGGCGCTGCGCAAGCGCCACGAGCAGATCCGCTACGTCCACGTCCGCCACGAGGAGGTCGGCGCGATGGCGGCGGTCGGCTACGCCCGCTTCACCGGCAAGCTCGGCGTCTGCTTCTCGACCGCCGGACCGGGCGCGATCCACCTCGCCAACGGCCTCCTCGACGCGCGGATGGAGGGGGTGCCGCTGCTGGCGGTCACCGGGATGACCTACCACGACCTGATCGGCACCCACTACCTGCAGGACTTCGACACCGACTACCTCTACTCGAACCTCGCCGTCTACAACCAGCGGATCATGGGGCCGGAGCACATCGAGAACGTGCTCGACCTCGCCTGCCGCACGGCGCTCTCGCAGCGGGCGCCGGTCCACCTCGCCTTCCCGATCGACTTCCAGGCCGCCGAAGCCGAAGACCTGATGCGCTACAAGCGCAACGTCCCCGGCCACACGACGACCGCCTACTCGCCGCCGGTCCGCACGCCGGCCGAGGAGGAGCTGGAGCGGGCCGCCGAGCTCCTCGCCGAGCACACGCGCCCGGCGATCCTCGCCGGCCAGGGGGCCCGCGGCGCCGGCGAGGAGCTGCTCGCCGTCTCCGAGGTGCTCGGCGCGCCGATCGCCAAGGCCTCGCTGGGCAAGGACTGCGTGCCCGACGACCACCCCTCGGTGACCGGCGGGATCGGCGTGATCGGCACCCGCCCGACCCAGGAGGCGATGGAAGGCTGCGACGCCCTGCTGGTGGTCGGCTCGAGCATGCCCTACATCGAGTTCTGGCCCGAACCGGGGCAGGCCGCCTGCGTGCAGATCGACGACCGCCCCGAGCGGATCGGCCTGCGCCACCCGGCCGACGTCGGCCTGGTCGGCGACGCCCGTGCGACCCTGCGGGCGCTGCTACCCCACCTGCGTCGCAACGAGGACCGCTCCTTCCTCGGGGCGGCGCAGGAGGGGGTCCGCGAGTGGTGGCAGCTGATGGAGCAGCGCGGCACCCGCGACGACGTGCCGATGCGGCCGCAGGTCGTCGCCTGGCACCTCGCCGAGGCGCTGGCCGACGACGCGATCGTCTGCGGCGACTCCGGCCAGGTCACCTACTGGGTCACCCAGATGAAACTGCGCGGCGCCCAGAAGTTCGCCTTCAGCGGCACCAACTGCTCGATGGCCGCGGCGCTGCCCTACGCGATCGGCGCCCAGACCGCCTACCCGGACCGCCAGGTCGTCGCCTTCACCGGCGACGGCTCGCTGACCATGCAGATGGGCGACCTCGCGACGCTGATCCAGCACGACCTGCCGGTCAAGGTGATCTGCTTCAAGAACGACTCGCTGGGGCTGATCAAGTGGGAGCAGATGGTCTTCCTCGGCAACCCCGAGTACGGCGTCGACTTCGCCCCGGTCGATTTCGTCAAGGTCGCCGAAGGCTGCGGCGCGACCGCGGTGCGGATCGAGGAGCCGGGGCGCTGCGGCGAGCAGCTGCGCGAGGCGCTGGCGACGCCGGGGCCGGTCGTCGTCGAGGCGGTGGTCGACCAGAACGAGCCGCCGCTGCCCGCCAAGATCACCTCCGAGCAGGCGAAGAAGATGTACGACGCGCTGCGCCGCGGCGAGGAGGGGCGCGGCCGCCTCGGGCTGACGATCGGCCGGCAGATGCGCGAAGAGGCGGGCGAGCCGGCCAGCCCCTACGGCGTCCTCGCCCGGGTGAAGGAAAAGCTCGGGGTCGGCGACGACGGGGAGGGCGGCTGATGGCGACCGCGGTCGACGCGCCCCCGGCGACGCCGCGACGAGCGGGGCTCGACCCGCAGGCGCTGGCGCTCGAGCTGTCGCGCGAGGTCCGCGGCGAGGTCCGCTTCTCCCCCGGCAGCCGCGCCCTCTACGCCAACGACGCCTCGGTCTACCGCCAGGTGCCGATCGGCGTCGTCGTCCCGCGCCGCGCCGAGGACGTGGTCGCGACGGTCGAGATCTGCCGCCGGCACGGCGCCCCGATCGGGGCCCGCGGCTGCGGCACCGGGCTCGCCGGGCAGACCGTCAACGAGGCGGTGATGATCGACTTCTCCAAGTACATGAACGGGCTGCTGGAGCTCGACCCCGGGCGGCGGCGGGCGCGGGTGCAGCCGGGCCTGGTGCTCGACGACCTGCGCGACGCGGCCGAGGAGCACGACCTCACCTTCGGCCCCGACCCCGCCACCCACAGCCGCTGCACGCTGGGCGGGATGATCGGCAACAACTCCTGCGGCACCCACTCGATCATCGCCGGGGTCACCGCCGACAACATCGCCGCGCTCGACGTCGTCCTCTACGACGGCACCCGGCTGCGGCTGCCGAGCGAGGTCGGCGAGGAGGAGATCGAGCGGACGATCGCCCGCGGCGGCCGCGAGGGCGAGATCTACGCGCGCCTGCGCGACCTCCGCGACCGCTACGGCGAGCTGGTCCGCGAGCGCTTCCCCGACATCCCCCGCCGCGTCTCCGGCTTCAACCTCGACCGGCTGTTGCCGGAGAACGGCTTCAACCTCGCCGCCGCGCTGGTCGGCACCGAGGGCACCTGCGCGCTGGTGCTGGAGGCCGAGTGCGAGCTGATCCCGAGCCCCCAGCACCGCTCGCTCGTCCTGCTCGGCTACGAGGACGCGCCGACCGCCGCCGACCAGGTGCCGCGGATCATGGAGTTCGAGCCGATCGCCCTCGAGACCTTCGACCGCCTGCTGCTCGGCAACGAGCTGCGCAAGGGGTTCAAGCGCCATCCCGAACTGCTCCCCGACGGCGACGCATGGCTGCTGGTCGAGTTCGGCGCCGACTCCGAAGAGGGGGCGAACGAGCAGGCCGAGCGGATGCTGGCCAAGCTCGAGGAGGAAGGGGAGACCGGGCGGGCGGTCGGCAGCAAGCTCTTCGAGGACGCGAAGGAGATCGAACAGATCTGGGAGATCCGCGAGGGCGGGGTCGGCAACTCGAAGGTCCCCGGCGAACACCCGGGCTGGCCGAGCTGGGAGGACGCGGCGGTCCCTCCCGAGCGGACCGGCGACTACCTGCGCGACCTGGAAGCGCTCTGCCGCAAGCACGGCCGCCGCGTCTCCTGCTTCTTCGGCCACGTCGGCCACGGCTGCATCCACACCCGGATCGACTGGGACTTCCTCACCCCCGAGGGCGTCGCCAACTACCGCGCCTTCATGGAAGACGCGGCGGAGCTGGTCGGCGGCAAGTACGGTGGCTCGCTCTCCGGCGAGCACGGCGACGGCCAGGCCCGCGCCGAGCTGCTCGACCGCATGTTCGGCGCCGAGCTGGTCGGTGCGTTCGCCGAGTTCAAGGCGATCTTCGACCCCGACGGGATGATGAACCCGGGCAAGGTCGTCGACCCCAATCCGCTCGACGCCGACCTGCGGACCGGTCCCGACCACCGGACCCGCCGGCTGGAGACGACCTTCCGCTTCCCCGACGACGACGGCAGCTTCGGCGACGCGGTCGAGCGCTGCTTCGGGGTCGGCGCCTGCCGCGACCAGAGCGGCACGATGTGCCCGAGCTACCAGGTGACCCTGGAGGAGAAGCACTCGACCCGCGGCCGCGCCCGGCTGCTGTTCGAGATGATGCGCAAGGACTCGCTGCGGGGCGGCTGGCGCAACGAGGAGGTCAAGGAGGCGCTCGACCTCTGCCTCGCCTGCAAGGGCTGCAAGCACGAGTGCCCGGTGCGGGTCGACATGGCGACCTACAAAGCCGAGTTCCTCTCCCACTACTGGCGCCGGCGGCCGCGGCCCCGCCAGGCCTACGCGCTGGGGCTGATCCGGTGGGAGGCGCGGCTCGCCTCGCGCGCCCCGCGGCTCGCCAACCTCCTCCTGCAGCGGGAACCGCTCGCCCGGCTCGGCCGTCACGCCGCCGGGCTGGCGCCGGAGCGCAAGCCGCCCGCCTTCGCCGAGCGCACCTTCAAGTCGTGGTGGGGAGCGCGGGGGACGCGGCGGCCGCCGGCGGCGCGGGGGAGGGTCCTGCTCTGGCCCGACACCTTCAACGACCACTTCCACCCCGAGGTGGCGATCGCCGCGGCCGAGTCCCTCGAGGCGATCGGCTTCGAGGTGGTGGTGCCGACGGCGCCGCTCTGCTGCGGGCGGCCGCTCTACGACTACGGGATGCTCGGCATGGCGCGTCGCCAGCTGCGGCGGATCCTCGCAGCGCTCGCCGACGAGATCGAGGCGGGGACGCCGCTCGTCGCGCTCGAGCCGAGCTGCGGGGCGGTCTTCCGCGACGAGCTGATCTCGCTCTTCCCCGACGATCCCCAGGCCAAGCGGCTCGCGCGGATGACCTGCTCGCTGGGTGAGTTCCTCGCCCGCGAGGGCGAGGGGGTGGAGCTGCCGCGGCTCGATCGCAAGGCGCTCGTCCACCTGCACTGCCACCAGAAGGCGACCAGCGACACCGACTGCGACCTCGCCGTGCTGGAGCGGTTGGGGGTCGACGCGGAGGTGCTCGACTCCGGCTGCTGCGGCCTCGCCGGCTCCTTCGGCTACGAGGCGGGCGAGCATTACGAGGTCTCGATGAAGGCGGCGGAGCGGGTGCTGATGCCGGCGCTGCGCGAGGCCGACCCCGGCACCGTGGTGATCACCGACGGCTTCAGCTGTCGCTCCCAGATCGAACACTGCGGCGGGCCCGCGCCGCTGCACCTGTCCCAGGTACTGAAGACGGCTCTGGACGGCGACGCCGCCCAGAGCGGAAACGGAGGTTGACGATGAGCGATACGACGACGATCGGGGGGCGGGCGCCGATCCGCGGCGAGAAGCCGGAGGCCGGGCCGGCCCGCTTCATAGCCGAGCCCGCGGCGCTCGGGCTGGCGGGCTTCGCCCTCTCGACGATGGTGCTCAGCATCATCAACCTCGGGGTCCTCTCCGAATCGATGCTGCCGGTGGTGCTGGGGCTGGCGCTCGCCTACGGCGGGCTGGTCCAGCTGCTCGCCGGGATGTGGGCGTTCGTCAAGAACGACACCTTCTCGGCGGTCGCGCTCAGCTCCTACGGCGGCTTCTGGATCTCCTTCTGGGCGCTCAACGAGTTCTTCCTCAAGGAAATCCCGCCGGACAAGCAGGCGGGGGCCCTGGCCCTCTACCTCTTCTGCTGGGGCGTCTTCACCTTCTACATGTGGATCGTCTCGATGCGGGTGAGCCTGGCGGTCAACTCGGTCTTCCTCACCCTGTGGATCGCCTATCTGCTGCTGGGATTCGGCAAAGCGCTCGACTCGACCCTGCTCTTCCACATCGGCGGCGCCTTCGGGGTCGCGACCGCGGCCTGCGCCTGGTACACGTCGTTCGCGCTGACCGCGAACAAGACGACGCGGCGCGACTGGCTGCCGCTCGGCGAGACCCGCTCGGCCCAGCAGGACGCGCCATGACGGAGGCTTGACGATGAGCTCGACGCCGGCGGCCGGGAGGCCGCCGGCGACCGACGCGGGGACGCTGCCGAACCTGCGCTTCTCCTTCGCCGACGCCCATCCCCGGCGCGAGCGGGGCGGCTGGGCGCGCGAGGTGACCGAACGCGAGCTGCCGGTCGCGACCGAGCTCGCCGGCGTCGACATGCGGCTCGAGCCGGGCGCGGTCCGCGAGCTGCACTGGCACGAGCAGGCCGAGTGGGCGTTCATGATCGCGGGCGCCGCGCGCATCACCGCCGTCGACCAGGAGGGGCGGGCCTTCGTCGACGAGGTCGGGCCGGAGGACCTCTGGTACTTCCCGGCCGCGATCCCGCACTCGATCCAGGCGCTGGCGCCGGGCTGCGAGTTCCTGCTCGTCTTCGACGACGGCGGGTTCTCGGAGAACGCGACCTTCCTGCTCTGCGACTGGCTCGCCCACACCCCGCGCGAGGCGCTCGCCAAGGGCTTCGGCCTGGCCCCCGCAGAGCTCGGCGAGCTGCCCGACGGCGAGCGCTACATCTTCGCGGCCGAGCCTCCCGCGCCGCTCGACCCGGCCTGGGCGGGCGGCCCGGACGGGCGCGGCCCGGGCTTCAGCTATCGCCTCTCGGCCTGCGAGCCGCGGCGGATGCCGGGCGGCAGCGTCAAGGTCGTCGATTCGGCCGCCTTCCCGGCCGCCACCACGGTCGCCGCGGCGCTGGTCGAGATCGAGCCGGGCGGAATCCGCGAGCCGCACTGGCACCCGAACGCCGACGAGTGGCAGTACCACCTCGCCGGCGAGGCGCGGATGACGGTCTTCGGCGCCGCGGGCAAGGCGCGTACCTTCGAGCTCGCCCGCGGCGACGTCGGCTACGTGCCCTTCGCGATGGGCCACTTCCTGGAGAACACCGGCGCCGGGACGCTGCGATTCCTCGAGATCTTCCGCTCCGACCGGTTCGCCGAGCTTTCCCTCGCCCGCTGGCTGGCGCAGACGCCGCCCGACCTCGTCGCCGCCCATCTCGGCGAGGCCGGCCGTCGCCTGAACGGCGAGCTGACCGACGAGAAGCGACCCGTGCGGCCGCGACAGGGTCCTCGCTGACGCGCTGGGCTCAGCCTTCGTTCGCCCACCGTCCCGACGGGGTAGAGGGACGCGAGATGAGAAAGACCGCGACGAAGGACGACGCCCGGAGGACCCATGGTCTGCGCCGCGCGGGCGTGACCTTGGCGCTCGTCGTGATGGTCGGCGCCGGACTGCTCGGCTGCGGTGGCGGCGGGGGCACCGAAGACACCGGCGAACCCGGGATCGGCACCGGCACGAGCCGGGAAGTCGAAGGAGCCGGAGAAGGTGCCCAGGGAGCCGAAGCGCTGATCGAAGAAGCAAGGGCACAGGCCGACCAGAGCATCGAAGCGGCCAAGGAAAAGTCCGCCGCGGCCGTCGAAGAAGCGAAGAGCGATCCGTCGATCGACCAGGCCGCCCTCCAGGAAGTCAAGCAGCAGGCGAACGAAGAACTCCAGAGCGCCAAGGAACAGGCCAAGGAAACTCTCGAAGCGGCCAAGGAAAAGGCGCGGGAGCTGCAGGAATAGGCCGATGCCCGAGGGGATCGTGCGTGCTCCACGACGCCAGACCCGCCGACTGCCGAGTTGTCAACTCGGCAGTCGGGCCTGTAACAGGCCGCTCGCGCGAGACGCAATCGGCGTTTACGCAGACGAGGCCGCTGCCTGAAACCCCGGCTGGCGGTCCGGGTCGACCCGCCGTCGAGGAGGCGGCGAGCCGACCGGTCAGCGGGGGCGGACCGGTCCACGTGGAATAGACCGACAGGTCGCCTTACCGAAGCACAGGAAACGCCGACCGGGGGCGAATGCACGACGCGCGCCTATACCTATGACGCCGATTCGAACCGCCTGACCAAGATGACGCGGATCCCCGGCGTCGGTGGGGCGTGCGCGACGATCGGCGGGCCGACGCAGAAATACGAATACGACGAAGCTGATCGGCTGATCGGTCCTACTTACGACCCATGGGGGCGCATCACCAGCCTTCCGGCGGAATACGCCGGCGGCAAAGCCCTGACGACCGGCTACTACGCCAACGACATGGTCGCCACCCAGACCCAGAACGGGGTGACCAACACGTTCCAGCTTGACGCGACCGGCCGCCAGCGTCAGCGCGAACAGACTGGAGGCGTCTCCGGCATCGAAATCTTCCACTACGATGGTCCCGGCGATTCATCCTCCTGGACGTCCCTGGGCTCGGCCTGGAGCCGGAATATCACGGGGATCGGGGGCGAACTTGCGGCGATTCAGGAAAGCAGTGGGACCACGACGTTCAAGCTCACCGACCTGCACGGGGACGTCGTTGCCTCGGCGAGTTCGAGTCCGACCGCGACGAAACTTCTGGCCACTTATCGGGCCGACGAATTCGGCGAACCGGAGTCGGGGACCTCGGGAAGATTCGGCTGGCTAGGGGGTAAATCTCGGCGCACCGAACTATCCTCAGGCGTGATTCAGATGGGAGTCCGAAGTTACATTCCTCAGATCGGTCGATTTCTGTCCCCCGATCCGGTTCCCGGGGGTTCGGCCAACGCATACGACTATGCGAACGCCAATCCAATCACTGGTTTCGACCTTCTGGGGGAAAGTCCGTCGGCTCACGCTTGTTACCAAAGCTCAATCGGATGCGAGTGCAAGCTCTGGGCTCACCTGAAGAAAGGTGCGCGCAAGGGAACGGTGAGGCTAACCGTGGTTCAGAAGTGCAATCGTTTTGGCGGCATCTCTAAGCGAGGGGAAGAAGTGAGGTGGGAATCACGGGCACCTCACGGGTCCTATCACTCAATTCCGCAGCCTGCACCGGTATATCCTTCGCTCAAGCCCGCATGTATTGGAAATGCGAACTCCTGTCAGAACGATGTAAAATATGAAGACACCCTGCATTGTGAACCTGGAAAGGAAATTCAGTACACCGATGTCTGGGCGTTCCAATTCAACTACCAGGGAAATGGGGAAATTCATAACTTGCAAATAACCATCCAGCAGACCTGCCCTGGATGATGAAACGGCAACGCGTCTATCTAGCGGCCCTGACGGTGATGATCGGAGTGTGCTTGTTGTGCTGCTCCGCAGGTGCCTCCGGGGTTGTTATCCCGAGCTACGCGTTGAAAATTGCGGGCGGGCGCGAAACGAGTGGATATTCATGGGGTGTCTGGCTGTTTGGCGCGGAACATGGCAAGGGCTGTTGGGCGACGAGGAGTGGGCGAGGTAACGTCAAAAGCGAGGGTGTGACGTGCGGCCTCTCCGTTCCGAAGCAGTCTTGGCAGCTTGTGTCGGAGGGGATCGTGGGTGGGGGCTCCATTCGGCATCGCGTGCTTGTGATGATGACGCGGACTAGCGCCCATCGAGTAGACGTGCTCACGGAGAAGCCCGGCGGGCGTCAACGGCATTGGGTGGCGGTTCCGGTCAAAGTGATCAGTGAGCGGACCGCGCGCGATGCGAAATTGCCGTACCCCTTGGGTTATGCAGTCTTGGTGCTTCCAGAAACGACGTGCGGAAGGTCAGTGCGGATCGTGGGAAGCCACAGGGTGATCATCGGACGAGGCCAGGTTCCATGCAGTGCGCCGCCGCCTAGTTGAGGTTGCGATACGCGATGATTGCTTGGTCAGTGTTGATCGACGCCGAGGCGATGTAGCGCATGATGTCCGGCATTGTGACGCCAAGGTCCAGGTTGCACACACGCGAGAGCGTGGGCAGGTCTCTTTGTGCCGCGGGCTTCGTGCTTTTCGTCGTACTGTCCGTTGTAGGCTGTGGGAGCAGCGGAAGTGGGAGCGTTGCTTCCGTGAGGAGGTCGCATAGCGAAGTCGAAGAACTGGCGGCACGGATGCCGTTAGGGACCTCCGTACAGGGAGCGCTACGTGAACTTGGGCGGCCGAGCAGCGAAGTCGTCGAAGGGCGGAACGAAGCGCTTATCTATGGCGGCTGGCATCTCGAATTTGAGGGTGGGCGATTGGCCCGAAAATCGATCGAACGATTCCCAAAAGGTGGCGCACGCCCGAAGAGCAAGTTCGACAAGGTCGTTCTCGGTCTGAAGCTTGGTGAAAAAATCGCGGAAGTCAGACGAAAATTGGGGAGGCCCGAAAGGATCATCGAAACCTGGGAAGGCCATGATGAAAAGGTCACGGAACTCGGGTATGGCGGGTGGCGGATCACCTTCGTGAATGGTGTCCTTGAAGAGAGGACGCACAGTTAGTGCCTCGTTGAGCCGAAGGGTGTGGTGCCCCGATTGGTCGTGAGAGGGCGCGTTGCGATTGCCACCGCGTTGGAGCTATGTGTCTCTTATGCGACGCTGCAGGGGCCAAATAATGGGGATCTGCCAGCTGGCCCTTCTCGATGATGCAGTTGCGTTTCTCTGCGCAGCGCGCGTTCCGTCCGGAGGGTCGATTTTCGGGGCTCATCGTCCGCGCGAAGGCCTTCTAGGTAGCTGCTGACAAGTCATTGAAACCAAGCGACAAAAAGGCATAGCGGGTGGATTGCGGGCGATGCGCAGACCTTCTACTACTGGGCGACCGGGACAGGGCGAACCAGAAGGTGATCGATGCCCTGGGCGCGGCCGGGGGCGAGGTGACCGTCAACGAGATGCGGCGGCGGCTGGCATCGGCGGCGCCAGCGCCCGCAAGTACCTCGCAGGCCTGGAGGACGCCAGCAAAGTGAAGCGCACCGTCGGTGGCCGGGAGGGGGAGCGCAAACTCCCCGACCGCCTAGCTTGCTGGACTCCTCGCGCGCGCCGAGCACCAGGCCGCGAAGGCCAAGGAGCGACTCGGTCGCGTGAAGGCCGACTACCTGGCGGGTGATCTGACCGCGGCCGAGTGGCGGGAGCTGCGTGCCGAGCTTGAGCCTGCCGCCGAAGCCGCCGACCGCGAGTGCGAACGCCTTGGGTCCCAGTTTCACGAGGCGGAAGCCGACCCGGCGCTAGCCGGCATCGAGACGGGCCTCTTGGAGCGCCTGGTCCACATCCGGGCCGCCCTGGCCGGACAGGTGACGGATGCCGCCGGCGTTGACGCGGTGCGCGCCGCGCTGATGCGCGTCTTTGATCGGTTCGTCCTCCACGACGGACCGCCGGAGAGAAGGGCGAACCTTGACCTGATCGGGGAGGGATGGTGGATCGAGCCAGTCACCAGCGAGGAAGCCATAGCCAAGCTGGCTGGCAACGGCAGCAGCAAGCCGAAAACAATTTCAACAAGACTTTCGTCCTTCAGCTACCCGAGGCGGGTGAGAGTCGACGGGGCCAGGTCAGGCAACTGACGGGGCGGCCTGTCGCCGACCCGACTCGATCAAGGTCGCCTGTGGGTGCTGGGATCGCAGCTCAGTCGGCGGCTCGCGAGGCGAGCGTGCTCTGCACGGCGACCAGCACGAGATACAGGACGGTCGCCACGCAACCGACGATCAGCCAACCGACGTCGGTGCTGATCACCCGGAGGATGGCCCAGCAGGCGACGACGGCCACGCCGGCGGAGATTATGTGGGCGTGACCCCAGATTTCCTCGCTGGGGGGCGCCGGTTTCCGCAGGCGGACCTGGAGCCTCCCGTAGGCGGCCAGCTCGACCGCCAGGAAACCGATCACCGCGCCGCCCAGGTAGAGCAGCACCTCGAAGATGTGCGGCTTGCCGATGATCGAGTCCGCCACCGAGCCGGTGGCGAAGATCGTCAGTGCGTAGCCGTACGGCGCGGCGCTGTCGACGACCGCGGAACGCAGCCCCGTCCGTACGGTCGAAGTGGGTCGATCGGCTCTCATCCCGCCGGTCACCTCCACGCCCGCCGCGACCCGCCGGGCCGTCTTTCCGTCGACGCGGCGGAGCGCCGTCGCGCCCGCCCCTCGTGGTCCTCGCGCAGGGCACGCAGCCGGCGCAGCGGGATCAGGCTGAGGAGCGCCGCCCCGCCCGCCACCCACCAGGTGGCGGCGTAGCCGTGCGTCGAGCCGAAGAGTGGCCCGAGCAGCTCGATCGCCAGTCCCGCGGCGAGCGGGCCCGCCATGACGCCCAGCCCACGGCTGAGGCCGTAGAGGCCGGTGAACGCGCCGTGCTCGTCCTCGGGCATCAGCGGCATCAACAGCGAGTAGGGCAGGCTCATCAGCGTGCCACCGCCCAGGGCGACGAAGGGCGTGGCGACGATCAGCGGAATCCGCAGCGTGGTCAGCCCCGGTACCAGCAGCGCCCCACCGAAGACCCAGACGCTCACCTCGCTGACGCGCAGTCGTCCGTGACGGTCGGCGAGCGTGCCGCTGAACACCGCCCCGGCGAGGACGACGAGCGCGACGCCGCCGACGATCAGCGAGGTGGCGCCGAGGCTGTAGCCGAGGCCGGCGGTGACGTAGAGGATGACGAAGGTCTTGGTCGCCCCCAGCGAGGTCTCCCAGAGCCCGTTGGCGAGCAGGTAGCAGCGCAGCGCCGGCCTCTCCCGCAGCAGGCGGCGGACCTCGGCGAGCGATTCGGCGAATCCGCCCGCGCCGACCTCGCGGCCCGCCTCGCGACCACGGTAGCCACCGCGCAGGAGCAGGACGACGAAGAGGCCGACGCTGATGGCGAGCAGGACGGCGTAGAGCACGAAGGGCAGGAACTCGGCGATACCGAGCAGGGCCGCGCCGCTGATCAGCGCGGTCCCCGTGCCGGCTCCGCGCCAGCCCGCCTGGACGCTCTGGGAGCGGCCGGCGAGCTCGCTTTCGACCAGGTCGGGGTAGAGCGCCCGGTAGGGCTCGTAGGCGACGAAGTAGCCGACGAAGAAGAGGACGACGAGGCCCGCCAGCGCGACGAGCGAGTGGACGAGGCCGACCAGGCAGAGGGCGGCGAACATCGCCGGGGTCCCGGCGAGCACGAACGGCAGCCGCCCGCCGAGCGGCGTGCGCAGCCGATCCGACCAGCTCCCGGCGACGATCGGCAGCCACAGCGCCATCAGTCCCTCGATCGCGAGGATGCCGCCGATCAGCGCCGTCGAGGCCGCCTGCCCGCGGGCGACGACCGGCAGGTAGGTGGAGACCGCGGTCACCGCCAGGGCCATCCCGAAGGTGGGCACCCCGAGCAGGAGCAGTCGGCCGCCGCGTCCCCTCATCGCGACGACGCCTCCTCGTCGAGCGCCGCGGCGGCGACGTCGCGCCGGTAGCCCTCGCGGGCGGCCAGCAGTGCGACCCCCGCGATCGCCAGCGGCGCCAGCATGACGAGGAAGGTGAGGCGCAGTCCCTCGCCGCCGCCTTCGCCGATCGCCGTCGAGAGCGCCCCGAAGAGGAGCGGGGCGCTGGCGACGGCGAGCGCCCTGAGGGCCGTCCGGATCGCCTCCGCCCGTCCCCACAGCCCGGAGGGCATGACGTCCAGCCGGGCGGCGTCGAGCGCCGGGTTGGCGCAGGTGAGGGCGGCCGTCCCGGCGATGTAGAGCGGCATCGCCACGAGCAGCGGCCAGGCGGCGAGGAAGGGCGCGAAGACCAAGGCGACCGCGACGAGGAAGCCCGCCGCGGCGACGACGACGCGGGCGTCGGGCCGACCACGTCCGAGCAGCCGGTCGGCGATCCGCCCCCCGCTGAGCACCCCGGCGAGCGCACCGATCCCGAGCAGGGTGACCATCGAGGTCGCCGCCGACTGGCCGAGGCCGTACTGGCGGCGGACGAAGATCACGCCGAAGGTCTCGAGGCCGCCGAAGAAGAAGTAGAGGGCGGCCGAGACGGCGATCAGGACGATGTTGGTCCGCACCCGGACGACATGGCGGACCGCTCCCCAGAGGCTGTCCCGCCTCCCCTCGAGGGACTGCCGCGGAGCGGCCTCGGCGGGAAGGATCTCGCGGTCGCCGGGCTCCAGCCTGCTCTGTCCGCCGCGCGCCGGCTCGGGCAGCTTGCGCAGCAGGAGCGCGGCCAGCCCCGCCGCCGGCAGCGCCAGGGCCCAGAATGCCCAGCGCCAGGAGAGGACACCGGCGATATTGCCGCTGAGCATGAAGCCGAAGCCGAGGCCGAACAGCTCGCCGCTCAGCACCAGGCCGTAGACCCGGGCCCGTTCCTCGGCCGGGAAGAGGTCGCCCATCAACGAGGCCATCACCGGCCCCGCGGCCGCGGTGAGCAGGCCCAGCACGACCCTGGTGACGAGCAGCTCGCCGTAGGAGTCCGAAAGGCCGGCGGCCACCATCGCCGCCCCCCAGAGCGTGATCGCGCCGGCCAGCAGCCGCACGCGCGGCGCCCGGTCGGCGAGCACCCCGAAGGGCAAGGTCGCCGCGGCGGAGACCAGCGAGGAGACCGAGGCGAGGAGACCGAGTTGGACATGGCCGATGCCGAGCGCCGCCTCGAGCTGTCCGCCCGCGGCGCCGATCGTCGCCAGATCGGCGCTCTGCAGGCCGAGGATCGCGGCGAACAGGGCGATCACCCGCGTCCTGGCCGGACCGCCCAGCCGCGCGACAGGGCTGGCGGCGGGGCGCGCGAGCCTTGCGAGGGGAGCGGCTTCGGTCGCCCACCTGAACATCGCGCCTCCTCAGCGCCGCTCGCCGCACGCCGGCCCCCGCCTCAGTGCCGCCGCGACCGGGCCGCAGGCGGCGTAGACGAGAGCGGCGAGCGCCAGGCCGGCGGCGAGGTCGACGACGTAGTGCTCGCCGGTGTAGACGAGGGTGGCGCCGAGGAGGACGGTGTAGGCGGCGCCGGCGGCGCCTGCCCGCGGGTCGAGCTCGGCGAGGATCGCGGCGGTCATCGCGCTGCTGGCGAAATGGTCGGAGGGCATCGCCGCCCAGGGATTGGCGCCGGTGCCGTGGTCGCTCCCGGGCCGAGGCTCGCCGTGGAGCTCCTTCTCGACCTCGAGCGTGACCCGTCGCACCGAGCGGCCCATCCTGCCCTCGCGCTCGCTCGCCCACCACGGCGGCGCCGCCGGGTAGGCGAAGTAGCCGGGCAGGGTGCCGGCGAAGGTCGCGCCGAGCCTCGCCGCCGCGGCCGGGAAGCGCTCCGGGCGCCGCACCAGGATCCAGGCGAGGGTCAGATGGGGCACCGCCTCCCAGGTCGAGTAGAAGAGCGAGGCGGCGCGGTCGAGCGGCGTCAGTTGCGGCGGCCGACGCAGCCGCCGCTGCAGGGTCGCGCCCGGCGGCTCACCGCCGCCGAGCAGGCGGTCGAGCGCGATCGGACCGTCGACGTGGAGCCTCATGTACTGGCGCTCCGGTCGGTCGTGGGGGACTTCGAAGGCGATCTTGTAGGCCCACATGAAGGCGGCCCAGGTCGCCCCCGCCCGGACCCGTCCCGGTGGCAGCGCCGCGGCGGTCGCGACCGGCGCCGCCGCGGCCAGGGACAGCGAGATCGGCGCCGGCAGTCCGAGCCGCCGGCGCCGCCGGGCGAGCAGGAGGCAGGCGGGGACCGCGGCGGCGGCCGGCCACCGGATCTTCGCGCCGAGGCGCGTCAGGCGCGTCGGCGTCTTCAGTGCTCTGCTCCTTCTCGCAATCGCTCGCTCCGAGTCGGCTCGCTCCGAGTCGATCTGTGCCCGCCGCCCGCAGCCGGAAACAACGGTGTCAGCGCGCGGACAACTGCGGTTATCGCCACCGATGCCGGGGTAATCCGAATCACCCCTCCGTCCCCGACCGACAGACCAAGGAGCACCGAAGATGGCCGAAACCGTTGGCGCCTACGTACTCAAAAGACTCAACGAACACGGGGTGAGGCGGATCTACGGCTACCCGGGCGACGGGATCAACGGGGTGCTCGGCGGCTTCCACGAGCACGGCGAAGAGGTGGAGTTCGTGCAGACGCGCCATGAGGAGATCGCCGCCTTCGCGGCCTGCGCGCACGCCAAGCTGACCGGCGAGGTGGGGGTCTGCATGTCGACCTCCGGGCCCGGCGCGATCCACCTGCTGAACGGCCTCTACGACGCGAAGCTCGACCACCAGCCGGTGGTCGCCCTGGTCGGCCAGCAGAAACGGATGTCGCTCGGGTCGAACTATCAGCAGGAGGTCGACCTCAACACGCTCTTCAAGGACGTCGCCTCGGAGTTCGTGCAGACCTGCATGGAGCCGTCGCAGGCGCGACACCTGATCGACCGCGCGGTCCAGGTGGCGAAGGCCTCGCGCTCGGTGACCGCGGTGATCATCCCCGAGGACGTCCAGGAGGCCGAACACGAAGAACCGGAACGCGTGCACGGCGCCGTCTACTCGAGCCTGGGGACGCCGGCCGACCCGCGCCTGATCCCGCCCGACGACGAGCTGCGTCGCGCCGCCGAGGTCCTCAACTCGGGCGAGAAGGTCGCGATCCTCGTCGGCCAGGGCGCGCGGGGCGCCGACCAGGAGGTGATCGAGGTCGCCGAGCGGCTCGGCGCCGGCGTCGCCAAGGCGCTGAACGGGCGCGACGTCCTGCCCGACGATCTGCCCTTCGTCACCGGGCCGATCGGCCTGCTGGGCTCGAAGCCGAGCTACGAGATGATCGAAGGCTGCGACACCTTCCTGATGGTCGGCTCCAGCTTCCCCTACGCGGAGTGGCTGCCGGAACCGGGGCAGGCTCGCGGCGTGCAGATCGACATCGACGCCCGCCTCGTCGGCATCCGCTATCCGATGGAGGTGAGCCTGGTCGGCGACGCCCGCGACACGCTGAACGAGCTGATCCCGCAGCTGGAGCGCAAGCACGACCGCTCGTGGCGCGAGGAGATCGAATCGGAAGTGTCGAGTTGGTGGGACCTGCTCGGCGAACGGGCGATGGTGTCGGCCGAGCCGCTCAACCCGCAGCGGGTCTTCCACGAGCTCAGCCCGAAGCTCCCCGACCGCTGCATCCTCACCGCCGATTCCGGCTCGGCGACGAACTGGTGGGCGCGGCAGCTGAAAATGCGCAAAGGCATGCGGGCGATGCTCTCCGGCACCCTGGCGACGATGTGCCCGGGGGTGCCGTACGCCTTCGCGGCGAAGATGGCCTACCCCGACCGGCCGGTGATCGCCTCGCTCGGCGACGGCGCGATGCAGATGCTCGGCATCAACGCGCTGATCGACGTCGCCGCGCGCTGGGAAGAATGGAGCAACCCGCAGCTGGTCGTCCTCGTCCTCCACAACGACGACCTGAACCAGGTGACCTGGGAGCAGCGGGTGATGGCCGGCGACCCGAAACTCGTCGCCTCCCAGGAAATCCCCGACTTCGGCTACGCCGAGTACGCGCGCCTGCTGGGGCTGCACGGGGTGCGGGTCGAAGACCCCGAGCAGGTCGGCGACGCCTGGGACGAGGTGCTGAACGCGGGCCGGCCCGCGCTGCTCGAGGCGATCACCGACCCCGAGGTGCCGCCGCTGCCGCCGCACATCAAACTCGAACAGGCGACCAGCCTGGCGAAAGCGCTGAGACAGGGCGACCAGCACGGCGCCCGCCTGGTCAGCCAGTCGCTGAAAAGCAAGCTCAAAGAGTTCGCGACCCGGTGATGACGACCCTCGAGCGGGCGCCGGTCGTGGACGCCTCGGTATCCGGCCTGGAGGTCGGGGTCTACACGATCCCTACCGACGAGCCGGAGTCCGACGGCACCCTCGCCTGGGACGCGACGACGATCGTCGTCGTCGAGGTCGAGGCGGGCGGCGAGCGCGGCCTCGGCTACACCTACGGCGACAGCTCGGTCGCGGCCTTCGTCGAGTCGAAGCTCGCCTCGGTCGTCGAGGGCGCGGACGCCCTCTCGCCGCCCGCCGCCTGGGCGGCGATGCAGGCGCAGATCCGCAACGCCGGCCGGCCCGGGGTGGGGGCGATGGCGGTCTCCGCCGTCGACATCGCGCTCTGGGACCTGAAGGCGCGCCTGCTCGGGGTCTGCCTCGCCGACGCGCTGCCGCGCTTCCGGCCGAGCGTGCCGGTCTACGGCAGCGGCGGCTTCACCTCCTACTCCGACGAGCGCCTGCGCGAGCAGCTGCGGGGCTGGATGGCGGCGCGGCTGCCGCGGGTGAAGATCAAGGTCGGGCGCGAGCCGGAGCGCGACCGCGAGCGCCTGGCGCTGTGCCGCGAGGTGATCGGCCCGGAGGTCGAGCTGATGGTCGACGCGAACGGCGCCTTCGCGCCCAAGGAGGCGCTCGAATGGGCCGACGTCTACGCCGGCTTCGGCGTCCGCTACTTCGAGGAGCCGGTCAGCTCCGAGGACCGTGCCGGGATGCGCTTCGTGCGCGAGCACGGCCCGGCCGGCGTCGCGATCGCCGCCGGCGAGTACGAGTGGGACCTGCCGCGGCTGGCCGAGCTGGCCGACTGCGTCGACGTCCTTCAGGCCGACGTCACCCGCATCGGCGGGATCACCGACATGCTGCGCGCCGACGGCATCTGCAAAGCGCTGCAGCGGCCCTTCTCCGCCCACTGCGCGCCGGCGATCTCCGCCCATGCCTGCTGCGCGTTCGAGACGCTCGAGCACCTGGAGTACTTCCACGACCACGTGCGGATCGAGCGGCTGCTCTTCGACGGCACCCTCGAGCCCGACGGCGGCGAGCTGGAACCCGACCGCTCGCGCCCCGGCCACGGCCTCGCGCTGAAGCGCGACGAGGCGGAGCGGTGGCGCGCGTGAGCGGCTCGGAGATGGGCCACGGGACGCTGGCCCCCGAGGGGATCGAGGAGATCGACCGCAAGTCGCTGCGCCGGGACCTCGAGGGCGTCGTCAAGGGCGAGGTGCGCTTCGACGCCGGCACCCGCGCGATCTACTCCCACGACAGCTCCAACTACCGCCAGCCGCCGCTCGGCGTCGTCATCCCCCGTGACGCCGAGGACGTCGTCGCCGCGGTCCGCGTCTGCGCCGAGCACGGCGCGCCGGTGCTGCCGCGCGGCTGCGCCACCAGCCTCTCCGGCGAGACGACCAACGTCGCGGTCGTCCTCGACACCTCGAAGTACATGCGGGAGATCATCGAGATCGACCCCGAGCGGAAGATCGCCCGCGTCCAGCCGGGCGTGATCCGCGACCAGCTTTCGACCCGCGCCGAAGACGAGTACGACCTCACCTTCGCGCCGGACACCTCCACGCATGAATACGCGACCTTCGGCGGGATGGTCGGCAACAACTCCTGCGGCATCCACTCGATCATGGCGGGCCGCACCGCCGACAACGTCGAAGAGCTGGAGATCGTCACCTACGACGGGGTGCGGATGCGGGTGGGGCCGACGTCCGAGGAGGAGCTCGAGCGGATCATCGCCGCCGGTGGACGGCGCGGCGAGATCTACGCCGGGATGCGCGACCTGCGCGAACGCTATGCGGCGCTGGTCCGCGAGCGCTACCCCGACATCCCGCGCCGCGTCTCCGGCTACAACCTGGACGAGCTGCTGCCCGAGAAAGGCTTCAACGTGGCGCGGGCGCTGGTCGGCTCCGAGGGGACCCTGGCGACGGTGCTGGAGGCGACCGTGCGGCTGGTCTACTCGCCGCCCGCCCGCTCGCTCCTGGTGCTCGGCTACCCGACCGCCTTCGAGGCAGCCGACCACGTGCCGGAGATCCTCGAGTACGGCCCGACCGGGCTGGAGGGCATCGACAGCCGGCTGATCGACGACATGATCAAAAAGGGCAAACACACCTCCGAGGTGCCGATGCTGCCCGACGGGGAAGGCTTCCTGCTGGTCGAGTTCGGCGGCGAGTCGCGCGAGGAGAGCCACGGCAAGGCCGAAGAGTGCATGGAGCGCCTGCGCAAGGACGACCGGACGCCGTCGATGAAGCTGTTCGACGACGTCGAAGAGGAGCAGAACCTCTGGGAAGTCCGGGAGGCGGGCCTCGGCGCCACCGCCTACGTGCCCGGCGAGCGCGACCACTGGCCGGGGTGGGAGGACTCCGCGGTGCCGCCGGAGCGGCTCGGCGCCTACCTGCGCGAGTTCCGCGACCTGCTCGACAAGCACGGCTACCGGGCGGCGCTCTACGGCCACTTCGGCGACGGCTGCGTGCACTGCCGGATCAACTTCGACCTGCGCAGCGCCGGCGGCCTGCGCAACTGGCGACGCTTCCTCGACGAGGCGGCGGACCTGGTGGTCGCGCACGGCGGCTCGCTCTCCGGCGAGCACGGCGACGGCCAACAGCGGGCCGAGCTGCTGCCGAAGATGTACGGCGAGGAGCTCGTCGGCGCCTTCCGCGAGATGAAGCGGATCTGGGACCCGGGCAACCGGATGAACCCGCACAAGGTCGTCGACCCCTATCCGATCGTCTCCAACATGAAGCTGGGGACCGGCTACTCGCCGCCGGAGGTGAAGACCCACTTCGCCTACGCCGAGGACGGCGGCAGCTTCGCCCACGCGGCGCTGCGCTGCGTCGGCGCCGGCAAATGCCGCGACGCGAGCAAAGGGACGATGTGCCCGAGCTTTCAGGTGACCAAAGAGGAGGAGCACACGACGCGGGGACGCGCGCGGATCCTCTACGAGATGCTGGAGGGCGACACGATCACCGACGGCTTCCGCTCGGGGGAGGTGAAAGAGGCGCTCGACCTCTGCCTCTCCTGCAAGGGGTGCAAAGGCGACTGCCCGGTCAGCGTCGACATGGCGACCTACAAGGCGGAGTTCCTCTCCCACCACTACAAGGGCAGACCGCGCGAGCTTCCGGCCTACTCGATGGGCCTGATCATGTTCCACGCCCGGCTCGCCGGCCGGGTGCCGCGGCTCGCCAACGCGCTCACCCACGCTCCAGGGCTCTCACGCCTGCTGAAGCGCGCCGGCGGGCTCAGCCCCGATCGCGAGCTGCCGCGCTTCGCCCATCAGACCTTCAAGGAGTGGTTCGCCGAGCGGGGCGCCGTCAACCCGACCGGGCCGCCGGTCGTCCTCTTCCCGGACACCTTCAACAACTTCCTCCATCCGGAGACGATGAAGGCCGCGGTCGAGGTCATCGAGGCGGCGGGGTTCCGGCCGATCGTGCCCCAGCAGCAGCTCTGCTGCGGCCGGCCGCTCTACGACTACGGGATGCTCGACACCGCGAAGCTCTTCTGGCGGCGGATGCTCGACGTGCTCGCGCCCCACATCCGCGAGGGGACGCCGCTCGTCGGCATCGAGCCGAGCTGCGTCGCCGCCTTCCGCGACGAGCTGCCGGGCCTGATGCCCCACGACGAGGACGCCAAGCGCCTCTCGCTCCAGGCCCTCACCCTGGCCGAGCTGCTGCAGCAGCACGTTCCCGACTGGCAGGCGCCGCGCCTCGAGGCCAAAGTGCTGGTCCACGGGCACTGCCACCAGGAAGCGGTGATGGGGATGGACGCCGAGAGTGAGCTCTACGAACGCATGGGCCTCGACTTCGAAGTCCTCGACTCCGGCTGTTGCGGCCTCGCCGGCTCCTTCGGGTTCGAGCGCGAACACGACGAGATCTCCCGCCAGATCGGCGAGCAGCGGCTGATGCCGGCGGTGCGCGGCGCGGGCGAGAGCACGATCCTCGTCGCCGACGGCTTCTCCTGCAAGACCCAGATCGAACAGATGACCGAGCGCCGCGCCCTGCACACCGCCCAGCTGCTGAAGCTGGCGATGGACCGCCAGAACGGGACGGCCGGCGACGGCCCGCGCCCCGAGGACGGCTTCCCCGACCTGGTCCTCGACGGCGACGGGAAGCTGCGTGAAGCGGCGCTGCTCGGCGGCGCGCTCGCGGCGACCGGCGCCGCGGCCGGGGCGGTGGCGCTGCTGCGAGGGAGGAACGGCGGATGAAAGAGACCTACGACAAGGCGGTCGACTACATCGCCGGGGAGACCGTGGTCGGCGGCGATTATCGCTGCGCCGACTGCGGCGAGACATTGCGGATCGCGGAGGGGAAGGTCACCAACCTGCCGGTCTGTCCCCGCTGCCAGGGCCAGGACTGGAAGCCGGCCGACTGAGCGCGGACGATCGATGGCGGCGAACGACTTTCCGAAACTGCCGGCGGGTGACCCTCTCCGAGGAGCGGAGTTGATCCACGGCGGCCTGACACCCATAATCGAGTAGCTATGGGACGGCTGAAGCTGACCGAGGGGCGGCAGGGGGGCGCGTGGGTGATCACGGTCGCCGGCGAGCTTGATCTGGCGGTCGCCGATCAGCTCGAGGCGGCGATCGACCGCGTCGCCGCCGACGCGGTCGTCCTGGTCGATCTGGAGCCATGCGAGTTCATCGACTCGACCGCGATCGCGCTTTTCGTCGCCGCCCGCAGACGCCGCCGCGCCGATGGCCGGCAGCTCGCGATCCTCCGGCCGACCGACCAGGTCAAGCGGGTCCTGGAGCTGACCGGCCTGACCGACAACGGCCTCGTCTTCGAGAGCGTCGGTGACGCGGTCGCGGCGGGCTGACGCCGTCCCGCCGGTGACCCTTCCCTGGGACGCGGCTGAGGAGGCAGCTTGGGCACCGTCGCGATAGTCGTCCTCGCCGGGCTGTCGGCGGCGCTCGCCCTCATCCTGGTCCGGGCGTCGGCCGCGAGGGCCCGCATGGCCCGCAGCTTCGCGGTGCTCGAGAGCGTCGCCGCGGTCGGCGAGCGCGACCTCGCGGTCGAGTCGACGCTTCAGGAGATCACCGAGGCCTTGGTCCCCGCCGTCGCCGACTTCTGCGTGATCGACGTGATCGTCGAGGGGCGACCGCTCCGCGCCGCGGTGCGCGTCGGCCCGGGCGGGCCACCCGGGATCGAGGAGGGGCTGAGCCGGCGCACGCCGTCGTTGCCGGTCGAGACGGTGGTCGGCTCGGTGGACGCGCCGCCGGTGGCGCGGCTTCGGCGCGATCTTTCCGAGGCCGATCTGGAGAAGCTCGCGCACGATCCCGGCGACCGGGCCTTCCTGCGACGGATCGGGATGCGGTCGTTCGTCATCCTGCCGCTGCGCGCGCGGGGCAGGACCACCGGGGCGCTGACGCTCGCGGTCGCCTGGTCGGGTCGCCGCTACGGGACCGAGACGGCGCGTTTCTTCCGGGTCCTCAAGGGCCGTGTCAGCCTCGCCCTCGACAACGCCGGCCTCTTCTCCGATCTCGGCCGCGCCGAACGGGCCCGGGCCGAGATCGCCGAGACGCTGCAGCGCGGGCTCCTGCCGCCGCCGCTCCCCCACATCCCCGGCTGGTCGGCGGCGGCGATGTACCGGCCGGCCGGCGCCGAGAACGAGGTCGGCGGCGACTTCTACGACGCCTTCCCGGTCGCCGACGGCTGGATGGTGGTGGTCGGCGACGTCACCGGCCGCGGTGCCCGCGCCGCCTCGATCACCGGACAGGCCCGCTACACGCTGCGGACCGCCGCCTCGCTGACCGGCGACCCGCTGGTCGCGCTCGCGACGCTCAACCGGGCGCTGCTGGGCCGGCGTGACTCGGCCCTCTGCACGGTCGCCGCCTTCACGCTGCCCGAGGACCCGACGCAACCGGTGCGACTGGCCGTCGCGGGCCACCCGCCGCCGATGCTGGTGGTGGGGGAGTCGGTGGTCGAGACGGTCGCGTCGGGACCGCTCCTGGGCGCCTTCGAGGACGTGGAGTGGAGCCTGCAGCGACTGCGGGTGGAGGCGGGGCAGCTACTGGTGGTGATCACCGACGGCGTCACCGAGGCGCCCGGGCCGCGAGGCCGTTTCGGCGAGGAGCGCCTCCGCTCTCTCCTCGCCACGACGCCCAGCCCGGTCGCGGTCGTGCAGCGCCTCGAGGGAGCCATGCACGAGTTCACCGAGGGCCGGTTCGTCGACGACGCGGCGATCCTCGCCCTGGCGCGAACGGCGGACGAGCGCGGCGCCGGCGCCGACCGCTCCTTCGGCGACCTGCATCCCCTCGTGGCCTAGGGTCGGCGGCCGATGACCGATTCGCACCGCGCGCTGGTCGAGCGCCTCTACGACGCCTTCAACCGCCGCGACGTGGCGGCGATGACCGAGCTGTGCGACGAGCGCATGGAGTTCCGGCCGATCACCGCTGCGGAGATGGGACGCGACGCGCCCTACGTCGGCCCGGCCGGACTGGACGAATACCTGCACGACATCGCCTCCGTCTGGGACGAGCTGCTGATCCTGCCCAAGCAGTTGGAGAGCCGCGGCGACCGGATCCTGGTCCGTGGCCGGGTGTATCTGCGCAGCCACATGTTCGGGATCCGCGATCTGCCCGCCGCCTGGGTCTGGGAGGTCAAGGGGGGCCGCTTCGTGGGAGGCGAGGTGTTCGTCGACCCCGAAGAGGCCGCCGCCCGCTTCGCCGCCGACGCCGGTCCTTGAGGCGGTCCGACCCTCGGGCGCCCGGGGACGGTGGCCCCGGGTGCTCCCGAGGTCAGTGGACGGCGAGCGCGACGAGCGCCGCGACGGCGCCGGCGCCCGCGGTCAGCCAGGCCAGATAGTCGCCGACGTGGCCGCTGTGGAGGGCGGCGAGCGGGGTCTGGACGGCGTCGCCGGCGCGGCGGAGGCCATCCGGGAGGGCGTCGAGCAGGCGCCCGCCGAAGAGCGAGACCCCGGCCAGCCCCAGCGCCAGCGCCAGCGACAACGAGCCCCAGAGGAAGTCGACCCACTTGAGCCCCTCCGGGTCGATCGAGCCGAAGGCCGCGTGCCCATGCAGGACGGCGCCCGCGTAAGCGGCCGGGTCGGCGAAGCGCCCGGCGGCCTGCTGGATCGCCTCGTCGAGGCCCGGCACGACGCTCGCCACCAGCGCCGCCACGGTCAGCACCACCGCCGGCACGAGCATCGTCGCCGGCGTGCGATCGTGGGGCTGCAGCGTCTCGCTCTCCTCGTCGGACTCCTGCGGCTGCTCGCTCTCCGGCGGCTCGTCCTCGCCCCAGCCCCCGAAGATCGTCCCGGCGGCGCGCAGGACGGCGCCGGCGGTCAGGCCGGAGGCGAGGATGAAGACCGCGATCGTCCAGCCGAAGCCGCCGTCGTCGGCCGCGCCCTCGCCCAGCGACTTGCCGGCGAAGACGCCGACCATCGGCGCCCCGGCGAGGGCCAGGCCGCCGGCGACGAACAGCAGGCCGACCATCCGCAGCGCCGGCCCCTCGCGCCCGCGGCCGCGCAGGCGCAGCTCGTCGATCTCGGCGAAGCGGTGGACGAGGATCCCGACGCACATGAAGAGCGCCGCCTTGGCGAAGGCGTGGGAGAGGACGTAAGAGGCCGCCGCGGCGACGCCGACATGGTCGAGCAGGCCGAGGCAGATCAGGAAGAGGCCGACGTGGCTGACGGTCGAGAAGGCGAGGAGGCGCTTCAGGTGTCGCTGCTGCACGCACATCAGCGCCCCGACCAGGGCGGTGAGGACCCCGATCCAGATCAGGATCGGGCGGATCGCCGCCGCCGACGGGTCGAGCGCGCCGGCGAACGCGGTCCAGTACACGCGGCCGATCGCGTAGAGGCCGAGCTCCACCATCACGCCCGAGAAGAGGACGCAGACCGGGGTCGGCGCCACCGCGTGGGCGTCGGCGAGCCAGAAGTGGACCGGGAACGCCGCCGCCTTGGTGAGGAAGCCGATGACGATCAGCCCGAAGGCGACGGCGACCATCAGGCTCGGGCCGCCGTGCCCGAGCGCGAGGCCGATCTGCGCCAGGTTGAGCGCCCCGGTCTGGCCGTAGACCAGGACGA
>DASZZB010000114.1:0-2844 GCA_035545115.1 Solirubrobacterales bacterium | reverse complement strand
TCAATTCGGGGGGCTGCCGGTAGCGTTGCGGCGACGATGGAGCACGCGCGCCGCGCCGAGCTGGAGGCATACGTCACCCGCGACGGGTCGACGATCCGCGAGTGGGCGGGGCCGGGATACCCGGCCGAGGCGGCGAACCTGAGCCTCGCCGAGGCGACGGTGGCGCCGGGCGGGGCGACGATCGGACACCTCCATCGCCGTTCCGAGGAGCTCTATCTCCTCGTCGCCGGATCGGGGGTGCTGTGGGTCGACGGCGAGGAGCGCGCGGTCGCCGCGGGCGACTGCGTGGCGATCCCGCCCGGGACGCCGCACCGCCTGGCCAACGTCGGCGAAGTCGACCTGGTCGTCGTCTGCGCCTGCTCGCCGCCCTACTCACATCAGGACACGGTGCTGCTCGAGGCGGGGTGATCGCGGTCCGGCCGCGCGAGGCGCGCCGTGGTGGCGGGGGCGGTCGCCTGCGGTGCGGGTCCGGGCCGGGGCGGGGCGGCGGGTCAGCTCCCCCACTGCTCGGCGCGGATCGCGAAGCGGATGTGGTCGCGCCAGTGCCCGCCGATCTTCAGGTAGCGCTCGGAGAAGCCCTCGCGGACGAAGCCGCAGCGTTCGACCAAGGCGATCGAGGCGTGGTTGGCGGGCTGGACGTTGGCTTCCAGCCGGTGCAGGCCGAGGTCGGTGAAGGCGCGCTCCAGCACCAGCCGCAGCGCCGCGGTCATGTAGCCGACGCCGCTCCAGGCGGCGACCCCGCCGTAGCCGAGGAAGGCGCTCTGCAGCGGGCCGCGGACGATCTGGCTGACGTTGAGGTAGCCGACGATGGCGCCGTCCTCGGGGCGCACCGCGAGGTTGGCGTCGAAGTCGGCGCGGCGGGCACGGGTCAGCCAGGCGTCGAACTCGGGTGCGGTGACCGGCGGCGTCAACCAGGGCCGATGCAGCTCCGCGCTCGCCGCCATCGCCGTGATGAAGGCGTCGCGATCCTCGGGTTCGGGTGGACGGAGCGCAACCGACGGGAGGGGAGGGAGCGCGGTCGCGAGGTCCGACGAGATGACTGGGCGCGGCACGTCCTCATCCTAGGGCCGTGTCCGGTGACTGACAGGGCCTGACGGGGCCGATCTCACGTTTCGACCGCGTCACACGTTTGACTACGAAAAGGCACAACACCCCCTGAGAGGCCGGCCGCCCCCTTGATGCGTTCGCAGTAATGGCCGCATAGCGAAGAGAACTGCGAACTCGAAGTGGGGAGGAGGGACGTAAGGCATGAGCGATTCAGTCGTCTGGGACATCTACGAGAGCCCGATCGGGCCGCTGACAGTGATCGCCGGCGAGGCCGGGCTGCGCGGGCTCTGGTTCCCGGGCAAGGTGCCGACGCCGGCCGAGGCGGCGCGGGCGTCGCTGCCCGCGGTGACCGAGCAGCTCGACGCCTACTTCGGCGGTGAGCTGCGCGCGTTCGACCTCGAGCTCGACCTGCGCGGCGCGCCGCTCGACCGTGAGGTCTGGCGACGCCTGCTCGACATCCCCTATGGCGCGACCGAGAGCTACGGTGAGCTCGCCCGCCGCGTCGACCCCGACCTCTTCGCCGCCGAGGTCGAGCCGTGGCAGCGGGCGCGGGTGGTCGGCGCCGCCAACGGCCGCAACCCGGTCTCGATCGTCGTCCCCTGCCACCGGGTGATCGGAGCCGACGGATCGCTGACCGGGTACGGCGGCGGTCTCCACCGCAAGCAGGCGCTGCTCGAGCTGGAGGGCCGGGGCC
Source organism: Solirubrobacterales bacterium (assembly GCA_035545115.1). Lineage (GTDB taxonomy): Bacteria > Actinomycetota > Thermoleophilia > Solirubrobacterales > 70-9 > VAYN01. The sequence continues at coordinate 1,103 of DASZZB010000114.1, read as the reverse complement.
GCCCCGACCCCGCCTGGTCGACCCGTCAAACCTCCCTCCTCTGATCCGCGTCCCCAAATAGCGGGAAGGTTCTTTCGCCCAGACGCCCCCGCGGTCGTTACACTGCACCGCGATCAAGGACCGGTAAGCCGAATCCGAGGGCCGAACAACCTCGGAGCGGGGGAACCGATTTTGGGGCGAATCCACCGGAGGACGGTGGGAGCGCAGGCTCCTTCAGCGCCAGCCCGACAGCTAACCCCGCAGGCCGACAAAGGAGATCGGTTTTGCGGTTGTCCCCTGAAGTGGGTTGGAAAGCACGTCTGGCGCTGGCGATCGGGTTGGTCGTCGCGGTGGTCTTCCCGGCGAGCGCCCTCGGCGCGGGTGGCGGCCTCACCCCGGCAGGCCTGACCACGGACGTCGGCGAACCGGCCACCGAATCGACCCCTACCCCGGGCTCGACCGAATGCACCACCGCCCCCGAAGGGACCCGGAGCTGCGCGCCGGTGACGTCGGCGACGCTGGTGAAAGGCGTCGCCGCGCCGCCGGAAAGCGCGCCGGCGGCGGTCAAGGCGGCGATCGCCGCCGCCAACCTGATCCACACCCGCCCCTACATCTGGGGCGGCGGCCACGCCCGCTGGTGGAGCCCCGGCTATGACTGCTCGGGCGCGGTCAGCTATGCCCTCCACGGCGCCGGTCTGATCACGACCCCGATGGACTCCGGCGAAATGATGAGTTGGGGCGTGGCGGGCAAGGGCCGCTGGATCACGATCTACGCCAACGCCGGCCACGCTTTCGCGGTGATCGACGGGCTTCGCTGGGACACCGCGGGCGACCAGAGCGGGACGGGGCCGCGCTGGCACCCGGAAATGGCCTCGACGGCGGGCTACGTGGCCCGCCATCCGGCCGGCTACTAGCCAGTCATTCGATCTCGCGAGGCGCCCCGGCGGGGCGAACAAGGGACCCGGCCATCTCGGCGGCGACCCGGGCAGGCTGTGGCCGCCGCCGAGATGGCCGGGTCTGGGGAGGACGGCCGGAGTTCGAGGGGGCGGCCGGGGGTGCGTCGTCCTTTGTTCGGCCGTGCGGGCCGAAGGACGACCGCCACCCGCACGGGTGACGCCGAGGGC
>DASZZB010000113.1:0-4345 GCA_035545115.1 Solirubrobacterales bacterium | reverse complement strand
GGCGTGGTCGACCAAAGTGAACCTATGGCTAACTTAGGTCGACCACGGTGCCGGGCGGGTTAACAAAGGTCGACCGCGGTCGCTGAGCAGCGCGCTGGGAGTGGGGTCGGCCTGACCGGTGCGTGGATCGATGGCGGCAGTCGGGAACGAATGAAGGGACGGCTGGACCCGGGGGCGGGCTGGGAACTGTGTCGCTACGCGGCGAGCGGCGGGGCGTGCTCGGCGATCAGGGCGAGGACGTCGTCGGCGTACTTGCCGACGAAGGCGGGGCCGACGCCGGAGATCTCGATCAGCTCCGCGCGGCCGGTCGGCCGCCGGGCGGCGATCGCGGCCAGCGTCTTGTTGGCGGCGACCGTGTAGGCGGGCTTGCCCGCGGCGGCGCGCAGCCGCCACGCTTTCAGCGCCTCGAAGAGCGGCGCGTCGGCGGGGGAGAGGTCGGCGGCCGGGGCGCTTGCGGACTTCGCCCGGGCGGGGCGGCGCACCGCGATCGTCTCCGGGTCGGGCAGCCAGGTGAGCTGGTCGCAGATGTCACAGCAGCGCTCGAGCGGCGGCGTCTCGGCGCGGCGGTCGCCGAAGTGGGCGAGCAGCGCCTGGCGCCGGCACCGCGTCCCGTAGACGTACGCCTTGATCGCCCGGTAGGCGCGCCAGCCACGCTCGTAGGCGATCGCCAGCTCCGGGTCGCCGGCCCGCTGTTCGTTGAAGCGGACGAGCCGGCCGAGGTCGGCCTTCATCGCCAGCAGCACCGCCCGGGCGGGCAGCCCGTCGCGCCCGGCGCGGCCCGCCTCCTGGTAGTAGGCCTCGACGCTGGTCGGGATCGCCATGTGCCAGACCGAGCGCACGTCGGCCTTGTCGACCCCCATGCCGAAGGCGTTGGTGGCGACGACCACGTCGACCGCGTCCTCGCCGCCCGACATGAAGCGCCGCTGCACCGCGGAGCGCTCCTCGCCCTCCATCCCGGCGTGGTAGGCGAGCGCCCGCAGGCCGGTGCCGCGCAGCGCCTCGGCCACCTCGTCGGTGTCGCGGCGGGTGCCGCAGTAGACGATCGCCGGCCGGTTGGCGGGATCGGCGAGCCCGGCCTCGAGCAGCGCCTGGCGGCGCGCCTTCGAGCCCTTGCCCTCCAGCGCGACGACGTCGAAGGAGAGGTTGGGACGGTCGAAGCCGGCCCGCACCCGCAGCGGCTCGCGCATCTCGAAGCGCTGGGCGATCTCGACCGCCACCGGCACCGTCGCGGTCGCCGTGCAGGCCATCACGGTGGGCCGGCCGAGCCGCTCGGCGATCTGCGGCAGCCGCAGGTAGTCGGGGCGGAAGTCGTGCCCCCACTCCGACACGCAGTGCGCCTCGTCGACCGCCAGCAGGTCGACCTTGCGCCGCCCGATCGCGTCGCCGAAGAAGCCGGAGGCGAAACGCTCCGGCGCGCAGTAGACGATCTTGGCGCGGCCGTCGCGGACCGAGTCGAGCGCCGCCCGCGCGTCCGCCTCGCCCATCGCCGAGGAGACCATCGCCACCGGGTGCCCGGCCTGGGTCAGCCGCAGCCACTGGTCGCGCATCAGCGCGATCAACGGGCTGACCACGATCGTCAGGTCATCGGAGGCCAGCCCCGGTAGCTGGTAGCAGAGGCTCTTGCCGCCGCCGGTCGGCATCACGATCAGCGAGTCGCGCCCTTCGAGCGCCGCGACCACCGCCTCGCGCTGCCCGGGCCGCCAGTCGGCGTAGCCCAGCTCGGCGAGGAGCTGATCCGCCCGCACCCCCGGCGGGGTTCCGAAGCTCATCTGTGCGGCCTGATCCATCGGGCGTCCCAGGCTAGGGATTCCCCCGGCGGCTCACGTCAGGCTCGTTCCCCCTTGGCGATCTGGGCCGGAACGAGCGACAACTTCTCCGCCAGCGTGTCGATCGCCTGGGCCAGTTTGCGGGTGTCGGCTTCGGTCAGTTCCGTGTAGAGGACGAAGCCGGGCCAGACTTCGGTTTCGTAGGGCTTCAGCGCCGCGTAGACGGCTTCGAAGTCGGCTTCGATTTCCTTGACCAGCTTCGGGTCCTTCTTTTCCATCAGCGGCGTCACCGCTTCGAACGCGGTCTGGGAGCCTTCGACGTTGGCCTTGAAGTCGACCAGGTCGAGGTGGGAGTAGCGCTCCTCCTCGCCGGTGATCTTCGCGGTCGAGACCTCGGTCAGGAGCTCGTTGGCGCCGTTGGCGATCTGCACCGCCTGCAGGTCGACGCCCTTCACCTTCTGTTCCAGCTCTTCGACGTTCGCCAGCAGCTCTTCGGCGACCGGCTTCATCCCGGCCAGGCCCCCTTCTTTCCAGAGCGCCTTCTCGAGCCGGTGGAAGCCGCCGAATTCGCTCTTCGGCACGTCGTTTTCGCGCGCGTCGATGCGCGGGTCGAGGTCGCCGAAGGACTCCGCCACCGGCTCGATCCGCTCGTAGTCGACGCGCGGCGCCGGGTAGAGCTTCTTCGCCTCGGCGATGTCGCCCGCGATCACGGCGGCGACGAACGGCTTGGTCCTGGCGGTCAGCTCCTCGGTGTTCTCGACCAGGTAGTCGCGGTAGCCGGCGATCGCCTTTTCGACCTCGGGGCTGGTCTTCGTGTCGAGCTTGCCGCTCACCATCAGGGTGCCTTCGCCCGCGCCGCCGCCTTCGTTGCAGCGCACCGCGTATTCGCCTTCTTCCAGGGTCAGCGAGAAGCTGCCGGAGGTGCCTTCGATGACGTTCTCGCGCTCGCCGAGGATCGTTTCGCCGTCGAGCACCTCGAGCTCCGTGTACTTGGACGTGCCGCCGTTTTCGACCTTGAAGTCGATCGGGCCGGCGGGCGCCGTGGCCTTGGCCGGTTCGCAGCCGGCGTCGGTGAGCTTGAAGGTCAGCTGCTTCGATCCGGCCGGAGCGTCGTCGCTCGAACCGCAGGCGGCCACCGACAGCGCGACGAGGCCCAGGGCCGCGGCGGCGATCAGGACACGGACGGGGATTCGGTTCATCTTTGGACGGGCTCCTTGCTGAGAGAGGATCGGGGGCAGTCGGGAGAGTGGTTAGGGGACCCTAACAAAAACCGACGGATCTGGTCGGAAAAGGGACCGGCCGCTCAGCCGAGCAGCGCTTCGCCGACGTAACCGCCCGGGCGGTTACCCCCGGGCACGGCGAAGAGGGCGCTGCCGACGTGCTTGGTGTACTCGTTGAGCGCGTCGTACTGCCCGAGCTTGCGCTGCAGGGCGACGAACTGCTTTTCCGGGTCGCGCTGGAAGGCGATGAAGAAGAGGCCGGCTTCGAGCTCGCCGAGGCTCTCGTCGACGCCGTCGGTGAACGAGTAGCCGCGACGGAGGATCCGCACGCCGCCGTTTTCGGTGGCCGAGGCGAGCCGCACGTGCGCGTCGCCGGGGATCACCGGGGCCCCGTCGCCACCCTTCTCGTCGAGCGGAAGCGGGTCGAACTCGTCCTCCTCGCCGAGCGGCGCACCGCTGTACTTGCGCCGGCCGATCGTCCGCTCCTGGTCCTGCAGCGAGGAGCGGTCCCAGACCTCGAGCATCATGCGGATGCGGCGGGTGACGAGGTAGCTGCCGCCGCGCATCCAGGCGGGTCCGTCGTCGACCCAGACGTAGCGGTCCATCGCCTCGCCGTCCTCGGCCTTGATGTTGGCGGTGCCGTCTTTCATCCCGAACAGGTTGCGCGGCGTCTCCTGGCCGCGGGTGGTCGAGGAGGTGCGGCCGAAGCCGAGCTGGGACCAGCGCATGGTCACCGTGCCGCGGCCGATCCGGGCCAGGTTGCGGACCGCGTGGAAGACGACCTGGGGGTCGTCGGCGCAGGCCTGCACGCAGATGTCGCCGTCCGATTCGAGCTCGTCCAGCTCGTCGCCGGGCAGCGCCGGCAGCGGCTTCAGCGCCGCCGGGCGCCGCCCCGCGAGGCCGAGGCCGGGCCGCTCGAAGACGCCGGGGCCGAAGCCGAAGGTGATCGTCAGGTTCGCGGCCGCCAGGCCGAACGCCTCGCCGGTGTCTTCCGGCGGCGCCAGCTCGTCGCGGTTGCCGGCGCCGGTGCCGACCATCGCCCCTGCGGTCATCTCCCGCGCCGCCCGCGACCAGGCTTCCATCAGCTCGCGCAGCTCGGCCCTGCTTTCGGTCTCGAGGTCGAAGGCGGCGAAGTGGAGGCGGTCCTGGACCGGGGTCGCGATCCCCGCCTGGTGGTCGCCGTAGAACGGGACCGTGCCGGTCGATCCGGCGGCCTCGGCCTCGCCCGCGTCATGTCCGACCAGGTAGCCGCTCGCCCCGAGGCCGACCCCGGCGGCGCCGATCCCGGCCGAGGCGAGCAGTCGCCGCCGCGTCAGCGCCATCGGGCTAGGCGGGGGTCTGGGCGGCGCCGACCTCGGC
>DASZZB010000112.1:0-12191 GCA_035545115.1 Solirubrobacterales bacterium | reverse complement strand
AGTCGGACGAGAGCGAAGGGAAGGCGACGCACGGGGCCGCTGCGAACGGCGACGACGCGCCTGCCTCGACCGCGAAGATCGGCTCCGATCCGACCGCCACCGCCTCCTCGGCGACGCCGGCGGACAGCCCCACCGCCGGCGCGAGCGTCGCCGAAACCGGCTCCGGCGAATCGGCCGGCGGCGGCGAAGCCCGACCCGGCGGGTCGCCGGCGCCGCGGGCCGCGAAGCGGGTGGCGCGTCGCTTCGCCGAGGCGTTCGTCGTCTACGAGACCGGCGGCGTCGACGCGGCGGTCCGCGACGCCTTCGGCGCGACCAGCACGGCGCAGCTGTCGAAGTCCCTCCTCCATCGCCCGCCGCGCCAGCCGGCCGACGTCAAGGTGCCGCGGGCGAAGGTGGTCAACGTCGTCGCCGGACCGTCCGCGAACGGCGTCTACTCGGTCAGCGTCTCGCTGTTGCGGGTCGGCGTGACCAGCGAGCTGCGGCTCGAGCTGGAACAGGGCCCCGGCAAGCAGTGGCAAGTCACGAACGTCCTCGGCTGAGCTGATGTCCCTCCGTCCCGGCAAGCTCCGCGCGGTCGTCGCCACCGCCGCGCTCGCGGCCGCGCTCGCGACGCCGCCGGCCGCGAGCGCCGCCGAAGCACCGCAGCCCACCCAGGGCGCGGCGCTCGAAGCGCCGGTCGAAAACAGCCCGCTCGCGCCGAGCGAAGCGACGGAAGCCGGCGGCGAGGCGAAGGCCGAAGGCGTCACCGAAAACGCGCCGCTCGCCCCCGAAGTCGTCCGCCACCCGAAGCTGCCCCCGGCCAGCGGCGGCACCACCGCCGAAGAACCTGCCGGCGGCGAAGGGCCGACCAAGGGCGAAGAAGAAATCGAAGAAGCGGAATCCGAAGGGGAAGCCGACGAAGCCGCGGAACGGGCGGCCGAAGAAACCGACCAGGCGGCGCCGGCCTTCCAGATCCCTTCGCTGTCGGCCTCGACCTGCGCGGCGAGCGCCGTGCCGCCGCAGCTGATCCCGATCTACCAGCGCGCCTCCGCGCAATACGGGCTCGGCCCGCAGGGCGCCGCGATCCTCGCCGGCATCAACGCGGTCGAGACCGGCTTCGGCACCAACCTCGGTCCCTCCTCGGCGGGCGCCGAGGGCTGGATGCAGTTCATGCCCTCGACCTGGGCGACCTACGGGGTCGACGCCGACGGCGACGGCGTCGCCGACCCGGATGATCCCGAAGACGCGATCTTCGCCGCCGCCGGCTACCTCTCCGCCGCCGGCATGCCCGCCGACACCTACGGCGCGATCTACGCCTACAACCACGCCGACTGGTACGTCTCCGAGGTGCTCGCCGACGCGGGCTGCTACGCCGCCGAAGTCGGCGACCCGGCCTTCACCCAGGCGGGCCTGGCGCCGCAGATCGAAGTGCTGCGCTGCGAACCGGGGGCGGCCTGGAAGAAGCAGATCCCGGCCGCGTATCTGGAAGCCTTCGACGATGCCGCCGCCCGCTACGAACTCGGCAAGCGGGGCGTCTGGGCGCTGGCCGCGATCGCGCGGCTCGAGTCGAGCTTCGGCCGCGGGATGACGAAGAAGGAGCTCGGGGAAACCGGGGCGCTCGGCCTCGAAGCGAGCGAGTGGAAGCGCTACCGGGTCGACGGCGACGGCGACGGGCACATCCGCCACGCCGACATCTTCGACTCGGCGGCGACGCTGGCGCGCGAGATCTGGTCGAAGGGCTCGCTCGAGGCCGGCGTCTTCGCCCACAACCAGGCCGAGTGGTACGTGCAGGAGGTGCTGCGGGAGGCGGAAGAGATCGAAGGCGGCTGCAAGGTCTCCTCGGTCGCCTGGCGGGTCGCGCCGCTCGCCGCCGAAACGGCGGTCGCGGGCGCCGAAGCGGTGCTGCAGCCGAACGGCCTCGCCGCCGCGCCCGCCGCCGCGCCGCCCGCGGTGAAGGCGGCGATCGCCGCCGCCAACTCGATCGTCACCACCCCTTATGTGTGGGGCGGCGGCCACGCGTCCTTCTACTCCTACGGCTACGACTGCTCGGGCGCGGTCAGCTTCGCCCTCTACGGCGGCGGCCTGCTCGACACGCCGCTCACCTCGGGGGCGCTCGAGAGCTACGGCGAACCGGGCCCGGGGAAGTGGATCACGATCTACGCCAACGCGACCCACACCTACATGGTGATCGCCGGCCTGCGCTGGGACACGGTCGGCGACGCCCACGGCACCGGCCCCCGCTGGCACGCCGAACCTCCCTACCCGGAAGGCTTCGTCGTCCGCCATCCGGCCGGGTACTAAGCGCTCGATCCCAGGGGCGTGCCGGCCGGCCGGCCCGGCGGCGTTCGCAGTTAGCCGCGCTATGCGGAGGTAACTGCGAACGCCGGGGGGCGGCCGGGCGAGGAGCTGGCGTGGGACGGGAAGGGTTCGGGCCGGCGCGGCCGGGGACGGGGCCCGCCGGTCACGGAGATGCCGCGAACCGCAGAGAAGACGTGCGCCTTCGTGGGGACCTGCGGTCCCCGGGATCGCGCTGTCGACCTTGACCCTGTCATGGCAAGGTCAAAGTCGGTCGCGTCTTCGTGACCGTGGAGGAGTCGTGGACTTCACGACTCCTCCCTCACGGGCGCGGTCGTCCTTCGGCCCCCCCGTCCCCTCATGGCCCTTGTCCGTCCTTTCAGTCCGCCGCGACGCCCCCGTCCCTTCCGCCTTCCGTCGGAAGGCCCCATCCCTCCCGTCCCCGGCGCACCATCGGGGGCCGATTGAGTTGGCGTTCGCACTTCCCATCGCTATCCGAAGGTTTCTGCGAACGCGGGGGGTTCGGCGGGTACTGGCCGGTCGAGCGATCGGCCATTAGGATTGGGAGAGGAGAAGCCATGTCGACTTACCTGATGCTGACCAACCTGACCGCCGAGGGCCTGCGGACGCTGAAGAACAACCCGGCCCGGGTGACCGAGGTGAACAAGGAGGTCGAACAGATGGGCGGCAAGGTCGTCGCCCAGTACGCGACGCTCGGCGACTATGACTTCGTCACCGTGATCGAGGCCCCCGACGAGCAGACGATGGCGAAGATCTCGGTCGAGCTCGGCTCGCGCGGGACGATGACCAGCCGGACGCTGACCGCGATGCCCGCCGCGGACCTCCTGGGTTGAAGGCACTGGTCGTCGGCGGCGGCGGCCGCGAGCACGCGATCGTCCGCGCCCTGGCGCGCTCGGCGTCGGCACCGGAGCTGCTCTGCGCGCCGGGCAACGCGGGGATCGCCGCCGACGCCGAGGTGTTCCCGGCGGTCGCGGCCGATGATGTCGACGCGATCGTCGCGCTGGCCATGGAGCGCGGGGTCGACCTGGCGGTGATCGGCCCCGAGGCGGCGCTGGTCGCCGGCGCCGTCGACGCGCTCGAGGCGGCCGGGGTGCCGACCTTCGGCCCGAGCCGCGCCGCGGCCGAGCTGGAGGGCTCGAAGGCCTTCGCCAAGGAGATGATGGCGGCGGCCGGGGTGCCGACCGCGTCCCACGTCCTCCTCCGCAGCCACGAGGAGGCGGTGGCGGAGCTGGCGCGCACCGCCTTCCCGACCGTGCTGAAGGCCGACGGCCTGGCGGCGGGCAAGGGGGTGATCCTCTGCGCCGACGAGGGCGAGGCGCGGGCGGCGCTCGACGTCTTCTTCACCGAGCGCCGCTTCGGCGCGACGACGGTGGTGCTGGAGGAGTTCCTCGAGGGCGAGGAGCTCTCCCTGCTGGCGCTCTGCGACGGCGAGAACGTGGTGCCGCTCGCCCCCGCCCAGGACTACAAGCGGATCTTCGACGGCGATCAGGGGCCGAACACCGGCGGCATGGGCAGCTACTCGCCGGTGCCGGGGTTCGACGCGGCCGACGTCGAAGAGATCGTCGAGCGCGTGCACCGGCCGGTCGTCGCGGCGATGGCCGAGCGCGGCACCCCCTTCCACGGCGTCCTCTACGCCGGGCTGATGATCGGCGCCGACGGCCCCAAGGTGCTCGAGTTCAACGCCCGCTTCGGCGACCCCGAGACGCAGGCGGTGCTGCCGCGGCTGCGCTCCGACGCGGTCGAGCTCTTCCGCGCGGCGCGCGAGCCGGGCGGCCTCGCCGGGGTGGCTGCCGACTTCGACGACGCCTGGGCGGTGACCGTTGTGCTCGCCTCGGCGGGCTACCCGGAGAGCGCCTCGAAGGGCGACGTGATCCAGGGGCTCGAGGCGGCGGCCGCGGTCGCCGAGGTGACCCACGCCGGGACCGCGGAACGGGATGGCGAGATCGTCACCGCGGGCGGTCGCGTCCTCAACGTCACCGGGCTCGGCCCCGACCCGGCCGCGGCGCGCGATCGCGCGTACGATGCGGCTGGGCGGATCTCCTTCGACGGAATGCAGGTCCGCACCGACATCGCGGCCCGCGCCGTCGCCCCCGACGAGCCAGTCCCTGACACCGATCCCGAGAGGAAGCCATGAGCGACATCACCCCGAACGCACAAGCCGAGGCGGAGCTCGAGCAGATCGAGGAGGACTTCGAGGCCTCAGCGCCGCTGGTCGGGATCATCATGGGATCGAAAAACGACATGGACAAGATGCTCCCCGCCGAGAAGTACCTGACCGAACAGGGGATCCTCAGCGAGGTGCGGGTGATGAGCGCCCACCGCGACCCGGAGACGGTCCGTGACTACTGCGTGAACGCGCGGATGCGGGGGCTGAAGGTGATCATCGCGGGCGCCGGGATGTCGGCGGCGCTGCCCGGCGTCGCCGCCGCCCACACCGATCTGCCGGTGATCGGGGTGCCGATCCTCGGCAAGAGCCTCGGCGGGCTCGACGCGCTGCTCTCGGCGGTGCAGATGCCGCCCGGGATCCCGGTCGCCTGCGTGGCGATCGACGGGGCGAAAAACGCCGGCGTCTTGGCGGCGCGGATAATCAACGCGTGATCTCCCGTTACACCCGCCCCGAGATCGGGGCGGTCTGGACCCAGCAGGCGAAGCTGGAGAGCTGGCTCGAGGTCGAGCTGGCGGCGACCGAGGCGTGGGCGGCGGAGGGCGTCGTCCCGGCCGCGGTCGCGGCGGCGGCGCGCGAGCGGGCCGCCTTCACGGTCGCGGCGGTCGACGAGCGGGAGAAGATCACCGACCACGACGTCGCCGCCTTCGTCGACGTCGTCGCCGCCTCGGTCGGCGCGGAGGGGGCGCGCTGGATCCACTACGGGCTGACCTCCTCCGACGTGCTCGACACGGCGCTGGCGCTGCAGCTGCGGCGGGCGGGGGAGATCCTCGTCGCCGGCGCGCGCGCCTACCGCGACGCGTTGATCGCGCGGGCGCTGGAGGAGCACGACACGCTCTGCGTCGGGCGCACCCACGGGGTGCACGCCGAGCCGACCACCTTCGGGCTGCGGCTGGCGGGCTTCGCCTTCGAGGCCGACCGCAACCTGGGGCGGCTCGAGGCCGCCTTCGAGCAGCTCGCCCACGGCAAGCTCTCGGGCGCGGTCGGCACCTACGCCTCGGTGCCCCCGGCGGTCGAGGCGCGGGTGATGGAGAAGCTCGGCCTGCGCCGCGAGGACGTCGCCACCCAGGTGATCCCGCGCGACCGCCACGCCGAGCTGACCGCGACGATCGCGCTCGCCGGGGCGGGGCTCGAGCGCTTCGCGACCGAGGTCCGCAACCTGCAGAAAACCGAGGTGCGCGAGGTCGAGGAGCCGTTCCGGGCGGGCCAGAAGGGCTCCTCGGCGATGCCCCACAAGCGCAACCCGATCCGCACCGAGCGGATCACCGGCCTGGCCCGGGTGCTGCGTGGCTACGCCCAGACCGGCTTCGAGGATGTCGCCCTCTGGCACGAGCGCGACATCTCCCACTCCGGCGCCGAGCGGGTGATCCTGCCCGACGCGACGATCCTGCTCGACTACATGCAGGACCTGGCGACGAAGGTCGCCTCGGGGATGACCATCCACCGCGAGCGGATGCGCGCCAATCTCGACATCACCCACGGCGCCCTCTTCAGCCAGCGCGCCCTCACCGCCCTGGTCGAGGCGGGGATGACCCGCGACGACGCCTACCGGCTGGTGCAGGAGAACGCGCAGAAGGCCTGGGACACCGGCACCGCGTTCCGCGACCTGCTCGCTGCCGCCGCCCCGCAGCTCGACCTCGACGCGGTCTTCGACCATGGCGCCTACCTGACGCACGTCCCGGAGATCTTCGAGCGCCTCGAAGCCCTGCAAGGGTGACGTATGAGGGGTAGGGTGGCGTCGTGATCCTCTACACCTGTGGGCAGAAGACGCAGGGTCCCGCTTTCGCCCACCCGTGCGCGAAGGCAGGCAACGCCCTCGATGCGGCCGGCTACGAATACGAGCTGAAGACGGTCGGCGGCTACCGGATGATGCCGTGGACCTGGGGTAGCCGCAAGGAGGATCGCGCCGAGGTCCGCGAGCTGAGCGGCACCGACGAGGTCCCGATCCTCGTCCTCGACGACGGCGAGGTCGTCTCCGGCTCCGGCGCGATCGCCAGGTGGGCCAAGGAGCACCCCGCCTCGCGGGCGAGATCCTCTCAGCCCTGAGCAGTCCTCAGCGGGCGAAGAGCTCGGTCAGGAGGACGACCGCCAGCGCCGTGATCAGGCCGCCGCCGAGCTGGAGGGCCAGGCGCAGAAAGACGTCGATTTTGTCTTCCAGGCGATCGAACCGCTTCTCCATCGCGTCGAAACGACGGTCGACCTCGCGGTGATGTCGATAGACCTCGCCGAAGCTCCGGTTGACCTCGTCGAACCGTTCCTCTACCCGCCGGTCGACCTCGTCGAACCGTTCATCCACCCGTTTGAACTGTTCATCCACCCGTTCGAACCGCTGGTCGGTGGTCGCCACGAGAGTGTCGATGCGGCCGTTCACCGTGGCGGAAACGGCATCGATCCGGCCGTTGACCTCGGCGAACCCGACATCCATGCGGGCGAATCCGTCGTCGACCTTCTGGTCGAGCAGGTCGAGTTTCTCGTCGGTCCAACTCATCGTCTCCATCGGTACCAACGTAGACAGAAGATTTCAACGGGTGGCGCGCGAGAAGTTACATTTGCGTGCCGGTTTTGAGTCAGTTCCGGGGCGCCCGCCGGGCCGCCCCTTCGGGCGTTCGCAGAAATATTCGCTATGCGGCCATTACTGCGAACTCACGGGCGGGGGCCCGGGACTCGACCACGACCGGGGTGCCGGCGCGTGGGGAGAAGGTGATGTTGCGGCGGGCGGTGCGCTCCGGGCGCGGGTCGACCTTGCGTAGCTCGCAGCGGGTGAGCACCTCGCGCAGGACGATCCGCATCTCGAACTCGGCGAAGGCGGCGCCGAGGCAGCGGCGGACGCCGCCGCCGTAGGGGATCCAGGCGTAGGTGTCGGGCGGGGCGTCGAGGAAGCGCTCGGGGCGGAAGGCGAAGGGCTCCGGGTAGAGCGCCGGGTCGGTGTGGGTGAGCCAGATCGCCGCGGTGACGTCGGTGCCGGCGGGCAGCTCGAGCTCGTCGGTGACGAGGTCCTCGGCGAGGCGGCGCCCGGCCAGCGGCACCACCGGGCGGAGGCGCAGCGACTCGGCGATCGTCGCCTTCAGGTAGGCGTCCTCGCCGGCGGCGAGCGAGTCGCGCAGGCGGCCGAGCTCGGCGGGGTGGCGGAGCAGCAGGTCGAAGGTCCAGGCGAGCGCCGTCGCGGTCGTCTCGTGACCGGCCAGGAGCAGCGTCATCAGCTGGTCGCGTAGCTCTTTGTCGTCCATCCGGTCGTAACTTTCGTGCTTCGCTCCCTCGCGCTCATCATCACCGGCGACCTCGCTCGGTCGCTCCGCACTCAGACCATCCTCGAAGCGGGCGGTCATCAGCATCGAGAGGATGTCGTCGCGCTCCTCCAGGTCGGGGCGCAGGCGATGCTCGGCGATCTCGGCGAAGAGCGCCTCGTCGACTTCGGCGAGCTGCGCCCGCACCGCCGCGAAGGGGTCGCTGTCCCGGCGGCGCGCCAGCACCGCCCTCAGCACCATCCGGGTCGAGCCGGTCTCGGCGAGCAGATCGCGCAACAGCACCCGCAGGCGGTCGAGCCGCGGCCCCTCGGCGACGCCGAAGACGGCGCGCAGGATCACCTCCAGGGTCACCGCCTGCATCCGCGCGTGGATCGGGAACTCGCGGCCGAGCTGCCAGGAGTCGATCTCGGCGGTGACGATCTCCTCCACCACGCCCTCGTAGGAGCGCATCCGCTCGCCGTGGAAGGGCGGCAGCATCAGCCGGCGACGGGCGAGGTGCTCCTCGCCCTCGAGCAGCAGCACCGAGCGCGGGCCGAGTACCGGTTCGAGCTGGAAGCTCCGTCCCGGCGGCAGCCCGTTGCGGCGCTCCGTATATAGGGCCTTCACCGCGGCCGGGTCGGAGACCATCACCATCGGCCGCTCGAAGCCGAGGAAGCGGACGCTGAAGGTGCTGCCGATCCGCTCCCGGTTGCGCGCCATGAAGGCGAGCGGCCGAAAGCTCCAGGCCAGCGTCTGCAGCAGGGGGCTCTGCGCTGGTTCGGGCGGCAGCGGCACGCTCGGATCATCTCACCATTTGGCTAGCATCACGATCGTGCCGTCCGTCGCCGATCTGAAGCTGCTCTCCTCGGGCAAGGTCCGGGAGATCTACGAGTGGGAAGACGACCTGCTGATGGTCGCCTCCGACCGCATCTCCACCTACGACGTGGTGATGCCGACGCCGATCCCCGACAAGGGCAAGGTGCTGAACCGGATGTCGGTCTTCTGGTTCGGGCTGACCGAGGACATCGTCCCCAACCACTTCATCTCCGAGGACGTGCCCGAGGAGGTCGCCGAACGGGCGATGTGGGTGCGCAAGCTCGAGATGTACCCGGTGGAGTGCGTGGTGCGCGGCTACCTTTCCGGCTCGGGCTGGAAGGAATACAAGGAAGGTGGCGCGGTCTGCGGGATCGAGCTGCCGCCCGGCCTGGTCGAGTCGGACAAGCTGCCGGAGCCGATCTTCACCCCCTCGACCAAGGCCGACATCGGCGACCACGACGAGAACGTCTCCTTCGACCGCGCCGCCGAGATCGTCGGCGACCGGGCGCTGCTGGAGGAGCTGAGCCGGATCTCGATCGCGGTCTACCGGCGCGGCGCCGAGCACGCCGCCGAGCACGGGATCATCCTCGCCGACACCAAGTTCGAGTTCGGCAGGCACGCGGGCGCCGAGATCGTGCTCGGCGACGAGGTGCTGACGCCGGACTCCTCGCGCTTCTGGCCGGCCGATTCTTATGAGCCGGGCAAGACGCCGCCCTCCTTCGACAAGCAGTACGTGCGCGACTGGGCGAGCGCCCAGGGCTGGGACAAGAAGCCGCCGGCGCCGGAGCTGCCGCCCGACGTGGTCGAGCAGACGCGGGCGAAATACGTCGAGGCCTACGAGCGGATCACGGGACAGAGCTTCTGATGTCGGGAGGCTCGCGTGGTTAAGGCGCGGGTCCTGATCCGGCCCAAGGAGGGGATCCTCGATCCCCAGGGCAAGGCGGTGGAGCGGGCGCTGCCGGCGCTCGGCTTCGAGGGGGTCGGGCACGTGCGGGTCGGGCGGATGGTGGAGCTCGAGGCCGAGGACCCGGAGCGGCTCGGTGAGCTCTGCGAGAGCTTGCTCGCCAACCCCCTGATCGAGGACTACGAGATCCAGCCCCTGTGATCTGGGGCGTCCTCCAGTTCCCCGGCTCCTGTGACGAGCGCGACGCGCTGCACGCCTGCGAGGTGGTCGGCGGCGAGGCGCGGCTGATCTGGCACGAGGACCGTGACCTGGGCGGGGTCGACGGCGTCGTCGTCCCGGGCGGCTTCTCCTACGGCGACTACCTGCGGGCCGGCGCGATCGCCCGCTTCGCGCCCGCGATGGAGGCGGTCGCCGAGCTGGCCGCGGCGGGCGGCCCGGTGCTGGGGATCTGCAACGGCTTCCAGGTCCTCTGCGAGGCCGGCCTCCTCCCCGGCGCCCTGCTCCGCAACGAAGAGCTCCGCTTCATCTGCAAGCAAGCCGACCTGCTCCAGGTTGATGGGCCGAAAAGTCCTGATATAGAGGACTTTTCGGCCCATCAACAGCGGCTGTCGATACCGATCAAGCATGGGGAAGGGCGGTATTACGCGCCGGCTGACCTGCTCGACGCGCTTGAAGCCAACGGGCAGGTCGCCTACCGCTACGCGGACGGGCACAACGCCAACGGCTCGGTGCGGGACATCGCCGGGGTGCGCAACGAGCGCGGCAACGTGGTCGGGCTGATGCCCCACCCCGAGCACGCGGTCGACCCGCTGACCGGCTCGACCGACGGGCGGGTCGTCTTCGAAGCGCTGGAAGGGTTCGCCGGGTGAGCGCCGGGACCGCGCGCCACCGCGAGCTCGGCCTCACCGACTCCGAGTACGAGCTGATCGTGGAGAAGCTCGGCCGCGAGCCGAACGCGGTCGAGCTGGCGATGTTCAGCCTGCTCTGGTCCGAGCACTGCGCCTACAAGCACTCGCGCAAGCTGCTGGGCCGGCTGCCGACCGAGGGGCCGCGGGTGGTGATGGGGCCGGGCGAGAACGCGGGGGCGGTCGACGTCGGCTCGGGATATGCGGTCGCCTTCAAGGTCGAGTCCCACAACCACCCGAGCGCGGTCGAGCCCTTCCAGGGGGCGGCGACCGGGGTCGGCGGGATCCTCCGCGACGTCTTCGCGATCGGCGCCCGCCCGATCGCCGTCCTCGACAGCCTCCGCTTCGGTGAGCTCGACTCGGTCCGCTCGCGCCATCTGCTCGACGGCGCGGTGCGCGGGATCGGCCACTACGGCAACTCGATCGGCGTGCCGACGGTCGGCGGCGAGATCTACTTCGAGGAGCCCTACGAGCACAACTGCCTGGTCAACGCGATGTGCATCGGCTTCGCGCGGACCGAGGAGATGGTGCGCGCCGCCGCCGCCGGGGTCGGCAACGCGGTGGTCCTGATGGGGGCCTCGACCGGGCGCGACGGGATCGGCGGCGCCTCGGTGCTCGCCTCGGCCGAGCTCGGCGAGGGCGACGACGCGAAGCGCCCGACCGTGCAGATCGGCGACCCGTTCGAGGAGTCGAAGGTGCTCGAGTGCTGCCTCGAGCTGCTGGGGAAGGGCCTGCTGGTCTCCCTGCAGGACCTCGGCGCCGCCGGGCTCACCTCCTCGGCGGGCGAGATGGCCTCGGCGGGTGGGGTCGGGATCGACATCGACGTGGAGAAGGTGCCGCTGCGCGAGGCCGACATGGAGCCCTTCGAGATCATGGTCTCCGAGTCGCAGGAGCGGATGCTGGCGGTGGTCGAGCCGGAGCGGGTCGCCGAGGTGCGGGCGATCTGCGAGAAATGGCAGACCGGCTCGGCCGAGATCGGCATCGTCACCGATAGCGGTCACATCCGCATCCTCCGCGACGGCGAGGTCGTCGGCGACATGCCGGTCGAGGCGCTGGTCGACGGCTGCCCGCTCTACGACCTCGAGCCCGCCGCGCCAGAGGGCTGGATCTACGGCAACCGCGCGACGCTGGCGCCGGAGACCGACTCGGCGGAGACGCTGTCGGCGCTCCTCGGCGCGCCCAGCATCGCCTCCAAGCAGTGGATCTTCCGGCAGTACGACGCGCTGGTCGGCTCGCGCACGGTGCGGCGCCCCGAGACGGCCGACGCCGCGGTGCTGCAGCTGCCCGAGTCGGGCAATGCGATCGCGGTGTCGATCGACGGCAACGGCCGGCGGGTCGCCTGCGAGCCCTTCGCCGGCACGGTCGAGGCGGTGCTCGAGTGCGTCCAGAACCTCGCCTGCGTCGGCGCCGAGCCGCTCGGCCTGACCAACTGCCTGAACTTCGGCAACCCGGAGAAGCCGGTGACCGCCTGGCAGCTCGACCAGGCGGTCAGCGGCCTGGCCGCGGTCTGCGAGGAGCTCGGCGTGCCGGTCGTCGGCGGCAACGTCTCCCTCTACAACGAGGGACCCGACGGACCGATCTACCCGACCCCGGTGGTGGCGATGGTCGGCGAGCTGCCCGACCCGGCCCGCACCGCGCCCTCGTCGTTCGTCAAGGAGGGGGACGCGGTCGCCCTGCTCGGTCCATTCACCCCCACCCTGCACGGCTCCGAGCTGGCCAAGCAGCGGGGTGAGCTGGCCGCCGGCCTGCCGGAGCCCGACGTCGCCGCGGTCGCCGCCGCCTGCGCGACCGTCCGCGAGGCGGTCCGCGCCGGTCGCGTCGCCTCCGCCCACGATGTCTCCGACGGCGGGCTTGCCTGCGCCCTTGCCGAGTCCTCGATCGGC
>DASZZB010000111.1:0-10688 GCA_035545115.1 Solirubrobacterales bacterium | reverse complement strand
GTTCGCAGTTAGCTCCGCATACCGGAGCTAACTGCGAACGCCACCCGGGGGTGGCCCGCTCGTGGGATCGATCGTCCAGCTCTCAGGGTCGCAGGCGAAAGGCGGGGATCAGCTGCGCTCGACGGAGTCGAGGTCGACGTCGGCGCCGCACCTGGAGGCAGCGGTGGAGTTGCTCGACCTCACCGCCGCACTTGCGGTGACGGATAGCCGTGGGGCACCGCGCTCCGGCCGGCGTTCGCCTGACTAGGCCGGCGTGATGGCGACGACCGGGATCGGGCGCGAAGTTTCGCTCTGGTAGGCGGCGTAGCGATCGCCGTTGTTCTCGTTGACGATCTTCCAGAGCCGCGCATAGTCAGGGTCCGAAGGCTCGACCACCCTGGAGTGGGCATCCTGCCGCGCCCGTCCGATCTGGATCGCCACCTCCGGCTTCGCCTCGAGGTTGAGCAGCCAGGCCGGCGGCTGGTCGGAACCACCCTTGGAGGCGACGACGAGGTAATCGGCGCCGTCCCGGGCGTAGACGAGGCTGCTGGATCGCACCACGCCTGAGCGGCGGCCGGTGGTCCGGAGCAGCAGGGTCTGCACACCGAGCAGCCGATGCCCGATCCGGCCGTCGGTCGCCTTGTAGAGGCTGTCGTGGGCTCGAAGGACGAGGTTGAAGAGACTCACGCGCAAAAAGTCTACGTAAAGCTGGTGCCCCCGATTGGAACTTGAACTTCACCTGAGGGCGATTTCCCGCCCGGCCGGCGTCCGACTGCTACGGTGACCGGGTCGGAGCGGCCGATTCGCCGCCCGAGAGGTTCCGTTTCCTCCGCGTGCTGAATGTGCCTTGGGGTCGCAGGATCTCCCAAGCAGCACTAATACGCAGGAGAAGACAAAATCACTTCCTTCGCCGATCTCGGCACTTCCCGATCGGTCATCGACGCCCTACGTGCGCGTTCGATCGATCAACCGTTCCCCGTCCAGAAGATGGTCGTCCGCGACGCGCTCGCCGGGCACGACCTTCTCGTCCAATCGCCGACCGGCTCGGGCAAGACGCTCGCCTTCGGCATCCCGCTCGTCGATCTGATCGGGCCCGGTGAGCGAGGGCCGCAGGCGCTGGTCCTCGCGCCGACCCGCGAGCTCGCCGGCCAGATCGTCGACGAGCTCGCCTCCCTGGCACAGGCTCGCAACCTGCGCATCACTGCCGTCTACGGCGGCGTCGGCTTCGGCCCGCAGCTGAAGGACGCCGGGCGCGCCGACATCCTCGTCGCCACCCCGGGTCGGCTCGAGGACCTGATCGGTCGCGGCGCCGTCACCCTCGGCCGGGTCCGGGTCCTCGTCCTCGACGAGGCCGACCGCATGCTCGACATGGGCTTCCGCCCCGCCGTCGACCGGATCGTCGACCGCACCCCGACCGACCGCCAGACGCTGTTCTTCTCGGCGACCCTGGAGGGCGCGACCGGCCGCGTCGCCGCCGCCTACACCACCGGCGCCCGCTCCCATACCCACGCCGACCCCGAGCGCGCCGCGGCGAAGATCGAGCACCGCTTCGTCGCGGTGGATTCGCCCGACACCAAGCTCGAGCGCCTCGTCGAGCACCTCGGCGAGGAGGGCGCCGGCCGCTCCCTCGTCTTCGTCCGCACCAAGCGCGGCGCCGACCGGCTGGTCAAGAAGCTGCGGCGCCACGATCTCGACGCCGTCGCGATGCACGGCGACAAGAGCCAGGGCCAGCGCGAGCGGGCGCTGGCCCGCTTCGAGCGGGGCGACGTGATGACGCTGGTCGCCACCGACGTCGCCGCCCGCGGCATCGACGTCCCCGACGTCGCCCGGGTGATCAACTACGACGCGCCCGAGGACCGCGAGACCTACGTGCATCGGATCGGGCGCACCGGCCGGGCCGGTCGCACCGGTACCGGCATCAGCTTCGTCCTCGCCGAGCAGGCCGCGGATATGCGCCGCATCCGCGCCGGTCTCGGCCTCGACGACAAGGCCGGCGGAGCGTCGCCGTCGCGGGCGGCCGCCACGCCGTCCCGACCGGACGCCCCGCGGAAGCCGCGCCGCAGGCGCAATCGACGGCGGCGGGCCAAGGCCGCGGCCTGAGGGAGACCCGCGATGGAGATCGGGATCGGACTCGCGGTGCTGGTGGCGCTGGCGACCAACCTCGCCGCCCTGCTGAAGCACCGCGGCTGTCAGGACGCCGAGACGGTCCACATCAGCCGGCCGCTCGGCGGGCTGCGTGAGCTCGCCGGCTCACGCTGGTTCGTCGCAGGCTGGGCGCTCGCGGCGCTCGCCTGGCTGGCGCACGTCGCCGCCCTCTCGCTCGCCCCGATCTCACTCGTCCAGGCGATCCTCGCCGGCGGCGCCGTCACCCTGGCGGTGCTCTCGCAGCGGCTCTTCGGCGACCCGGTGGGACGGCGGCAATGGCTGGCGCTGACGGTGGGCGCGGTCGGCCTGGTCCTCCTGGTCGTGACGCTGCCTCATTTCCGCGGCTCCGATTCCGGGTTCTCGAAGCCGGCGATCACCGGCTTCGAGGGTGGCCTGATCCTGCTCGCCGCCGCGATCGCCTTCATCCATCGCTCCGGGCGGCTGACGGAGCGGCGCGGGGTCCTGCGCGCGATCCTCGCCGGGCTCCTGTTCGCGCTCGCCGGGATCGCGATCAAGGCCCTCACCGGCGGCGCCGGAAACTGGGTCGAGATCGCCGCCCTGATCATCGTCACCGTCGCCTGTGGGGCACTCGCCCAGTACACCGCCGTCGCCGCCCTGCAGGGCGGCGGGGCGATCGAGACGATCGGCCTGATGGGCCTCGTCGCCAACGCCACCCAGATCCTCGGCGGCATCCTCGTCTTCGGCGACCCCCTCTCCCCCAGCCCGATCGGCATCGCCCTCCAGGTCATCGCCTTCGCGATGGTCTGCCTCTCGGCGCTGCTCCTGCCGGCTCCCCATCTCCGACGGGCCGAGGCGCGGACGTGACCGACCTCGATCGACACGAAGGCCGCGTCGCCGCGGCCCGCAGGCCGGACCTGCTCCCCACCGACGAGACAGAGGCCGTGAGCGCGACCGAGCTCCTGGCGACGCGGCGCCGGAAGGTGCGGCGGGCCGAGGCCCGCGCCCGGGAGTACCTGACCCGGCTGCGCCGCGGATAGACCGCGGACGGCCGCGGGGGCGCGGAGCGGGCGGACCGCGACCGCTCGCGTCGGGCCGCAGGACGTCACCGGGGTGCTCGCCCGTGACCTATGGCCCGAGCAGGTAACTGGCGACCGCGACGTGCGGTCGGGATGAGCAGGTTTGGTGACGACCCCGCCGACCCAGGAGGCGGCCCTCAGGGCCGAGGATTCACCGGAGGCGTAGCCGAAAAGTCTGCCGACGCCGTCATCACCGAACAGGGGCCGATTCTCCGCGGCCACCACTCGCCGATTAGCCCTCGGCGGCTCAGCGGAAGCGGATCAGCTCCAGCTTTTCACCGTAGTCGTGCGGGCGCCGGGTGCCGGCGATCACGATCTTCCCGTCGGACTGGCGGACGGCGCCGATCGGCCCGAAGGCGCCGAGGGGACCGGGGCTGCCACGGAGGACGCCGTGATCGCCGAAAGAGCGGTCGCGGCTGCCGTCCGGGCGGAAGGCGCGGAGCGTGAGGCCGGTGCGGAAGGCGCTTCCGTCACCGGCGACGAGGACGAGCTGGCGCCGCCCGGGGAAGAAGGCGAGGAGCGGCTGGGAGGCCTGGTACCGAACGACGCCACCCTTGCCGAACGAGCGGTCGCGGGCGCCGTCTTCGCGGAAGCGGACGAGCGTCGTTTCGCGGCCCCCGCTGCTCGAGGTGACCAGGTAGATGTGGCCGTCGCGAGTGGCGTCGAGCGAGGTGATCCTGGTCGAGAGCAGCGGCCGGAAGTCGACTCGACCGTGATCGCCGAAGCTCGGGTCCGGGCTGCCGTTCGCCAGCAGGCGGATCAGCAGCGTCTGCCGTTCGACGGTGCCGAAGACGAGGATCCGGCCGCGGCGGTCGAAGGTCGCCACCAGCGCCCTCGCCTTGACCCCCTTCGGGCTGCGGATCCGGACCAGCCCGCGGTCGCCGAAGCTCCGGTTCGGGTGGCCGGTGGGGCTCAACTCGTAGAGCGTCATCTCGTCCTCGCCGGCGAGCCGGCCGACCACCAGTGCCGTGCCGTCCCGCCTCACGGCCAGCCGACGGGCGTCGAAGCCTTCCGGCAGCGGCGCCATCCCGCCCGACCCGTAGCGCCGTTCGAGCCGGCCGTCGGTGCCGAAGCGGCGGACGTCGGAGGAGCTCCAGCTCCACTCGATCCGGTAGAGGCGGCCGATGCCGTCGGCCGAGAGGGTCAGGTTCCGCCGCGAGTAGACGAGCTGCGATTCGCCGCCGTATCCGTGGAGGTGCTTGCCGTTCGCGCCCCAGGCCCCGATCGAGAGTCTCTCGGAGCTGCTGCCGGTGTCGGTTTCGTAGGCCGTGACCAGCTTGCCGCCCGGCCCGGCGGCGAACCCGAGCGCCACCGTGTTGCTCGGGAGCAGTTCGTGCCTGCCGGCGAAGCCGCCCGTGCCGTAGGCGGGGTCGAGCGATCCTCGCGGCGTGAGCCCGACGGCCGTCGCCTGTTCGCCTCCCCCCTGCGGCGTGGAGGTAGCGGCGGCGACCACCGCGCCGCCCGGTGCGACCGCGATTCCGGCGACCGCGCCCCTCCCGTTGCCGATGCGGCTGCCGAGATCACTCGAGAAGGTCGGGTCGACGACACCGGCGGAGGTGACGCGGGCGAGGAAGGGCCTGAACCGGCATTTCTTGCAACCTCTTGCTTCGGTCGCCTTGGCGGTCTCGCCGAGCAACGTGACGCTGCCGTCCGCCCCCGCCGCGAGCGCGATCGGTTCGACGACGTCGCCCGCCCGGATCGTCAGCGTGCCCCCACTCGCCCAGGCCGGGTCGAGGCTGCCGTCGGCGCGGAAGGCGTGGAGCACGAACTGGCCACGCAGGCGGCAACAGGACTTCGCCGAGGTGTCGGCGGTGATCAGATCGCCGCTCGCGGACTCGGTCATCGGCCCGGACCGGGCGCCCACGGCGACCACGCCGGCATCGCCGAAGGCGAGGTCGGCAGCGCCGCCGGGGGTCACCCCGAAGAGCCTGCCGCCACCGCGGAGGACGATCGAACCGTCGGGCTCGAGCGCCAGTCCCGTCGCGTCGCCGTAGACGTCGTGGGGCGAGTCCACGATCAGCATCCCTTCCGCGCCGAAGCTGCGGTCGAGCGCCCCGTCCGGGTCGAGCCTCGCCACCGCGACGACCGGCTTGGGCAGGCAGTCGTGGCAGTCGCCGCCGACCGGGGCGCCGCCGGCGACGATTATGCGACCCTCGCGGTCGACCGCCAGGTAGGAGGGGTCGAGCGGGACGTCCGCCGTGCCTTCCTTGCCGAATGTGGCGTCCGTCCTGCCGTCCGGCAGCAGCCGCTTGACCGTCCCCGTGTAGCTTTCGCCGCCCGAATAGAGGACGTCCCCGTCTGCCTGCAGGGCGAGCGGGGTGGAGCCGAAGCCGGCTTCGCCGTCGACGACCCGGTGAAAGCTCGGGTCGAGCCGACCGTCCGGCAGCCGGCGCTGGACCAGCAGCGACCGTTCGACGAACTTACCCCGGAGCGATTCGGTGTGACCGGCGAAGACCGCCGCGCCGTCGGGTTGCAGCGCGACCGCGTCGTAGCCGGACTTGGCGAAGCTGGACCCGTGGCCGAAGAGGACGCGCCCGCCGTGACCGAAGCTCGGGTCGAGCCGTCCTCGCAGCGGTGCCGCCACGGTCGGCGCCGCCAGCGTCAGGAGCAGCGCAAATGCGGTCGCTGCGGCGGTCCCCCAGGTCCGTGCTCGCATTCTCATCTCACCGCCATCCCGGCGGCTCGAGCTCTTCGTCTGGCTGAACGCCCCGACCTCATCGTCCTCGCCATACCCGCCATGACCGGGGAACACCCGGGCGCTCGAAAAGCTTCGTCAGCCGGGCGTGAGCGGAATGTGCGGGGCTCTGTGCGTATCAAGCCCAGGCCCCCGCTTTGGGGGTCTCTCAGGTATCGAAGTGCGACCCGGGGACAGCCGTACGGGCGGTCCCATCGTGCAGGCCACTCAGCATGCTCGATGGACGAAGGGTCGAGCTGGGGCTTCCGCCGTCGGATCGACCCATGCGGTCGGATCGGTCGGCCATGCCGAGAGCGTGGGCCGCGGTCAGCCGGGCGCCGCAAGTCAGCCTCTGGTTCTGCATGAACCGGCCGTCTCGACGTTTATCGCCGAATATCGGTGAAACCGCGATACGGAGATACGGGCCGTCTCACGAGCTCCGAATCCAGCGGTCGCAGTGCGACTGCCATACGGCGCGCTAGAATGCGCCTTGACGTCAGTGCCCCCGGCGGGACTCGAACCCGCGCCGCGCGGCTTAAAAGGCCGCCGCTCTAACCAACTGAGCTACAGGGGCAGAAGTCTAGATTTCGGCTCTGGATAGCCGTTTGCTGCGACCGACTGTGTACCACAGCCGGGCCGATTCAAGCCTCCTGGCCGCCTCCGCTGCCCATTGCTGCCCATTCAAGGGCGGCATCGAAGGCTTCACGGTGCGCGCCGGAGAGTCGAAGACGGCGTCTCACCGCCCTAGCGTAGACCTTGATCGGGAACGATGGTCCGCCCATCCACCCCGCTCGGCGACATGGACGGGGTCGTCGCCGCAGGCGAAGCAGCGAGGCGTGGGTGCGCCGGAGCGAATGGGGCGAGACGCGCTCGCCGATCCCGGCGATCCCGACTTCAGCAAGGGCGGGCGTCCAGCAGCCCGGCGTTGTGGTCCTCGACCAAGGCCGCGACCGTGTCCTGGGAGCAGGATTTGTTGGTGCCGATGAAGCCGGTCGGGCCGCGCTTGATCCAGCCGACGACGTAGACCCCCGGCAGCGGGACGCCGGTGGCGGGGTCGAGGGCGCGACCGCCCGAATTGGGGATCGTGCCGGTCGCCTCGTCGTAGGGCAGGTCGCCGACGGGCATACCCCGGTAGCCGATCGAGGCGATGAGGAGGCCGGCGTCGATCGTCTCGCGGTCGAACCGCACCGCCCTGACCGCCTCCTCCCCGAGCACCTGCTCGGGAGACAGGCGGTAGCGCAGCGTGATCCGTCGGCCCGGCCGGCCGCCGGCGGCGAGTCCGCGCAACAGGTCGACCTTCGGGCCGCCCGCGATCGCACCCTCGAGATCCGCCGGCGGAACCGCGACGACGATGTTCGGCGTCCCGCTGAGGCCGACGAGCTCAGGCAGCGTGAAGGCCGACGCCTCGGGCCCGCGGCGCCCGGCGACGACGACCTCCTCGATCCGACTGGCCCGCAACGCCTCCAGCGCGGCCGGGGCGATGGCGGTATCGGCCAGCGTCTCCGGGTCGACCGTGAGAATCCGCGCGACATCGAGCGCGACATTGCCGTTGCCGACGATCACCGCGCGCCGGTGGGAGAGGTCGAAGCGGCGGTGAGCGTGGTCGGGATGGCCGTTGTACCAGGCGACGAACTGCGTGGCCGAGGCGACGCCGGGGAGCTCGGCGCCTGGGATCTCGAGCCTTCGGTCGGCGGCCGCGCCGACCGCGTAGATCACCGCGTCGTGAGCATCCAGCAGCTGCTCGTGGGTGACGTCCGGTCCGACCTCGACCCCGAGGTGCATGCGCAGGCGCGGGTCGGCGGCGATCGCGTCGAGCCGGCGGGCGATACGGCGGGTGCGGCGGTGGTCGGGCGCGATCCCCGCGTGGACGAGCCCGTAGGGGACCGGCAGGCGCTCGTAGACGTCGACCTCGGCGTCGTCGATCGTCAGGATCTCGTCCGCCGCGTACATCGCCGCCGGCCCCGACCCGACGATCGCGACGCGCAACGGACGCCCGGAGCGGCGCACCCTGAGCGGCGGGCGCACCGGCGCCAGCAGCGGCCGTGCGCGCGGGGTGCGGTGGTAGCCGGCGTTGATCGCCAAGAACGCCTGCTCGCCCGCGTCGAGCTTGGCATGCGGCTTGATCGCGTCGACCGGGCAGGCGCTGACGCAGGCACCGCAGTCGACGCAGGACACCGGGTCGACGTGCAGCATCTCGGCCAGCTCGAACGCCGGGTCGTCCGGCGTCGGTTGGATGCAGTTGACCGGGCAGGCGTAGACGCAGGAGCCGTCGCCGAGGCAGGACTGCGTGATGACGTGGGGCATCAGCCGATCGTCTGTGCGTGCCGGTCCGGCTCGCCGCGGTAACGGCTGGGCTTGCCGTCGATGCCGAGGCGCCTCCACAGCCGCCGGCTGGCGGCGTTCATCAGTCCGGCTTCCTCGGCCAGCGCGCGCATGTCGCCGAAGTAGGAGGCCATGATCTCGCGCGACCTCGGGCTGCCCCAGAAGGCCTCGCGGTGCACCTCGAGCGGCACGCCGAGCCGACGCGAGAGCGAGCCCGGCATCGTCATGATCTCCTCGGTCCCGACGCGCATCGCGACGGGGAAGTAGAGCGAGAGCGCGAACCGGCTCGCCCTGCCGATCCGGGGCACGTAGAGCCGCACGAACTCGTGGGCGAAGGAGATGTGGCGGGCCTCCTCGGCGATGTGGATCTCCATCGCCCGCAGGACCGCCGGCGGGACCTTGCCGCCCTCGCGCAGGATCGACTTCTGGTAGTGGTCGATCGGCTCCTCGCCGGCGAGGACCGAGACCATCAGTGCCAGCGGTAGGTACGCGAGCGCGCCGCCGATGAACGGGGAGGCGCGACGCAGCCACCGCCGCATCCCCGGGACATCGACCCCGACGCGGTTGACCAGCTCCTGGAACATCTGGATGTGGTTGCACTCCTCGGTCATCTCGTGGAGGCAGTAGCGGAACTCCGGCGAGCCGTTGGGCAGCGCCACGGCGTACTGCATCAGCCCGCGGATGAGCACGCTCTCGAACGCCGCTCCCACTTTGATCGCGTTCATGATGCGGGCCTTGCCGATCTCGATCTGACGAGCCGGCGGCTGGGCCTGGTACCAGGCGGTGGCGCCGAGCGGATCGAACGTCGGCGGGAGAACCCAGAGCGGATCCCGCTGGTCGATCGCGAGCTCGGGCGAGTCCCACGCGATGTCCTCGTAGGGATCGAAGTGGACGTGCACCGAACCCTCCGAGAGGGTCTGCAACATCGCCTCGTAATCCTCGTCGCGGCGGGGGGCGCTCGACACGGTCATGGCGTCGTCCTTTCTGCGGTGGAGACCTGGTCCTGGGCCAAGGCCTGGATGACGGGGCGCGCCCGCAGCAGCAGGCGGCCGAGGTTCTCGATCAGGGCTTCCTCGTCGAGCTCCAGCTCGCCGCGGACGTAGGCGACGAGCAGCTCCTGCGCCGCGCCGACGAGCGCGCGGGCGACCAGCTCGACTTCGAGCGAGGTCGACGCCCAAGATCCGAACGCGCCGGCGACCCCCTCGCGGATCACGTTCGCGAGGCGGGCGATGAGGGTGCGGCGAAAGGCCTCGATCGCCGGGCTGACGCCGACGATCTCGACGAGGAGGATCCGGGCGCGGCGCGGATCGCCGGTCAGGGAATGGACGACCGCGCGCGAGGCGGCGTCGATCGCGGTCTCGGGCTCGGTCGCCACCAGCTCGATCGCCGGTCCGACCGCGACCACGAGGTCGGCGACGATCCGTTCGGTCAGCGCGATGAGCAGCGCTTCCTTGTCGGCGAACGACTCGTAGAGATAGCGCTCGGTCAGGCCCGCCTCGCGGCAGACGTCGCGCACGCGCGAGTTGGCGAAGCCGCGGGCGACGAACACCTCCAGCGCGGCGTCGAGCAGCCGCTCGCGACGTTCCGCGACCCGCCGCTGCGGACTGATGCCCCGCCACGGGCGGACGGGCTCGGGTGGGCGCGTCAATGTCGTCTCGAGTTCTTGACCACGGCGGATGTCAAGACTACAAGATGACAACGGCCGGTGTCCATGATCACCAGAGGAGACGAAGCGTCCAGCCCGCGGATGGGACGGACGGTGAACGATCGAGACGGACAGGGAGACCGGCTGCGCGACGGCGTCGCCGCCCGGAGGGGCGACGCCTTCTTCCGGCCGCCAGGGAAAGGCCGCCAGGAAGCCACTGGATCGAGGCTCTATCCGCGCCCGCCGCCATTCCCCGTCGAGCTTCCGCCCGCACCGGGCGCCGGACGGGCGAGGCGGCGGGGCTCGCCGGGTTCGTAGTAATAGGCGAGCATGGCCTCGAGCATCCCCGGCAGGAGACGGAGCAGGTCAGAGCCCTCGCCACTCAATACGAGGCGGGCGATCTGGAAGCGCGCCCCGTCGATCAGGAAGGGAGCGACGAAGGAGGGCTCGGCGGTGGCCCGGGGATCCTCGGCGGCGGCGTCGCTCAGGAGCCCGCCGAAACGAGCGATCCACTTCTGTTGGGCGTCGAACGCCTCCTCGTCGCCACCGAGATAGGGCTGCACCGCCAGCAGGCGGGCAAGCTCGGGGTCGCGGGCGAACAGATCGAGCGCGGCGCCGAGGCCCGCCTCGAGGCGCCCCGGCAGATCCTCCCCCTCGTCGCAGGCCCGCCGGACCGCGGCGAGGAGCCGCCGGGCGGCGGCGTCGCCCGGCCAGGGTCGCGGCCCGGAGTCACCGTCGCGTCCCGTCATTCCCCCGTCGCCGTGAAGGAGATCGTCCCCAGCACTTCCCCCGCCGTGAAGGAATCCGGCTTTTCGAGCGGCCTGCAGAACGCTTCGTCGAACCCCTGTGCCATCGCCGCGCTGAGGGTGAGCTGGGCGCCGGAGGC
>DASZZB010000110.1:0-12816 GCA_035545115.1 Solirubrobacterales bacterium | reverse complement strand
GAAGCGCCCGCCGCGCAGGTCGACGGCGGAAGCGCTGACGGAAACCGGCATCCCCTGGGAAGAGTCGCCGGCCGGCGACCGCAGCCGCGCGGAGCTGAGCCAGCGGGAACGGATCGTGCGAGGGGCGGCGCAGGTCGCGGTCGAGATCGGCTACAGCGGACTGAGCATCCCGACCATCTCGGCGGCCTCGGGGACGTCGAACCAGACCTTCTACAAACTCTTCTCGAACAAGCGCGACGCCTTCCTCGCCGCCTTCGAGGAGGTGGCGGTGGAGGTCCTGCGGGTCGGCGCCGAGGCGTTCCGGGCCGAGGGCGATCGACCCGAGGCGGTGGGGGCCGCGGTGCGGGCCCTGCTCGAGTTCTTCGCGACGCGGGATCTCTTCGCCCAGCTCGCGTTCTTCGGGCTGCCGACCGCGGGGCCGGTGGCGCTCGATCGCGCCGATCAGATCCTCGACGAATTCACCGTCTTCCTGCAGCCGGGGGTGGTGCCCAGCGCCTTCGGCGCGCCGCTCGAGCCGGAGATCCTGCCGGCGATCGCGAGCGCGGTCTGGGCGGCGATCCAACACGAGATCGCACATGGGCGGCGGAGCTCGCTGCCGGAGCTCGGCCCGGAGATCGTGCGGATCGCGGTCGGGCCGTTCAACCGCCGCTAGGAGGGGCGGTCGGAGGCCGAGGCGCTGTGCGCCAGCTCGGGCCCGAGGTATGGGGTGAGGATCAGCTCGAGCAGTTGCGGCGCCAGCCCGCGCAGGGTCGGCGTGTCCTCGGCGAGCAGCCCTTCGGTGATGATCGAGGCGACGCCGCCGACCAGGGTGCGCTCGGTCAGGTCGGGGAGCGAGACCGCCTGTGGATAGTGACGGCGACCGCCGCAGAGGAGGGCGGCGAAGCCGTCGAGAGCCTCGAACTGACGCTGGGCCCCGGCGAAGCTGGCGCTCGGTGCTTCGACGAGGAGGACCCGGGCCAACGCCTCGGCTTCGGTGACGACGTCGAGGACGATGGTGAGGGCGGCGCGCACCTGCTCGGGCCAAGGCCGATCGGCCGAGCAGGAACGCTCGACCTGCCGGTGGAGGCGGAGGAAGAAATCCCCCTGGGCCGCGAGGATCGCGTCGTCGATCGTGGCGAAGTGCGCCTCGAAGCTGTGGCGCGGAAGACGGGTGGCACGGACGACCGCCTCGACTGTCGCACCGCGGTAGCCGCGTTCGGCGGCGGTGCGCCTCACGGCGGCGAGGAGGCTCGCTCGCTCGCGCAGGGCAGCGTCGTCCGCTGCGGGCAGATCACGTTCCGGGGGTGGCACGTCGGCGCGGGAGGATATTCGTGATCCGTCCCCTTCGTCAAGGTCGGTACAGAATTCCCCCGAGTGGCCGATCCACAGCGCAATGTCGTCCCGCTGCCGCGTCATGTCTCCCTCTCCCCTCTGCTTCCGCCGATCCCACAACCGGCTTTACAAGGCCATCGTAGACCGAATCAGGCGAGTCTCCCAAATTTCTGACATGACGACTTGCGCAATGCCGCAAGGAGCCGTAGCCTCGCGCGACGTACAGGGGTGGACCAGCCATGGCCAGCCCCCGCGCAGACAGTCGAGAGCAACGCTCGGTCGCCTTCGGTCGGGCCCTCCGCCAGCTGCGCGAAGAGAGGCGGATGAGCCTGAAGGCCGTGGGCGATCTGCTGCCGATGTCCGACTCGAACCTCTCGCGCATCGAGCGGGGGCTTCAGAGCCCGCCCGAGGACGAGGTGATCGAACGCCTGGCCGCGGTCCTGGGCGGCGACTCGGCCAAGCTGCTGCGCGCGGCGGGACGCATCGCCGGCGAGAGCGACTTCGAGCAGTTCGTCCGCACAACCCTCTCTGACGTGCTCGACGACCTCGCGGAGATCAAGGCGGCCGTCAGCGCCCGGCGCGCGGGCTGAGCGCCCCTCCCCCAGCCCGCCTGCCTCGCGGGCTCAGGGCAGGATCTGGCCGCTCTCGTCGCGGTATCCGAGACAGCCGGCGCCGCCGGCGGCGCCGCTCAGCGAGCCGTCCCAGTAGAAGCAGTCGTTCGAGGTCTGTTCGCGGGCGAAGAGGACGGGGCGGCCGGAGTTGTAGGCCGCGTTGCCGAGCGAGCCCGAGCTCTGTCCGTTCAACGCTTCGAGGAACCCATAGAAGGGGACGCCACGCAGTTCCGTGAACTTGGTCCAGTTCGGATACTGGTTGAGGAAGGTGGCTTCGTTCCCTTCGAGCGCTTCCGGGAAGCCGCGTTCGGGGCTGGCCACGTGCCCCTGTTGATTGGCGATCACGAGGCCGTCGTTGAGGTCGAAGAGCCCGGTGTTGAGCTGGCCGGAGCCCGAGTTGTAGGTGGCGCCCTGGGTGACCTGCGTGAACGGTTCGACCTTCGGCGCCTGCCAGGTCGGCAGCAGGCATTCGTCGTCGCCCGCCGGGGTGCAGGCGACGAAGCCGAGCCCCGGTTCGGCCGCGTCGGTGCCCGACTTCCCCTTGTAGGCGACCAGGCCGGAGGGCTGTTCGGTCGCCGGGTAACCGGTGCCGCGCGGGGTCAGGAGGGTCGATTCGATGCCCGATTCGCCGGTCATCCACTGGCCCGCGGTCTGCGTGCCGGAGCCGCCGGTGTATTCGGCGTAGAGGTCGGGGAGCGGGCCCTTGATGCCACCCTGGCTGCGTTCGACCTTGTGGGTCGATTCGTTCCACTGCGGCAGCGAGACGGTCGCTTCCGACCAGGCCGGCCGCCAGTCGGCGAACGGTGCGCTGCTGATCGCCGGCAGCGGCGCCCGACGTTCGCCCGGGTTCGGCAGGATCTGCCAGTTTTCGCCGTTCGCGGCGGCCGGGGTGAGGACGATCGGCGCGGTCCCGACGGTCTCGACCGTGGTCATCGGGCCGCCCCCGGACGCCGGTAGGGCGCCCGCGGCGACGGCCGAGGGACTGAGTTCGTAGGTCGCTTCCGCCGCGTACTGCTGCCTGGAGGCGATGCCGCCGACCTGCTGCGAGAAGAGATAGGGCGGGTCGTGGGTCGCCGAGCCTTCGTTGGTGACGATGACGGCGGAGTCGGGCATGTTCGGGAAGGCGGCGATCATCACGCCGATCGGGGCGTTCAGTTCATCGACGAAGCTGCGGACGTCGGCGACGGTCAGCGACGGCGGGTGCGCCGAGCCGGCGCCGGGCAGCGGCTGCCCGACCGACATGCTGAGCACCGTCGCGTAGGTGCTCTGGTCGAGGACCGAGTAGAGCGTGTAGTAGGCCCACTCGAGCCGCGCCGAGGCGGCGTCGGCGGTGGTGAAGAAGGGCCTGCCGATGCTGCCGCCCTCGAGCGTGTACTGGACGATGCCGGCGGTCGCCGGGCCGCGGTCGAAGGCCGAGCCGAGCGCCCAGCCGCCGAGGTCTTCGACTCCCTTCAGCGGCTTGGCGGTCTTCAGCCGGCGAGCGGTCTCCCACAGTTCCGAATAGAAGGCTTCGCAGGTCGGGGTGTAGTCGTCGCAGGCGAGGTCGAGTGCCGTGCCGAGGTCCTTGGTGCCGGACGCCGGCTTTTCGCAGGTCTGATGGCCGGCGCAGAGGATCTGGGTCGCGTCGCCGAGCAGGATCAGCGTCTTCGCGTTCGCGTACTTGATTTCGGAGATCGTTTCGACCGCGTCGCCGGCCAGGTCGGAGGCGTTGCCGTTGATCACGTTGAGGTTCACCTGACTGACCTGCGCCTGCAGCCCGCCGAGGTCGGCCTGGATCGCCGTCAGTTCGGCCTGGATTTCGTTCAGCTGCTTCTTGATCGCTTCCAGTTCGGCGCCGGTCGACTGGCCGGCCACGATCTTGTAGATCAGGCCGGCGACGCCGACGGCGGGACCGAGGACCTGGAGCGGGACGCTGCCGGCAAGCCCCGAGGCGGTGGCCCGGGGGGCACCGGAGGCGGCGGCGCCCGGGCAGGAGGAAAGCGTCGGTCGTTCGGGGACCCCGGTGAAGCCCATCAGCTCGGCGAAGCCCGCCGTGGTCTGGGCGGCTTCGTGCCAGCAGGCGCCGGAGGCGCTCCCCGCGACCGAGGCGCCCTTGGCCCCCTTGTGCTCGAGGTTCTTGGCGCGGCGCGTGACGTAGCGGTCGAAGCCGCCGTGCGAGCGGGCGCGGCGGACGAAGTGGCGGCCGTCGAAGAGGTGCCGGTCGGCGAGGTCGGTGGCGAAGTCGAAGAAGGAAGGGATCCGGTAGTAGCGACGCACGGCGCGCCGGGCCGCCTTCAACGAGAGGTGGCGGTGGTCACCCTGGTAGGCGACCACCAGGGTGGAGAGCGGCGAGACGAAGGCAGGCTGCCGGCGGCCCGTGAGCCGCGTCTTCATCTCGCCGCCGAAGCGCTTGCCGAGCAGCTTGCCACCGGAGACGACGACGAGCAGGTGCCGGGGTCGGCGCCTGCGCCTCAAGATCACCAGGTCGACCCCGGCCGGGCCGGTGCGGCCGCGCCCGACCAGCCGCCGGCGCGCCGCGCCTCGCTTCCCGGGGGAGACCGCGTAGACCCGGACGCGGGCGCCGCGCAGCCGTTCCCCGAGCGACGCGCCGCCGGCCTCGGCGATCACCGGGACGATCGCGCGCCTCGTCAGGTGGGCGAAATGGTGCGGCGGCCGTGCCGCGCGCGCGCAGGCCGGGGCCGAGACCAGGAGCGCGGCACAGAGCGATAGCGCCGCGAGCGCCATGAGTCGCCGACGAGGAAGCTGCGACGCTTGCACGCGGCCCTTTTCGGTCCGCGACCGCGCCTTCCTCCTCCGCCCCAGGTCGACCAAGGGTGGCGGACGGGGTTCGAACCCGCGACCGCTGGCACCACAAGCCAGAGCTCTACCAGCTGAGCTACCGCCACCGCGCTCGACCCAAAATACCGGGCCGCTCGACCGAGGGCATCTAGAAGCTCTCGACGCGGGGGGCGACCTCGCGGCCGATCAGCTCGATCGCCTCGGTGTCGCGGTGCAGGAGGTGCTGGGCCATCACCCGGGCGCAGCCCGCCTCGTGGAGCGCGCGCAGCTGCTCGACCGCCTCGGCGACGGTGCCGGTGATCACCGCGTCGCGCTGGCCGGCGAGGAACTTCTCGCCGTCGTCGCCCTCGCCTTTCCAGCGGGAGAGGCGGGAGGCGCGGTCGACGACCTCCTCGCGGGTCTCCCCCACGATCCAGCCGGTCATCACCGAGAGCGGCAGCGTCGCCGGGTCGCGCCCCTGCTTCTCGCAGGCCGCGTCGAGCTTGCCGCGCAGCTCGGCCATCCCCTCCGGTCCGCGGAAGACGGTGTTGTACTCGTCGGCCCAGCGCGCCGCGAGGCGCAGGCTGCGCGGCCCGCCCGAGCCGCCGATGACGAAGTGCGGGCGCGGGCGCTGCACCGGCTTCGGCCGCGCGTCGAGGTCGACGATCCGGAAGTGCTCGCCGTCGAAGCTGAAGGCGCCGTCGTCCCACTGGCGGGTGACGATCTCCAGCTGCTCTTCGAAGGCATCCATCCGCGGGCCGAGCTCCGGCAGGTCGAACCCGTAGGCCTCGTGCTCGCGGTCCCACCAGCCGGCGCCGAGCCCGGGCTCGACCCGGCCGCCGCTGATCTGGTCGACGGTCGCCGCCGACTTGGCGAAGACCGAGGGATGGCGGAAGGTGGCCGGCGAGACCATCGTCCCGAGGCGGAGCTTCTCGGTGATCGCGGCGAGGGCCGCGAGCGTCGCCCAGGCGTCGAGCGAGCCGCGCTCGGCCCGGTCGTCGACCGAGTAGTAGTGGTCGGAGCGGAAGAGGGTGCCGACGCCGCTGCGCTCGCAGGCCCGGGCGATCGCCACCCAGTCCTCCCAGGTGACGTCCTCCTGGCCCTCGATCATGAGGGTGACTTCCATCACGCGGCGACCGGCAGGCGGTCCAGCTTGGCGACGGTGTCCGTGCACGCCTTCGCCACCTCGCGCCCCTTGACCTGAAAGTGGTCGTGGAAGAAGCGCTGGTGGTCGGCGTGCTCGTGGAAGTTGTGCGGGGTGAGGACCGCCGAGAAGACCGGCACGCCGGTGTCGAGCTGGACGCGCATGAGGCCGTCGATGACCGCCTCGGCGACGAACTCGTGGCGGTAGATGCCGCCGTCGACGACCAGGCCCGCGGCGACGATCGCGCGGTAGCGGCCGGAGTCGGCGAGGCGCTTGGCGTGGAGCGGGATCTCGAAGGCGCCGGTCACCTCGAAGAGGTCGACCCGGTCGGCGGCGACGCCGCGCTCCTCCACCTCGGCCAGGAAGGAATCGCGGCACCGGTCGACGATCTCGCGGTGCCAGCACGACTGGACGAAGGCGATCCGGCCCTGCCGCTCGAAGTCAACCGTCTGCTCCATCTCCCGCTCCTCTCGCTCGACTTGCGTGAGGCCGAGGTTACCGCCGCCCCCCGCCGGGCTGTGCCCCCGGCGGGGGCTACTCGCCGGCGCTGAACTCGGCGATCGCGATGCCGAGCATGATCATCCCGAGGGCGAAGACGGCGAAGATCTGCAGGGCGATCGGCACCTCCCAGCCGAACCAGGTGATCGGCGGGTTGAGCGTGGCGCTCGCCGCGGCGGAGATGTCGAGCTGGTCGAAGACGAGGGTGCGCATCGGTGAGACCGCGTAGGTGATCGGGTCGATGCGGTTGAGGACGGTCAGCCAGCCGGGCAGGTCGCCGACCGGGAAGAGCGCCCCGGAGATGAAGAACATCGGCGTGACGATCATCTGCATCACGCCCATGAACGACTGCATCTGGGTGATGCGCGCGGCGACCATCACGCCGAAGGCGGTGATGCTGAAGGCGAGCAGGAGCTGCAGGGCGAAGACGCCGAGCACGAGGCCGACGCTGTAGGGGACGTGGACCGCCCAGGCGAGCGCCAACAGGATCAGCCCCTGCAACGAGGCGACGCTGGCGCCGCCGAGGACCTTGCCGACGACGATCGAGCTGCGCCGCACCGGCGCGACCATCATCTCGCGCAGGAAGCCGAACTCGCGGTCCCAGACGATCGAGGCGGCCGAGAACATCGCCGTGAACATCACCGAGATGCAGAGGACGCCGGGGTAGATGAAGGTCTTCAGGTCGACGCCGTCGGTGCTGGCGGCGGAGAGCTGCTGCAGCCCCGAGCCGAGCACGAAGAGGAAGAGCAGCGGCTGGACCAGCGAGGTGACGATCCGCATCCGGTCTTTCTGGAAGCGGATCAGCTCGCGGCGCCAGACGATCCGCACGGCGCGCAGCTCGGAGCGCCAGCTGCGCGGCGGGACGCGGACCGCGACCGTGGGCGGCGTGGGGACGCCGGCGGTCGCGGCGGCGGCCTCGGTGCTCATCGCGGCGAGGCGCGGGCGCTCGCTCATCGCCGTCCCGCCATCGCCTGCATCGCGGCGCGGTTGCGGTTTTTCGAGGCCGACTCCTCGGCGTCGCGGATCGTCGACCCGGTGTGGGACATGAAGACGTCGTCGAGGGTCGGGCGCGAGAGGTTGACCGCCTTGATCGCCACCTCCAGCTCGGCGAAGAGCCGCGGCACGAATTCCTCGCCGTCGGCGACGGCGAAGCTGACCGCGCCCTCCGAGACGGTCGCCTCGAGGCCGAAGCGCTCGCGCAGCTCGGCGATCGCCCGCTCGTCGTCGGCGGTCTCGATCCGGATCCGGTCCGCCCCGACTGCCTCCTTCAGCGCCGTCGGCGTGTCGAGGGCGACGATCTCGCCGCCGTCCATGATCGCGATGCGGCCGCAGAACTCGGCCTCGTCCATGTAATGGGTGGTCATGAAGATCGTGATCTCCTCCTGCCGCTGCAGCTGGCGGATGTAGCCCCAGATCGAGGCGCGCGTCTGCGGGTCGAGGCCGATCGTCGGCTCGTCGAGGAAGAGGACGCGGGGCGAGTGCATCAGGCCGCGGGCGATCTCGAGCCGGCGCCGCATGCCGCCGGAGAAGGTGAGCACCTGCGAACCGCGGCGCTCCCAGAGGCCGACCATCCGCAGCACCTGCTCCATGCGCGGCTTGACCAGCGCCTTTTCGACGCCGTAGAGCTCGGCGTGGAGGCGCAGGTTCTGCTCGGCGCTGAGGTAGCCGTCGAGGGTCTGGTCCTGGAAGACGAGGCCGATGTGGCGGCGGACGTCGTCGCGGGCGGTGACGACGTCGAAGCCGGCGACCTCGGCCTGGCCGGAGGTCGGCCTGGTCAGCGTGCAGAGCATGTTGATCGTCGTCGTCTTGCCCGCGCCGTTGGGGCCGAGGAAGCCGAAGACCTCGCCGGTGTCGACCGCGAAGTCGACGCCTTTGACGGCTTCGAAGTCGCCGAACGATTTGCGGAGGTCTTTGACGGAGATCGCGGGAGCCGGCACTCGGGCACAACTGTACGACCCAGGCACCGCGGAGACGGGGGTGGCCCGAGGCGGATGCGCGCCGTGATCCACGGCGCGGCGGGTGGACGCCGGAGGGACGCGGGCGTCGTGGCGGGAAGGGCGCCCCGGGCCGGTGCTCGTGACGGAGACGCCGGGAACGTCGTGGGTGACGTGCGGAAGAGGTCGTGGATGTCACGCCAGAGGCCCCGTCCCTGTGACCAACCTCCCGCAAAGGGTCCCGGCGTTCGCAGTTAGCTCCGCATACCGAAGCTTTCTGCGAACGCCTCGAAGCCCGGCGTGGTCGTCGCGATCGGCTGCTCCTCCAGCTCGGCCGCTTCGGGGAGGATCCGCGCCGCCGCTTCGCCCGGCGCCTCGATCGCCTCCGCCGACATCTCCGGCGTCGCCATCCAGCCCTCGGCCGGGGCGATCCCGGCAGGCTGGATCGATCATCCGACCAGGCGGTACGTTTGTCGCGTGGTCCGTAACCCGCTCGCCGCCCTGCGGTCCGATGCCCGGCCGGAGGAGGCGCGCGGCGGCATCGCCCGCGTCGCGGTCGCGACGGTGATGGAGGCGCGCGGCGCCGAGGCGGTCGGGGCGATGGCGGTCGGCGCCCTGGCGGTCGGCGCGGCGGCGGTCGGCGGCTTCGCGATCGGCCGGCTCTCGGTGCGCCGCCTCAAGGTCGGCCGCGCCACTTTCGAGAAGGTCGAGATCGAGGAATTGACGATCGACGACCTCGAGGTCGGCAAGCTCACGATCCGAGAAGGCTCCCCCGACGCGGAGCGACCGTAGGAGAGTGCGCCGAAGCGGATCCCCGGCGGCGCCTCGAAGTCGTCAGGTCCGCTGCCGCCGTCCGAACCTGCCGAGCCGCCGGCCGGCCTTGCGGGTCCCGCGCCTGGCGCCGGTGAGGAAGCGCCAGACCTTGCCGAGCGCGGCGAGGATGAGGAAGGCGACGCCGAGCCCGATCGCGCCGAGGACGATCAGGAAGACGATGAACGCGACGATCGCGATCGGGATCAGGAGGATTTTCAAGGCGCATGGAAACTAACGGTCGCTTCACATCCGCGACTCCGGCGGGGGCTAAGGTTTCCGGGTCTGGGTCCGGCGATGGGTTTTACGCGCAAAATCGCAAAGGTAGGCGGCAGAGGCAGCAGACGACTCCGGCACCGCGCCGGGGCGCCGGCGTGCGCCCTCCTGGTCGCCGCCCTGCTCGGTCCGGCGGCCGCCGCCGCGGGCGCGACCGGCGCGCCCGCCGGCATCTCCTCCTCGGGCCTCGGCGCGGTCGGATCGGTGATCGCGGCGCTGGGCGCCGAACGCGCCGAAAAGGCGGTCGACGCGATCGGCCACGGCTTCGTCCTGATGGAAGCGCGGAAGCGGATCGCCGCGACCGAGCGCAAGCTCGCCCGCGAAGCAGCGGCGGCGGCGTCCGAACCGAGCCCCGCCGCCGACGAAGAAGTCAAGGACCCCTCCGAAATGCCGCCCGCCTCGGCCGGCAGCAACGGCACCAAGGTCCCCCAGACCGGCGGCGGCAGGCTCTTCGCCCATACCCGGGTGAGCGACGACGGCTCGACCGCGATCCTCCTCTCCGGCATCGCCCTCGCCCCACCCGACGCCCCGGAAGCGGTGCAGAAAGTGATCAACGCCGCCAACACGATCGTCGGCAGGCCCTACATCTGGGGCGGCGGCCACGGCTCTTTCTACTCCTACGGCTACGACTGCTCGGGCTCGGTCAGCTTCGCCCTCTTCGGCGGCGGCCTGATCCCCGAACCGCTGACCTCCGGCGCGCTCGAGGGCTGGGGCGACCCGGGGCCGGGCGAATGGATCACCGTCTACGCCAACGCCGGCCACACCTTCATGGAGATCGCCGGGCTGCGCTGGGACACGGTCGGCGACGCCCGCGGCACCGGCCCCCGCTGGCACCTCGCGCCGACCTCGACGAGCGGCTTCGTCGCCCGCCACCCGCCGGGCCTGTAGAGCGGCGGATCGCGTCAGCCGTCGGTGAACGGCTGGATCGGGACGCCGTGGTCGGTCTCCCGCATCCCCAGCTCATAGGCGCCGCCGCCCTGGAGGGTCAGCCGGCGCGCGGGACGACCGGGCTGCTCGACCGTCAGCTCGAGGTCGGCGACCGAGCAGTTGACGGTGTGGTGCTCGCCGCCGCGCGGGTCCGCGTAGACCCAGCCGACGAAGTCCCGCGGCGGCGCCGCGACGCGGCCGTGGACGACGATGTCCTTGCCGGGCAGGAGGAACGAGCAGGCGCTCGGCGACTCCTCGATCCGCGCCGTGCGGATCGCGCCGAGGCCGCCGAGGCGGTGCGCGACCCCGTCCAGTATCAGCATCCCCGACGGCAGCCAGGGACCGACCCGGCGGCCCAGCCTGACCCGGGCGGCGCCGGCGTCGAAGTAGGTCCCCGGCGCGTCGGCGAAGCCGGTGCCCTCGAGCCAGACCCAGCGCTCGGCGTGCTCGCTGCCCCAGTTGTGGCCGATCATCCCCGGCCAGCCGGCGACCTCGATCGTCTCGCCCCCCACCTCGAGGCTTCCCTCGAAGAGGGCGTCGGGGAACGGGGCGACGAACTTCGTCCGCGGTAGCGGCGCCTCGTAGAGCCAGTCGGCGGGCAGGTAGCGGCAGGGCTCGGCGCCGCCGGCGAACCGCAGCGACCAGCTCGCGTCGAGCGTCTCGATCTCGATCGACCCGACCGCCCTCCCGGGCCCGATCTCCGCCTCGGCGACCCGGATCCAGCCGCCGGCGGGGACCGCGAGGCCGCCCGCCTGGACCGTCACCTTGGCGGCCCGCGGCGCCGGCCCCGCGCGGTCGAAGAGGGTGAACCAGATCGAGGCGCTCGGCTCCTGGCGCGGGCGCTTGTGGACGGTGTGGCGGATCCAGATCCCGAGCCCGCCGTCGGGCCGGCAGGCCTTGAGGTAGAAGCTCTCGTAGTGGCCGGCCTTGGCGGCGACCCCGGGGAAGCGTGCCCGTTCCTCCACACCGAGAATCTACTGGCCATTGGCCGGCCGGCCAGTTAGGCTCGCGCCGTGCAGGGAGCCGCCGCGGAAAGGTTCGTCGTCTTCGCCTTGCGCGTCCTGGCGGTGTCGTTCGCGGTCGTCGGCGTCCTCTACCTCGCCCTGCCGACCCCGGTCCTCGACGTGCTCTCGGACCTCGGCGAAATCTTCGGCGACAACGTCCGCGCGCCGCACACGCAGGAGTACATGTGGCTGTCGCTGGGCTTCGCCTACCTGGCGGTGATCACCGGCATCTGCCTGATCGCCCAGGCCGACGTCGTCCGCTACCGGCCGCTGCTGCTCCTGCTCGCCGCCGGCAAGGCCGCCTCGTCCCTCACCTCGCTCGCCTTCTTCCTGATCCAGGACCACGTCTTCGCCTACCTGCTCGGCTTCCTCGTCGACGGCTCCCTGATCCTGCTGGCGCTGTGGCTCTACGCTCTGATCGGACGGGTGGACCGGCCGCCCGAAGCCGGCCGCGGGCGCGCCCTCGGGGAGAAGGAACGGCGGACCCTGGGCGCGGTCTGCGCGGCGATGGCGCCCGGGATCGACGGGCTGCCGGCGGCGGAGCGCGACGTCGACGTGTCGGGACCGGTGGCCCGGTTCCTCGAGGTGATCCCGCCGCGCCTGCTGCTCGAGCTGCGGCTCGGCCTGCGCGCCTTCGAGTGGCTCCCCTTCCCGCGCCGTTTCAGCCGCATGTCCCCGGACGAGCGCGAGCGGTTCCTGCGCCGGCTCGAGCGCTCGCGCTCGGCGCTGAAGCTCGAGCTGCTGCTGATGACGAAGATCTTCGCCACCCTCGGCTACGCGGTGAGCGAGCCGGTGCGGGCGCGGATCGGCTTCGAGACGACCTGCGGCCTCGCCGACGGCACGGTCCCCGAGCCGGCCGCCTCGCTCGGCGACACCGAGCCGACGGGGGCGGGCGAGGACTGCGACGTGGTCGTGGTCGGCTCCGGTGCGGGCGGCGCGGCCGCGGCGGCGACGCTGGCGGAGACCGGCCTCGACGTGCTGGTGCTGGAGGCGGGGCGGCATTACGACCGCGACAGCTATCCGCGCGACCCGCTCGCGGCGATCGCCGGCCTCTACCGCGACGGCGGGCTGACGATCGCGACGGGAAGGCCGCGGATCCCGGTGCCGGTGGGGAAGGTCGTCGGCGGCACCACCGTGGTCAACTCCGGCACCTGCTTCCGCGCCCCCGAGTCGGTGCTCGACGACTGGGCCGGGCGGTTCGGGCTCGGCTGGGCGCGCGAGCTGGATGCCGACTTCGCCGAGGCCGAGGAGACGCTGCGGGTGACCCGGCTGGACCCCGGGCGGATGGGCCGCAACGGCCGGCTGGCGATGGAGGGGGCGGCGGCGATCGGCGCCCGCGGCGGCCCGATCTCCCGCAACGCGGGCGACTGCGTGCAGTGCAGCTCCTGCCCCTGCGGCTGCCCGCTCGACGCCAAGCGCGGGATGCACGTCAGCTACCTGCCGCGGGCGGTCGCCGCCGGGGCGAGGATCCGCGCCGGGGTCGACGTGCGCCGGGTCCTGGTCGAGGACGGGCGGGCGACCGGGGTCGAGTGCCGCGTCGAGAG
>DASZZB010000109.1:0-13867 GCA_035545115.1 Solirubrobacterales bacterium | reverse complement strand
CGACTCCTTCCTCACGTCACCCGCGAGGTTCCCGGCATCTCCGTCACGTCCACCGGCTCTCGGTCACCCCGCCGCCTCCTCGGACCCCCGCCGTCCCCCCATGACCCGGCCATCTCGGCGGCGGCCACAGCCTGCCCGGGTCGCCGCCGAGATAGCCGGGTCCCTTGCTCGTCCCGCCGGGACGCCCCATCCCTTCCCGTCCCCCGACCACCCCCGGAACCGCTGACTAGCCGCGCATTCCGCCGACCCGGAAGCTGAGGCCTCCGGAGGCGCGCTGGAATGCGCGGCGGGCCAGGTAAAAGGCCAGCGCGAAGCAGACGGCGCCGATCGGCAGGGCGTAGGCGAGCACCAGGCCCGCCGCGTAGAAGAGGACGCCGACCACGACGACGAAGACGAAGCCGGCCAGCAGCGTGGTGTGCGAGCGGTAGCCGGCGAAGTGCTCGCGGATCGCCACCTCCATCCCACCGACCGCGGCGAGACCGACGCCGACGCCGATCAGCGTCTCGTGCGAGCCGAAGATGCCGATCGCGAGGCAGATGATCCCGGCCAGGATCGCCAGCTCGGCGAGCGGCGCCGAGCCCCACGGCGCCGGGGGCCGCTGGTCGGGATGTGGGGCGCGGCCGCCAGCCGCCCGCCTATCGGACATCCAGATGAGACCTTCACCCGCCACCAGCCCATCAGCATCCCGAGTGGGCCGAGGACGGGCCGCGAGTGCCAGTGGCCGCAGCCCGGCAGGCCGACGTCGGCGCGGCTGATCCGCAGCCAGTGGTACTCGGCGGGCGACGCCAGCATGGCGGTCAGCAGCTCGCGGTTGCCGGCCTCGAAGGCGGCCCGCTCGGCGAGGGCGGCACGCGCCTCGGCGACGCGGACGGCGAGCGCGTCCCGCAACTCCTCCAGCTCGCCGAGGTCGAGCACCCGCGGTGGCCCGGCGGCGCCGACCCGGTGCGGGACGGCGACCCGGCCCAACCCCTCGGCGACGAGGCCGGCCAACTCCAGCTCGAGCTTGCCGACCTGGCGGCGCAGCTCGGCGCGCGCAAGTCGCTCATCGACCTGGACTCTTTCGAGTACTCCGCGCATAACAGGATTCTAAGCGCCCTCGAGCGCCGAGGCGGCAATCCATAACGCCTCCTCAACAGCAATCGCGGGCACGGCCCCCACGCCGATCGCGGCGATCGTGATGCGGCGGCTGTCGCGGTCGACCTCGCGGCCCGCCGCGGTGGCGCCGAACAGGAGCCCGACCGGCCCGGATGCGTCGGCGATCGTCAACGTCCCGCCCGCCAGCTCGGAGGCGCGACCGGGCAGCGACTCGCCGGGGGCGGCGTCGCGGATGCAGAGCTCGCCCTCGAGCCGATCGGCGTCGAAGGCGCGCAGCGCGACGCCGGTCTCGATCGTCGCGATCGTCAGCGCATCGACGGGCAGGCCGTGGCTGCGGAAGCCCCCCTCCTGCAGGCGGTCGAGCACGAGCTGCTCGACCGGCGTGCGGTCGCGGTCGGGATCGAGGCCGATCTGGCGGAAGAAGACCCGGTAGGCCCAGGGGATCGGCCGGCCACGGAGGCGGATCGCCTCGGCGCCGAAGAGGCGGTCGGAGAGGTCGCGGAGGCGGCGGCGGATCGGCTCCGGGCTGCGGCCGGGACGACCGTCGACCTCGACCGTGGCGAGCGAGAGCCCCGGGAACTCCGCTTCCAGATGGGGAGCCACCCAGCCTGGCGTCGCCGCCGGCTCCCAATCGATCCCGACCCTTGCCCCTTCGGCGCTCGCCATCTCAGCCCCTTTCCGCCACCCGCGTCGCGTTCAGCAGTTCCTCCACATGTTGCCCGAGGGCCCTGACGCCGAGCCGGCCGATCCCGGCGCTCCGCATGGTGCCGCCGGGGTAGACATAGGCGAAGGTCGGGCAGGCGGCGACCTTGAAGAGCGCCGCGACGGCGCCGTCGCGATCGCACCCCACCGGCATCCTCCAACCGTGCCGGCGGACCAGTTCGCGGACCGAGTCGCGCGAGTCGAGGCTGTCGAGCGACAGGAAGTTCACCCGTCCACGGTAGCGCTCGGCGACGGCGCTGACGACATCCTGCTCGCGCTCGCAGTCGTTGCTGGTGCCGAACCAGAACGAGATCACCAGCGGCCGGTCGAAGAGGTCGCAGACCCGGATCGCGCCCGGCGTGGCGATCCTGCAGGCCGGGACCCGCGGCGGTCGTTCGGGGCAGGGCAGCGAGGCGCTGCCGCAATCGTCCTGGAACACGTTGGCGTCGCCTTCGAGACTGCCCGCCGCGGCCGGGACGGCGAACTCGGGGATCGCCCAGCGGGGCGGCTGTTCGTCGAGGCCGAGGATGTCTTCGCCGCCGCCGCCGAGGGTGTGGAGGGTGGCGAGCCCGATCACGACCAGGAAGATCAGCCCGACCGCGATCGAGTAGCGGTTGGTGGCGCCTTTCACGCTGCCGACGCTCCCGGCCGCCGGTGCTCCAGCAAGGTGAGCGTCGCCGGCAGGATCAAGATCACGCCGAGCAGCGCGGCGGCGAGGTCGATCACGGTGACCGCGCCGAAGTCGCGCAGCATCTGGATGTCGGAGACGACCAGCACGGCGAAGCCGGCGATCGCGGTGAGCGCCGAGGCGAGGACGGCGGCGCCGGTGCGCGCGTAGGCGCGGCGGAGCGCGTCGGCCACACCGGCGCCGGTCGAGCGCTCCTGCTCGTAGCGCCCGGAGAGGATCACCGCGAACTCGGTCGCGATCGCGATCGTCAGCGCCCCGAGCGCCGCCGACATCGGGTTGAGCGGGATGCCGGTCAGCCAGATCAGGAGCGAGGCCCAGCCGGTGGCGAGCAGGGT
The DNA here is from genome assembly GCA_035545115.1 of Solirubrobacterales bacterium. Classification (GTDB taxonomy): domain Bacteria; phylum Actinomycetota; class Thermoleophilia; order Solirubrobacterales; family 70-9; genus VAYN01. The sequence continues at coordinate 11,047 of DASZZB010000109.1, read as the reverse complement.
CGGCAGGAGCGGGACGAGGGCGCGGCGCAGCGAGCGCAGGAGCACCAGCAGGACGAGCGCCACCGCGCCGAGCCCGGCGAGGGCGAGCCAGTAGCGGCTCGACGACAGTTCGGAGGCGGCTTCGGCGGCGATCACCGGGAGCCCGGCGAGCCTCACCTCGGTACCCGGCGGGGGATCGCCGATCTCGGCGCGGACGCTGTCGATCAGCCGCTCTTGCTCGGCGAGCGTCTGCGAGCGGATCCCGAAGCTGAGCAGGGCGACATGGCCCACCCTGCCGGTCTGCGGGTCGACCGGGGCGACCTGGCGCAGCGAGTACGGGGAAAGCGCCGCCAGGGTGGCTTCGATGCCGGACTCGGTCACCTTGCCTTCACCGCGGGTGAGGAAGTCGGAGAGCGCCGGGCCGGCGGTCACGTCGTCGGCCTTCAGCACGCGGCGCTTGAAGGCGGCCATCCATTCGATCGTCGCCGGGGAGGTCAGGCGGGGGGATTCGACCAGGACTTCGAGCGAGCCGGTGGTGCCGGTCGCGTCCTCGTAGGTGTTCAGGTCTTCGACCGCGCCGAGGCTGTGGGGGGCGAGCTGGCGGACTTCGCTGACGGTTTCGATCTGGGTGCCTAGGGCCCAGCCGATGGTGGCGAGCGCCACCCCGATGGACAGGATGAGGGCGGGGCGATTGATTGCCAGCGAGACAAGCCTCTGCAACGGGCGGGTCCTGTCGCCGTGGGGGCCCACCATCCCTCCGGTAGCTGAAGCTTCCTCGGGATGGTCCCCCCCACGGCGCCACCCGCCCGGTGGAGGGATTTGTCTAGACGGGCTGCGACGCAGACCTAAGGCCGCGAATCCGGCGGTCATCACCAGGATGAAGGCCAAAAGGACGCCGACGACCAGCAGGACGCCGAAGCCGCGGACCATCGGCGTGGGCGACAAGAGGAGGACGAGGAAGCCGGCAGCGGTTGCGAGGCAGGCGGTGGCGATCGTCGGGCCGGAGAGGTTGGCGGCGGTGCGCGCCGCCGATTCGCCGGAGGCGCCGGTGGCCTGCACCTCGTCGAGGCGCGCCTGGAACTGGATCGCGTAGTCGACGGCGAGGCCGATCAGGATCGGCAGGACCGCGACCGACGCCATCGTGAGGGAGCCGCCGACCAGGTCGAGGAGGCCGAAGACGAGGGCGGCCGACGCCAGGGCCAGCGCCAGGGGCAGGAGCCTCAAGGTGCTGCGGAAGGCGAGGAGGAGGACGAGGGCCATGACGACGATCGCCACCGCGAAGAGGAGGAGCAGGGCGTCCTTGAGCGCCTGGGCGACCGCGTCGACGACGACCGGGGCGCCGGAGACCACGTATTCGCCGCCCGCGAGGACGAAGCACGGCTTGGCCTTCCCTGCTTCGGCGCACTGCTTGCGCGGGGTCGTTTCGCCTACCGCTTCCTTGATCAGGCCGATCGCCCGCCGGCGTTCGGCTTCGCTCAGGTCCGGCCGCAGCCGGATCACGATCTGGGCCGCGTGCGAGTTCGGGAAGAGGTAGGCGAGGCGCGCCTTCGGCGTCCCACGTGCCTTCGCCAGGTCGAAGACGGCGGTGGCGACGAATTCTTCGTTTTCGATCGAGGGCGCCGAGGTGATCCCATATCTGGTCGCCACCTCGAGCAGGTATTCGCGGAACCGTTCCGGCGGCAGGTTCCTCGACAGCCGTTCGAGCTGGGCGTCGATCTGGACCACCGCCTCGTTGAGGAAGGTCGCGGGGCCGGCGAGGAAGGTGACCGGGTCCATCGCGGCGATCTCGGCGCAGGCGCCGGGCAGCGGCTTCACCCCCTTCGGGACCTTGCCCGAGAGGCAGCCCTCGAGCCGCGTCAGCCGCAGGATGTCCTTGCTCAGCAGCAGCTTCGGCAGGCTGCCCTCGACCAGGACGACCACCGGTTCTTCGCCGAACTCGGCCCGCGCCCGCTGCGTCGCTTCATACGTGGGGTCGCTCTTACCGACCAGCGTGCCGAGGCCGGCGTCGGTATCGACCTGGGTCGCCGCGACGGCGGCCGCGACCGCCACCACACCGGCGATGACGAGCACCGCGCGGGCATGGCGTACCGACCACGCGGCGATCGCCCCGAACGGGCGACGGCGCCCCACCGACTCGGCTCAGTCCATAGTCAGCGGGCCGGTGACGTCGGCGTGGAGAAACTGGCTGACGAACGGGTTGGAGGAGTCGAAGACTTCCTCTTTCGGGCCCGACTCGACGATCTTGCCGCTCCACAGCACCGCGATGAAGTCGGCGATCCGCCGCGCCGTGTTGAGGTCGTGGCTGATCACCAGGTAGCAGCCGCCGTTCTCGGCGTGGATCTCCCGGATCAGCTCGCAGAGGAGCGCGGTGCGGACCGGGTCGAGCCCCGAATCGGGCTCGTCGAACATCACGATCGCCGGTTCCAGCACCAGCGCCCGGGCGAAGCCGGCCCGCTTGCGCATCCCGCCGGAGAGCTCGTTCGGCATCTTGTAGGTCGCCTCGGCGAGCCCCACCTCTTTGAGCCGGCGGTTGACGATCTCGCCGATCTCTTCCTCGCTTTTGTCGGTGTGCTGCCGCAGCGGGAAGGCGACGTTGTCGTAGATGTTCATCGAGCCGAAGAGGGCGCCGTCCTGGAACAGCAGGCCGAACTTTTTGCGCACCTCGAAGAGTTCGTCGTCGGTCATGTTCGGGATCGATTCGCCGTGCACGAGGACGTCGCCCGAATCCGGGTAGAGCAGCCCGACGATGTGCTTGATCAGCACGCTCTTGCCGGTCCCCGAGGGGCCCAGCACCATCGAGACCTGGTTTTCGGGCAACCCGAGGTTGAGGCCGTTGAGGATGCGGGCGCGGCCGAACTGCTTGACCAGGTCGACGATCTCGATCGCGTCCTCGCCGCCGTGGTCGCGCTTGCGGCCGGTGTGGAAGCGGTAGGGGTCGTGCTCGCGCGGATCGACGCCGGGGATGACGAAGTCACGGCCCATCATCGCGCCGTCCTCGCTCACATAGGGACCCTCACCGGTCGCACTTTCCGGGTGGCCGACCGTCGCCGAGGGTGCCGGAGGCACGGCGTCGCTCGTCTCGGCCAGTTCGGCGCTCGTCTCCGCCTCCGCCTCGTGCTCCTCCTCCTCGATCTCGTTGAAGCGCTCTTCCTCGCCGTTCGCCATAACGTTCACCCTCCTATCGGGGCACGGGGGTTGGCCCCCCAGAAGACAAGGGTCCCAAGCATGCCGATGATGTGGACTAAGACGATGTTCAGGACCATCGATTTGGCGGTCGCGGTCCCCACCCCCACCGGTCCGCCTGAGGCCGTGTAGCCGTAGTAGCAGCCGACCAACACGATCGCCGTCGCCATCACCATCCCCTTGATCAGGCTGAAGATGACGTCGGGGGGGTTCTGGAACTGCCAGAAGATCAGCAGGTAGCCACCCGAGGAGACATCGCCGATCTGCTTGACGACGGCGATGTAGCTGGCCAGGTACATGACGCCGATCGCCACCAGGTACATGAACGGGAAGGCGATCCAGGCGGCGAGCAGGCGGGTGGCGCAGAGGAAGGTGACCGGCGGCACGCCCATCACCTCGAGCGCGTCGATCTCGTCGGAGATCCGCATCGCGCCGAGCTCGGCGACGATCCCCGTCCCGACCTTGGCCGAGAGCATGTAACCGAACGCGTAGGGCAGGATCTCACGCAGGTCGCACCAGGCAGAGAAGACCCCCGCGTAGGGCGGGGCGCCGTTGGCGCGCAGCAGGTAGGCGCCCTCGATCCCGCACTGCAGGCCGAGCACGAAGACGAGGCCCCAGATGACGATCGCCGAGCCGAGGATCAGGATCCCGGCCTGGCGCAGCGCCTCGCCGAAGAAGCGGAAGACGCGGCCCGAGTAGACGAGCATCGAGACGCGGCCGCCGAAGCGGGCGATCTCGCCGAGCGAGTCGAGCCAGCCGCGCGGGACTTCGAGCCAGGCGTTCATCGGTGCCCGCCCCTCACCGGATCGTCTGCAGTTCGGGGTTGGTCGCCAGCAGGGTCTGGGTGAAGACGTAGTTGAAGGCGAAGATGGCGAGGAAGGAGATCACCACCGCCTCGTTGACGGCCCGGCCGACCCCGGCGGCCCCTCCCGAGGCCGTCATGCCTTTGTAACAGCAGACGATCGCGATGATCGCGCCGAACAGCGTGCACTTGACCACCGAGCCCCAGAGGTCGGTGACCGAGGCCTGCTCGAAGAGGGTGGCGAAGAACCCGCCCAGCGACTGGTGGTAGAGGAGCTCGGTGAGGATGCCGCCGGAGAGCCCGGCGACGACCGCGAAGATGTCGAGCAGCCCGGTGATCAGCATCAGGGCGAGGAAGCGCGGCACGACGAGGTTCTTGATCGGGTCGACGCCGAGCACCTGCAGGGCGTCGAGCTCCTCGCGGATCTTGCGGGCGCCGAGGTCGGCGGTGATCGCGGTGCCGGCGATCCCGGCGACGCAGACGCCGGTGACGAAGGGGCCGATTTCTCGGATCGCGGCGAGCACGAAGAAGCCGCCGAGCCGGTCCATCGCGCCGAACAGGGTGAGGAAGTTGGCCGCCTGCAGGCCGGGGGCGCCGAAATTGATCGCCACGGTCGAGACCAGCAGCGGGAACCAGCAGAGCTGCAGGGCGAAGAGGAACTGGCCGATGAACTCCTCGCCGTAGGGGTAGGGGGCACGCACCGCCGAGGCGATCGTGCGACCGGTCAGGAGTACGAGCTCCCCGACCTGTTCGAAGACCGACTTGGCGGGCAGGAACGCCCTGTTCACCGCGGATCCGACCATCTGCTCCTCCAGTCGGCCACGCCTTCCGGACGCGGCGACCCCACTCTTCCGGCGGCAAGTCTATGGGATCGATCGGCCCGCTCCGTTAGCCGCATATTGAGATCGCGCTAACCCGGCCGAGGTCCTCGAAAGTGGCTCGGTTGCGGGGATTCCCCGTGCTATGTTCGCGACGCTTTGCGGGGGACCGGAACACCACGCCGGGGTGCCCGCCTTCGAGCCGTCGCGGCGGGTTCCGCGGCTTTGGCCGTGGCGGCCCTGCTCGCTGCCTGCGGCGGCTCGTCCTCGGACTCCAACCAGAAGCCGGGGAACTATCAGGTCCAGGTGACCGGGGCGAGCTTCCCGGCGCACCAGTTCATCGGCCAGACGTCGCTGCTGAAGATCGGCGTGCGCAACACGGGGAAGAAGACGGTGCCGGCGCTGACCGTGACCGTGAACATCGAGGGCAAGGAAGGCGAAGCGGCCCAGATCCCCTTCGCGGTCCACGACCCCCAGCCGGGCCTCTCGGGCCCCGATCGCCCGGTGTGGGTGCTGTCGGCCACCTACCCGCGCCTGGCCGGCTCCTCCGAGCCGGGGGGCGCCGAGACGGCTGCCGGGCGAACCTATTCCTTCGGCGCCTTGAAACCGGGCAAGACGGTGGAAGCGATCTGGAAGCTGAGCGCCGTGCGCCCCGGCAGGTACACCCTCGGCTACGCGATCGACGCCGGGCTGAGCGGCGAAGCGAAGGCGAAGACCGCGAACGGCGCCGCCCCCGGCGGCTCCTTCGTCACCGACATCTCGACCGCCCTGCCGGAAACCGAAGTGAACGGCGCCGGCGAAATCGTCGAAATCAAGCGCAAGAAGTAGCCGTCACACATCGGCGCCGCCCCCGGCTAAAGTTGGCTGACCAGCCAAAGGGGACGGAGGAGCGAGCATGGAGAGCGGCACCGTGGGGACCAGCACCGAGACCGAGGGCTCGAACGGTGGGGCACCGAGCGGCGGACCAGAGACCCTGGAGGTCCTGAACCCGGCGACCGGCGAGACGATCGCGCGGCTCCCGGTCGATCCGCCCGCAGCGGTCGCGGCGACCGTGGCGCGGGTCCGCGCCGCCCAGCCCGACTGGGAGGCGATGGGGATCGAGGGGCGCTACCACTGGCTCGGCAAGCTGCGCGACTGGCTGCTCGACAACACCGACCGGGTGCTCGACACGATGCAGAGGGAGACCGGCAAGGTGCGCGCCGACGCCTCCAACGAGCCCGCCTACCTGGCCGACACGATCAACTTCTACGGCACCCAGGCGGCCAAGTTCATCGGCGAGGAGAGCGTCCGCCCCCACTCCCCCCTGCTCGCCGCGAAGAAGCTCCGCATCCAGTATCGGCCCTACCCGGTGGTCGGCATCATCAGCCCCTGGAACTTCCCGCTGATCCTCTCGCTGGGCGACGCGATCCCGGCGCTGATGGCGGGCGCCGCGGTCGTCATCAAGCCGTCCGAGTTCACGCCGCTCGGCCTCGCCGAGGTGGTCGAAGCGTGGAAGCGCGAGATCGGCGGTCCCGACGTCTTCGACGTCGTCCAGGGGATCGGCGAGACCGGCGGCGCGCTGGTCGACAGCGTGGACTTCATCCAGTTCACCGGGTCCGATCGGACCGGGCGCAAGGTGATGGCGCGCGCCGCCGAGACGCTGACCCCGGTCAGCCTCGAGCTCGGCGGCAAGGACCCGATGATCGTGCTGCGCGACGCCGACCTCGACCGCGCCGCCAACGCCGCCGCCTGGGGCGGCATGTTCAACTCCGGCCAGGTCTGCATCTCGGTCGAGCGGATCTACGTCGAGGAGCCCGCCTACGACGAGTTCCTCGCCAAGCTCACCGCCGAGGTCGGCCGCCTCCGCCAGGGCGCCGACGACGCCCGTGATCCGATGGACGTCGGCGCGATGACCTCGCCCAACCAGACGGCGATCGTCGAGGCCCAGGTCGAGGACGCGCTGGCGAACGGCGCCCGCGCGCTGACCGGCGGCAGGCGCGTCCCCGGCCCCGGCGACTACTTCGAGCCGACCGTGCTGGTCGACGTCGACCACTCGATGAAGGTGATGCGCGACGAGACCTTCGGCCCGGTGGTCGGGGTGATGAAGGTGCGCGACGCCGAGGAGGCGCTGCGGCTCGCCAACGACACCCGCTACGGGCTCTCCGGCTCGGTCTTCGGCGAGCGCGCCGCCGCCGAACGGGTGGCCCGTCGGGTCGAGTGCGGCGCCGTCAACGTCAACGACGTGCTGGTCAACTACTTCGCCTCCGACGTGCCGATGGGCGGTTGGAAGGAGTCGGGGATCGGCTATCGCCACGGCGCCCAGGGGATCCGCAAGTTCTGCCGCACCGAGTCGCTGGTGATCACCCGCTTCGGCGGCAGGCGCGAACCGACCTGGTACCCCTACACGCGCGGCCGCCGCGGCCTGATCTCACGGATGATCGCGCTGATCAACGGCCGCGACTGGCGCCGCCGCCTCGGCCTTCGCCGCTAGCACCACCGGCCGACCTCCGGCCAGCTGTTCTTTTTGCCGGGATACCAGTGGAAAGGAACAGCTGGGCGCGCTCGGTAGCCTGTGGGACTCGTGGCTGAGCGCGACTACATGGCGGCGGTGAAGGAGCGGGTCGTCGTCTTCGACGGCGGCATGGGGGCGACGCTCGAGCAGTTCGACCTGACCCAGGAGGACTACGGCGGGCTGCAGGGCAAGTGCCACGAGGCGCTGGTCCTGAACCGGCCCGACGTGATCGAGGGGGTCCACGCCTCGATGCTCGAGGCCGGCGCCGAGGTGGTCGAGACCGACACCTTCCAGGGCTCGCGGCTGAAGCTCGAGGAGTGGGGACTCGGCGAGCACACGCTGGAGATCAACACCAAGGCCGCCGAGATCGCCCGCCGGGCGGCGGGTCCCGATCGCTTCGTCGCGGGCTCGATCGGCCCGACCGGCTTCCTGCCCGCCTCCACCGACCCGACCCTCGGCGACATCTCCTTCGGCCGCCTGGCAGAGGTATTCGCCGAGCAGGCGACCGGGCTGGTCGAAGGCGGCGCCGACCTGATCATCATCGAGACCGCTCAGGACATCCTCGAGGTGAAGGCGGCGATCTTCGGCGCCCGCGAGGCGTTCCGGCAGACCGGCCGGGCGCTGCCGCTGCAGATCAGCGTCTCGCTGCTGCCGAACGGCGGCAAGATGCTGCTCGGCACCGACATCCGCTCGGTGCTGACCACGCTGACCGCGCTCGACGTCGACGTGGTCGGGCTCAACTGCTCGACCGGCCCCGAGGACATGCGCGACGCGATCCGCTTCCTCGGCGAGACCAGCCCGCTGCCGGTCCACTGCATCCCCAACGCGGGGCTGCCGCTGCAGGGCCCCGACGGCGAGACGATCTTCCCCGAAGAGCCGGGGCCGCTGGCGGCGACGCTCGGCGAGTTCGTCGAGCGCTACGGCGTCGGCGTGGTCGGCGGCTGCTGCGGCACCAACCCGGAACACATCCGCGCGATCCGCGAGCGGATCGGCGAGGCGCGCCCCGCCTCCCCCCGTCCCGCGCCGGGCCCGATCGAAGTCTCCTCGATGATGACCTCGACGCCGCTGGTGCAGGAGCCGCGCCCGACGCTGATCGGCGAGCGGGTCAACTCGCAGGGCTCGAAAAAAGCGAAGGAACTGCTGCTCGCCGACGACTACGACGGGCTCGTCCAGGTCGCCGAAGACCAGGTCGAAGGCGGTGCCCACGTGCTCGACGTCTGCGTCGCGCTGACCGAGCGCCAGGACGAGGACGAGCAGATGACCGCGGTCGTGAAGCGGGTCTCGCTGACCCAGCCGGCGCCGATCCAGGTCGACTCGACCGAACCCGAGGTGATCAAGGCGGCGCTCGAGCAGATCCCGGGCCGGGCGATCGTCAACTCGATCAACCTCGAGGCGGGCCGCGACAAGGCCGACCTGGTCGTGCCGCTGGCGAAGGAACACGGCGCCGCGCTGATCGCGCTGACGATCGACGAGGTCGGCATGGCGAAGACGGCCGAGCGCAAGGTCGAGATCGCCAGGCGGATCGTCGAGATCGCCTGCGACGAGCACGGCCTCGACCCCGAAGCGCTGATCTTCGACGCGCTCACCTTCACCCTGACCACCGGCGACGAGGAGTGGCGGCCCTCGGCGGTCGAGACGATCGAGGGCATCCGCCGCATCAAGGCCGAGCTCCCCGGCGTGAAGACCTCGCTCGGCGTCTCCAACGTCTCCTTCGGGGTCAGCCCGCGGCCCCGCGCGGTGCTCAACTCGGTCTTCCTCCACCACTGCGTCGAGGCCGGGCTCGACCTGGCGATGGTCAACCCGAACCACATCACGCCCTACGCGGAGATCCCCGACGAGGAGCGCGAGCTCACGAACGACCTGGTCTTCGACCGGCGCGAGGACGCGCTGGAGCGGTTCATCTCCCACTTCGAGTCGAAAGGCGCGGAGAGCGAGGCCGAGGCCGCCGACCCGACCGCCGGCATGGAGCCCGAGGAGGCGCTCCACTGGCACATCCTGCGGCGCAAGAAGGACGGGGTCGAGGAGTGGATCGACCGGTCGGTGGAGAAGATCGGCGCGGTGCCGACCCTGAACGAGGTGCTGCTGCCGGCGATGAAGGAGGTCGGCGACAAATTCGGCGCGGGCGAACTGATCCTGCCCTTCGTCCTGCAGTCGGCCGAAGTGATGAAGCGCGCGGTGGCGCAGCTGGAGAACTACCTCGACCGGATCGACGGCCACACCAAGGGCAAGGTCGTGATCGCGACCGTCTTCGGCGACGTCCACGACATCGGCAAGTCGCTGGTCAACACGATCCTCACCAACAACGGCTACACGGTGATCGACCTCGGCAAGCAGGTCCCGGTCGACGCGATCATCGACGCGGCGGTGGAGAACGAGGCCGACGCGATCGGCCTCTCGGCGCTGCTGGTCTCGACCTCGAAGCAGATGCCGACCTGCGTCGCCGAGCTGCACCAGCGAGGGCTCGACTTCCCGGTGCTGATCGGCGGCGCCGCGATCAACCGCGACTTCGGCCGCCGCACCCTCTACCCGAAGGGGCGCGAATCCGACGAGGTCTACGCGCCCGGCGTCTTCTACTGCAAGGACGCCTTCCAGGGGCTGGACATGATGGACGCGCTGGTCGACGTCGAGGCCCGGGAGGCACTGGTCGAGCGGATCCGCGCCGAGGCGAAGGCGCTGCGCGAGAAACCCGTGACCCGGGACGACGGCCCGCCGACCACCGACGACAGCGCCCGCTCGGCGGCCGCCACCGACAACCCGATCCCCACCCCGCCCTACCTCGGCGTGCGCGACGTCGACGTCGACCTCGACGATGTCTTCCCCTACCTCGACCGCCATGTGCTGTTCAAGCTGCACTGGGGCGGCAAAGGGATCAAGGGCGAGGCGTGGCGGCAGCTGGTCGAGGGCCACGACGGCGAGGAGGGCTTCGTGCCGCGGCTCGAGCGGATGTGGCGGGAACAGGACTATCTGCACCCGAAGGCGCGGCTCGGCTACTTCCCCTGCAACGCCGACGGCAACGAGCTGGTCGTCTTCGACCCCGAGGACCCCGAGGTCGAGCTGGAGCGCCTGGTCTTCCCGCGCCAGCCGAAGCACGACCGCATCTGCCTCGCCGACTTCTACCGGCCGATCGACTCCGGCGAGCGCGACATCGTCGCCCTGCAGGGGGTCACCGTCGGCGCCGAGGTGACCGAGCTGATGGACCGCCTGAACGCCGAAGGCGAGGTGACCGAGCAGTACTACACGCACGGCCTCGGCGTGCAGTCCGCCGAGGGCCTGGCCGAGTGGCTGCACTCGGAAGTGCGCCGCGGGCTCGGCATCCCGCTCGACCAGGGTCGTCGCTACTCCTGGGGCTACCCGGCCTGTCCGGACCAGTCCGAGCACGAGAAGGTCTGGCGCCTGCTCGACCTCGAGCAGATCGGGATGACGCTCTCGGGCGGCTACGCGGTGATGCCCGAGCAGTCGACGGTGGCGATCGTCGCCCACCACCCCCAGGCGATCTACTTCGGCATGAGGTCCGGCTTCATCCCCGAGGGCAAGACCGCCGACGAACTGATCGCCGGGACCGAGCGGGGCGGCGCCCTGCCGCCCGAGGCGGATCCCGAGGAGGCGGGCGACGAGGAGCAGGTCGAGTCCGCCCCCGAGACGGTCGGCCAGTAGTAGACGATCCGAGGTCCCGGCGTGGTCGTGGACCGAGCCCTCGCGCCTCGCCGCCGCCCCCTCCCACCCACCCCGGTGGCGTTCGCAGTTAGCTCCGGTATGCGGAGCTAACTGCGAACG
>DASZZB010000108.1:0-5759 GCA_035545115.1 Solirubrobacterales bacterium | reverse complement strand
GGGGGCGGCGGGCGGCGCGGCGATGTCGGCGTCCCTAGCCAATCCGGTTCAGCTGCTCGTGGATCTCCCGCCCTACTTTGCCAGGCAGGCCGGGCACCGACTCGAGTTCCTCGCGGCTGGCGGCGAGCAACCGCTCCGGCGAGCCGAAATGCTGCAGCAGGGCGCGCTTGCGGACCGGGCCGATCCCCTTCAGCTCGTCGAGCACCGAGCCGGTCATCGCCCGGTCACGACGGCCGCGGTGGTGTTCGATCGCGAAGCGGTGGGCCTCGTCGCGGACCCGCTGCAGCAGCTGGTTCGCCTCCGAGGAGCGGGGCAGTGAGATCGGCTCGGAGCGGCCGGGGACGAAGACCTCCTCCTCGCGCTTGGCGAGGCTGATCACGGTGACGCCGCGCTCGACCAGCGGCTGCAGGGCGCGGATCCCGGTGGCGAGCTGGCCTTTGCCGCCGTCGATCAGGACGATCGAGGGCAGCGAGGAGAAGCTGGAGTCGCGCTTGCCGTCGTGCGGCGAGAGGTCGACCTGCTCGAGGTAGCGGTTGAGCCGCCGGGTCAGCACCTCCTCCATCGAGGCGAAGTCGTCAGGGCCGCGGTGGACCTCCTCGCGCAGGTCACCGCGCACCTTGAAGCGGCGATAGTCGGACTTCTTCGGCGCCCCGCCCTCGAAGACGACCATCGAGGCGACCGTGTGCTCGCCGCCGATCGTCGAGATGTCGAAGCCCTCGATCCGCACCGGCAGCTCCTCCAGGCCGAGTGCCTCGGCGAGCGCGCTGAGCGACTCGACCCGGCGGGCGCGGCGGTGCTCGCGGCGCAGGCGGTCCTGGTCGAGGGCGAGGCGGGCATTGCGCTCGGCGAGCTCGCGGAGGCGGCGTTTGTCGCCCCGCTCGGCGGCGCGCACCTCGACCGGGGAGCCCCGGCGCTCGCTCAGCGCCGCGGCGATCGTCGGCGCGCGCTCGCGCAGGTAGGGGCCGACGATGATCGTCCGCGGCATCGAGGGCGAGGCCGAGTAGTACTGGCCGATGAACTCCTCGGTCACCTCGGCGAGGTCGCGCTCGCCTTCGTTCTCGAGGTAGAAGCTCTGGCGCTCGGCGAGGATGCCGTCGCGGACCTGGAAGACCTGGGCGTTGGCGTCGGCCCCCTCGACCGCGACGCCGATCAGGTCGGCGGTGCCGACCGTGCCGCCCGCCACCCGCTGGCGCTCGAACAGCGAGCGGATCGCCTTGAGGCGGTCGCGGTAGATCACCGCGCGCTCGAATTCCTCGGCGCCCGCCGCCTCCTCCATCTTCGCTTCCTGCTCCTTTTCCACCTGTCGGTAGCGGCCGGAGAGGAAGTCGACGATCGCCTCGATGTTGCGCCGGTACTCCTCCTGACTGACGTGGCCGACGCAGGGCGCCCCGCAGCGTTTTATGTAGTAGTCGAGGCAGGGGCTGCCGGAGCGGCGGCCCGGCTCGGCCCCCTCGCAGGTGCGGAACTGGAACAGTTTGCCGAGCAGGTCGAGCGTCTCGCGCAGGCGCTTGGCGCTGGAGAAGGGGCCGAAGTAGGCGCGATGTGCACGGTGCTTCTCGCGGGTGAAGTAGACGCGCGGGTAGTCCTCGTCGAGGCTGACCGCGACGTAGGGGTAGGACTTGTCGTCGCGCAGGCGGATGTTGAAGCGCGGCCGGTGGCGCTTGATGAAGCTCTGCTCGGCGAGCAGCGCCTCGGCCTCGTTGGCGGTGACCAGCGTGTCGATCCGCTCGATGCGGCTGGTCAGGCGCGGCTCGCCGCCGCTGAAGTGCGAGGCGATCCGTTTTTTGATCGAGCGCGCCTTGCCGACGTAGAGCAGCTCGTCGTCCCCCCCGTAGAAGAGGTAGACGCCGGGCTGGTCGGGCAGCCGGCGGCGCTGCTCGGCGATCCGCTCGGCGCGACCGAGCGCCCCCTTTCCGTTCTCCTTGGCCATCGACCAAAGGGTAGGCTGCCGCCATGATCGACCCACCGGAGCTGAACACGCTGCAGATCGAGATCGAGGGCGACCTCGGCACGCTGACCCTGAACCGGCCCGACGCCTTCAACGCGATGAGCCCGGAGCTGATCGAGGAGCTGATGACGGCGACGGCCTGGCTCGCCGACCGGGCGCCGATCCGGGCGCTGATCGTCACCGGGGCGGGCCCCGCCTTCTGCGCGGGCGGCGACGTCACCTGGTTTCGCAAAGGGATGGAAGCGGGGGAACTCGACATCTCCGCCGACGTCCGCCGCGGCGCCGAGGCCCTCCACACCGCGATCGTCGACCTGCGCCGGATCGAGGTGCCGGTGGTCGCCGCGGTCAACGGCCCTGCGGCCGGCGCGGGCTTCTCCCTGGCGCTCGCCTGCGACCTGCGGATCGCCGCCGACAGCGCCTTCTTCGCCCCCGCCTACGGGCGGATCGGCGCCTCCCCCGACGGCGGCATGACCTACTTCCTCCCCCGCGTGCTCGGTCCGGCGAAAGCGCTCGAGCTGCTCCTCGACGACCCCAACCTGTCCGCCGCGGCAGCGCTCGAGATGGGCCTGGTGAGCGAGGTCGTCCCCGGGGACGACCTGATCGGGCGCGCCCGCGAGCGCGCCGCCAAGCTCGCCGGGCTCGCCCCCCACTACGTGAAGATGGCGAAGCGCCTGGTCGGTGTCAGCCTCGAGAACTCGATCACCGAGCACCTCCAGCTGGAGCGCCACGGGATCGCCGACAGCATGGCCACCGAGGACGCCCGCCTCGGCGTCACCGCCTTCTTCTCCGGCGAAAAGCCGGAGTTCACCGGCCGGTAGCCGCGTCGACGGGCCGAAAAGTCCTGATATAGAGGACTTTTCGGCCCATCAACCTGGTCACTCCGGCGGGGCCAGGAGGCGGGTGACCGATTCGCCGACGAAGCTCGGCTTCGATGCGCCGTCGACGGTGATCGTGAACTTGGTGACCGCCTGCCACCAGCCGCCCTCCAATTCGTCGAAGGAGACCAGCTCGGCGGTGGCGCTGATCCGGCTGTCGACCGGCACCGGGGCCGGGAAGCGCACCTTGTTCCAGCCGTAGTTGACGCCGAGCGCGAAGCCGGTCGCCTGCATCAGCTGTTTGCGGAAGCCGTCGGCGAGCGACAAGGTCAGGTTGCCGTGGGCGATCGTGGTGCCGTAGGGGCTCTCGGTCTTCGCCCGCTCCGGGTCGACGTGGATCCACTGGTGGTCGCCGGAGACCTCGGCGAACGCGTCGATGTCGGCCTGGCTGACGGTGCGCGACCCGCTCGGCCCGAGCTCCTTGCCGATGATCGCCTTCATCCCCTCGACGCCCTCGATCTCGGCCCCGGACATCAGTCGGTCCACCAGTCCTGCAGCAGTTCGCCGTCACCGTCGTGACGGGCGCCGACCGCGATCACCGAGATTCCTTCCGGCCCGGCCTCGAAACCACGGGCGACCTCCGGCGAGACGCGGATCGCGTCGAGCTCGACGACTTCGACGATCTCGTCGTCGAGTTTGATCCGTCCCGAACCGGCGATCACCACATAGATCTCCTCGGCCTCGTCGTGCTTGTGGCCGAACGGGATCCGTTTGCCGGGCTTGAGCGTCAGATGACTGATCCCGGTCCGCTCGGCGTCGAGCGCGTCCTTGGCGAAGCGCGCTTCGGCCAGCTCACCGAAGCCGAACTCGGGCGCCGAGTCCTTCACGTCGCCGAGGTTCTTGTGCGTGTAGTCGGACATCTCTCTCCTCTTTCGGATCCGCGTTCTCGCGGCCGTAGCCTACGCGACGAGACGCACTTCGAAGGCGGGGACGGCGAGGGCGCCGGCGCCGCCGAGCAGGGCCATGATGCGGGCGACGTAGGCGCTGGTCTCGGGGATCGCGGGGACGCAGGAACAGGCTTCGACCGGGGCCGGACCGGCGTTGTAGGCGGCGAGGGCGAGCTCCGGGGAGCCGAACTGGCGGATCAGATCGGACATCAGGTGGGCCTGGGCGTCGATCGCTTCGACCGGGTCGAAGGGGTCGGCGAGGCCGTAGGAGGCCGCGGTGCCGGGCATGAACTGGGCGATGCCCTCGGCACCGGCGGGGGAGACCGCGAACGGATCGAAGTTGCTCTCCGCCATCAGCTGTGCGGCCAGGAGCGCGGCGGAGACGTTCCATCTCGCCGCCGCGTCGATCAGCGGGTCGCGGAAGCGCGGCGGCACGAAGCTCGGCAGGGTGGCGCCGCCGGGCGGAGCGCCGTCGCTGCTCGGTCCGCCGACCGCGTTGCCGGCCTCCGAGCAGGGCGCCGGTGGTCGGTCGAAGCCGAAATGCCAGGCCTCCCACGAGTACCGCTGGACGAAGCCGAAGCGGGTCGCGTTCGCCGCCAGCCAGCCGTACGCCGATTCGGGCCCCAGGTCCAGCTCGGTGGCGCAGCGGTGCAGCGAGGTGCCGGGCGGGGCCACCCACCTCGGGTCGGGATGGGCGGCGAACAGCTCGGCCTGTTCGGCGTCGGAACGGAAGCCGGAGACGACGATCAGGGTGATCGCGGCGCCCGCCGCGGCCGCCGCCATCCGGTCGTAGGCCGCGGCCACGTCGGGACGCATCCCCTCGCCGTCCCGATACACGAGCGGACCGCTGTAGCCGCCGCCGCTCGCGATCGCCGGCCCTTCGCCCCCCGCATTCGTCGCCGGCGCCGCCGCTTCTGCTTCGGCGCTCGCTTCGACCTTCCCGGGCCCGCCGGACCCGGGATCGAGCTGCCCGACCACGGTCACCTTCGCCCGCACGGGCGCGAACGAGGAGCGATCGGGGAACGAGATCAGCAGGCGGCCCGGGTCGACCTCGTTGTGACGGCCGGCGGTGAGCGCGGCGTCGCGGGCGCGCTGCAGATAAGCCACCTTGGCGATGTGCGTCGGGTTCGGCAGGCCGTTCGGGAGGCGCGGCGGCGAGAGCAGCTTGGGCAGGTCGTCGCGCATCGAGCGCACCGCCGAGATCGCGGTCAGGTCGGCCGCCCGCTGGGCGCGGCCCTTGCCGGTGACGGCACCGGCGATCGCGACCAGGGCCAGCGCCGCGGCGAGCAGGACGAAGCAGCCGCCGAGGGCGAGGACGAGCGCCTGCCCCGACTCCTCGCGCGCCGGCTCCCTTCGCCTCCGAACCTTCGTGCCACCGTCTCCGTAGACCGGGCAACCGATCTCAACGAAGGAGCCGATCCGATGCACCAGGTCCGATCCCGTCGTAAGCCGCCGTACCGCCGCCTCCTCCCCACCTTCATGCTCGCCGTCGCGATCAGCGCCGTCGTCGTGCCGATCGCGCTCGCCAGAGGCGGCAAGACCGTGGTCGGCGAGGCCCACGCTCCCAGCCTCCACAAGACCGTCCTCACCAACACCAGGGGCCTGACCCTCTACAGCCTCAGCGTCGAGAAGAACGGCAAGTTCATCTGCACCGGCTACTGCACCGCCACCTGGCGGCCGCTCTCCGTGCCCGCCGGGACGAAGCCGAAGGGCCCGGTCAAGCTGGGCACGGTCAAGCGGCCGGAAGGAAAGATCCAGGTCACCTTCAGAAGCCGGCCGCTCTACACCTTCGACGGCGACAGCGCCAAAGGCCAGGCGAACGGCGAGGGATTCAAGGACGTCGGGACCTGGCACGCCGTCACCCCTTAGCGCCGCGATCGAGCAGGCGACGCAGCAGCGGCTCCGGCAGGCCGCCGGAGTCGCTGCCGAGGGCGCCGAAGCCGGCGCGGCGCTCCGCCACCCAGCCGAGCCGGCGCTTCATCACCGCCACCCGCAGGCCGCGATCCACCAGATCGCCGACCGCGAGCGCGACCAGCGGGCGGTCGGCGA
>DASZZB010000107.1:0-8046 GCA_035545115.1 Solirubrobacterales bacterium | reverse complement strand
GGCGGCGGGGGTCCGGCTCGATCTGATCACCCGCGCGGCGGAACGCGACGGCGTCGTCACCGAGCTGCCGCGGCGCGAGGCCGACCTGCTCGCCTACCTGATGCGCCATGATGGCCGTGTCTGCACCCGTGAGGAGCTACTTTCCGCGGTCTGGGGATATGACCACGACCCGGGGACGAACATCGTCCAGGTCTACGTCGGCTACCTGCGCCGCAGGCTCGCCCGGCCCGGGTCGCCGGCGCCGATCGAGACCCTGCGCGCGGTCGGTTATCGCCTGCGGGAGCGACCGTGAGGGCGCGCTGGGAGCGCCTCGGCCTGCGCGGCCGGCTGACCCTCTCCTTCGGCGCGATCGTGGTGCTCGCCTTCACGGTCGTCTTCGTCACGGTCCACGCGCAGATGTCGCACGAGCGTGCGGTGATCAACCGCGAGGAGTCACGCGAGGCGCACGAACCCGACGCCACCGCCGGCGAGCGCCACGAAGCCGACGGCGAGTCGCCGATCGAGGACGCCCAGTCCGACGTCGAGAAGACCTTCCTGCCGGCCGGCTCGAGGACGCCTTCGCCCGCCAGCTCGGCTTCGTCTCCGACGCCTCGCACGAGCTGCGCAGCCCGCTCACCGCGATCCGCGACGAGGGCGTCGGCCCGGCCCGCCGCGAGCTCGACGCCGCCGCCTTCCTGCGCGAGGCGGTGGCGGCGGCACCGGGCTGCGCCGTGCCGGGCGATCTCGCCGGGGGACGGATCGACGCCGACCCCGAGCTGATCGCGAGGGTGATCCGCAACCTGGTCGAGAACGCCCGCCGTCATGCCGGGTCGGCGGGGACGGTCATCGTCTCCTCGGCGGCGGTCGACGGGACGCTCCGGGTCGACGTGGACGACGACGGTCCCGGCATCCCCCCGGTCGAGCGCGAACGGGTCTTCGACCGCTTTCACCGCAGCGACGAGGCGCGCGACCGAGGCTCCGGCGGCTCCGGGCTCGGGCTCGCGATCGCCCGGGCGATCGTCGAGTCGCACGGCGGCTCGATCCGGGCAGCAGCCTCACCGCTCGGCGGGGCCCGGGTCGGCTTCGAGCTGCCCGGTCTACGGGCGGCCCGATAGTCCTGCCCCGCACGGATGAGAGTTCTCTCACTCCCGGCTTAGGGAAGCCCCAGGCGACGGCTTCAGAATCGTCGTCATGCTCGACTCCCATGCAGCCACCCTCGGGGGCACCGGCCGGCGCGCCGCCCCCCGCACCGGCGGGGTCGCCGGCAACGCCCGCCTCACCGGCGCCGTCGCCGTCGCCCTCCTCGTCCTGCTCGCCGCCGAGGGGGTGACGATCCCCTTCATCGGGCAGCTGCTCGGGCCGCACATGTTCATCGGCCTGCTGCTGGTCCCGCCGGTGGCGCTGAAGCTGGCGAGCACCGGCTACCGCTTCGTCCGCTACTACACCCACGACGCGCCGTACGTCCGCAAGGGCCCGCCGCCGCTCGTCCTCCGCGCCCTCGCGCCCGGCGTCGTCCTCACCACGCTCGCCGTCTTCGGCACCGGCGTCGCCCTCCTCTTCACCAGCCCGCCGAGCCACACGCTGATCTTCGCCCACAAGCTGAGCTTCATCGCCTGGGTGGCGCTGATGGCGCTGCACGTCCTGGGCCATCTGCTGGAGCTGCCACGCCTGGCGGGCGCCGACTGGCGGCGCCACGGGCCGCGCGAGGCGCGCCTGGCCGGAGCGGGGCTGCGGGCGGGCGCCCTCGCCGGGGCGATCGTGCTCGGCGTGGCGCTCGGCTTCCTCGCCCTCTCGGCCGGCAAGGCGTGGCTCTGACCATGGACCCGTTCGAGAAGCGAGAGCTGAAGCGCAAGGCCTGGATGCGCCTGGCCGCCCAGCGGCGCCGCGCCGGACTTCTGAGGGGGCGGGTGGTGGTGATCTCGCTGCTCTGCTTCGCCGTCCTCTGGGCGTCGTCTTCGCCCAGATGGCGACCGGCAACGACCCGGTCCTCTCCGGCAAGGAAAGGCCGGCGGCGAGGCGGGTCGCGGCGCGGACGAAGCCGAAGGTCGAAGCCGAACCGGAACCGTTCGCGGAAGTCGAACCCGGGGAAGTCGAATCCGCGGAAGTTGAACCGGAATTCGAAGAAGAACCCGTCGAAGCCGAAACCGAATTCGAAGAAGAAGCCGTCGAAGCCGAACCGGAATTCGTCGAAACCGAACCGGAACCGCTGGTGACGAGCCAGTCATGAGCGGCGAGGCGGTCGAGACCTTCGAGTGCTTCGGCGGTCGCTGCTCGGTGCGGGTCGGCGGTGCGGGCCGCGAGGTCGTCGCGGCGGTGCTCGAGGCGAAGCGGCGGTTGCTCGCCGCCCACGCGACCCTCTCCCGCTTCGACCCCGACAGCGAGCTCTCGCGGCTGAACCGCGACCCGCGGCGCGAGGCGCCGGCCTCGCCCCTGCTCCGCGAGGTCGTGGCGGCGGCGCGGACGGCGGGCCTGCGCAGCGGCGGCCTCGTCGACGCGACCCTGGCCGACGAGATCGAGGCCGCGGGCTACGCGGAGACGCGCAGCTTCGAGGGCGCGGCCGGGAACGCGGATGCTGCGCCTCCTCCCCGGCCCGCGGCGCCCGCCCCGCAGGCCGGCTGGTGCTTGTTCGAGGTCGACGAGCGAGCCGGAACCGTGAGCAGGCCGCCGGGGGTGCGGCTCGATCCAGGCGGCATCGCCAAGGGACTGATGGCCGACCTGCTCGGCGAGTCGCTCGCCGGCTTCGGGTCCTACGCGGTCGACTGCTGCGGTGACCTGCGGATCGGCGGGGCGGATGGACGGGCACGGGCGATCCTGGTCGAGGACCCGACCGGCGGCGAGCCGTTGCACGAGCTGCGGATCGCGGCCGGGGCGGTGGCGACCAGCGGGATCACGCGGCGCGCCTGGACCGACGACGACGGCCGCCCGGCCCACCAGATCCTCGACCCGGCGACCGGTCGACCTGCCTTCACCGGCGTCGTCCAGGCGACCGCCGTCGCCCCGACCGGCCTCCTCGCCGAGACGCTCGCCAAGTCGGCGCTCCTGGTCGGTCCCGAACGGGCCGGATCAGAGTTGCCCTTCGGTGGCGTGATCGTCGAGGAGGGAGGCGCGGTGCGGGTCGTCGAGCCGGGCACCGTGGTCCCGCCGGAGGCGCTCGCCGGGTGATCGTCGGCGAACATCTCTTCTGGATCACCAGCCGCGCGGCCGGGGGCGCCGCCCTGATCCTCGCGAGCGCCGCGGTCGCGGTCGGGCTGATGGTGAGCGCCGGACGGTCGGGCTCGAACAAGCGCGACCTGCGGGCGATCCACGAGGCGCTCTCGCTGACGACGCTGACGATGGTCGTCCTGCACGGCCTCTCGCTGCTCGGCGACTCCTACCTGGACCCGGGCCTGAGCGGCATCGCGATCCCGTTCGCCGGCTTCTACCGGCCGCTCTGGACCGCGCTCGGGATCATCGCGGGGTACGGACTCGCCGCGCTCGGCCTCACCTATTACATGCGCGACCGGATCGGCGCCGCCCGCTGGCGCAGGCTGCACCGCCTCACCGCGCTCTTCTGGGCGCTGGCGATCGTCCACACAATCGGCGCCGGCAGCGACGCCGCTCAGCTCTGGTTCCTCGCCATCTCCGGTGTCGTCGTCGTGCCGGCCGCCCTGCTGCTGACGCTGCGCTGGCTCGAGCGCTGGTGGAACGCCCCGGTCGCGCCGCGCGTGCCTGACCGCGCCTGAGGGCGGGCGGTCAGCTGGAGAGGCGGGCCTCGTCGATGGTCGGCTGGAACAGCTCGATCGGGTTCCCGGCCGGGTCCTCGACGATCACCTGGCGGCCGCCGACTCCCTCGACCACGTCGTTGCGGAAGTGGGCGTCCGCCTCGCGCAGCCGCGCCACGGTGGCGTCGAGGTCGGGTACCTCGATCTGGATCCGGTTCCAGCCGCCGGGTGCGGGCACGCTGCCGTCGGGCATCGCCTGGCCGCCGCCGGGGCCGCCGCCCGGGGCGCTGAGGATGAAGCGCAGCTCGCCGCGCCGCAACATCGCGAAGGTCGGCGCCGGGTGCATCACCTCCTCGAAGCCGAGGTGCTCGGTATAGAAGTCGATCGCGCGGTCGACGTCGTCGACGATGTAGCGGACGCTGACGCTCGGCATGGTCCCTCCCTCTCGCTTGCCTTCTCCCGCCTACCTTCTCATCCGGCGGCGGGTCGACGCCAGGCGCGCGTGGCACTGAGCGCGGCGGGCGCGGCCACGGCGAGCATCACCGCCAGCTGGATGCCGAGCGAGGCGGCGACGCTGACCAGTTCGAGCGGGCCGTTGCCCTGACCGGCCAATCCCGGCGCGTCGTGCAGCAGGGCGACCAGGCACACCGCGGTGGCCAAGGCGATCCCGACCATGCCGAGGACGACGACGAGCGCGCAGGCCGCGCTCGCGCGCAGGATGTCTCTGGGGACCGTGATCGCGAAGAGCCCGAGCCGGCCGGCGACCGCGCAGCCGATCCCGCAGGCAAGCGCCACCCCGGTCCAGATCGCGAGGCCCGCGGCGGCGTCCACGTCCCCGTGGGCCGGCCGCAGGTTGGCGACGACGACGAGCGCCGCGGTGGCGAGGACGAAGAGCAGGACGCATCCCGTGGCGAGCACGGTGGCCCGCTCGACCGCGCGCCGGTCGCGCGCCTGGCGCAGGGCGATCACGATCAGCGGCGTGGCGCCGAGCGCGACCGCCGCGGTGGCCACGAGCGCCAGCAACTGGACCGCGAGGTGCGCGGCGCCGAGCAACCCATGGGCTCCCGCGGCCGTGGTGAAGGCGTGGTCCTCGGTCGTCTTGTAGAGCGCGATGCCGGCCACCGAGAAGACGACCCAGCAGAGGAGGATCGAGCTGAGGCCAAGCCGGAGGCGGTCCTCGGGGCCGAGCTCCTGCCCCATCCCAGGGGGCGGTCGCAGATGGGCCCGTGCGGCGCCGCGCAGGAGGTCGGCGACCGCCGCCGGAGAGGTGCCCACGTCCTCGACCAGAGCCGCCATCTCCTCGCCATAGCGGCGGCGGTAGGCGAGTGGGTAGAACGCCAGTGCGAGGCGGGCCAGGCGGGCGCTCACGAGGTCGCCCCGGCGGCGCGCAGCCGCCTCATGCCGGCGTCGACGACACGGTCGAGCATCCGCAACTGCTCCTCCAGCGCCGCCGAGCCGGCGGCGGTGATCCTGTAGGGGCGGCGTCGGTCCTCGCTCGGCAGCGCCTCGATCAGCCCGCGCCGCTCGAGCCGTGAGAGTGCGCCGTAGAGGGTGCCGGGACCAAGCTTCACCCCGGCGACCACCTCGACGTCCTGGGTTATCGCGTATCCGTGCTTCGGCCCGTCGGCGAGGCTGGCGAGGACGAGGAGTCCCGGGTCCGTAGATCGCTCACTGATATATCGCATTGCGTAATAGTACCACCAAGCGCCGCGGCGCGTTCGTCATGGAATCAATCAGTTGGGGGTGCCGTCGCGGAGGGACCAGAAGAGGGCCGCGAGGGCGACCAGGGGGGCAAGCCACCAGGCGCCGACCAGGGCGGTGACGCCGATCGCGGTCGCCGCGGCGAGGGCGAGGCGCCAGTCGTCGCCGACGACGAAATCCCAGACCGCGGCGAGGGCGCGGCGGGGGTTCATCCCGTCACCGCCGGGACGCTCGCCCGGGAGCGGACATCGCCGACCATCGCCAGCGCCGCGACCAGGACGACGGCCACCAGGGCGGGCAGCGATGCCTCTCCCCCGGGCCAGCTCGCGCCGGCGCCCTCGGCGCCCCAGAAGACCCCGAAGCTGGTCAGCATCACTCCGACCGCGAACTTCATCGCGTTCTCCGGCACCCGTGCCAGCGGCGCCCGCAGCGCCAGGCCGACGGCGAGGACGAGGAGGACCGCCGCCCCGGCCGCCGCGGCGGCGAGCCCGACGTCGTGCTGGTTGGCGCCGAAGGTGAGGACGATGAAGGCGACCTCGAGCCCCTCCAGCAGCACCGCTTTCAGCGCGATCGCGAAGGCGTACCCGTCGAAACCCGGCGTCTCCGGTGCCGCCGCGGCCTCGGTCGCCTCGGTGCGGAAGATCGCCTCCTCGTCGTGCTTTTCCTTGACCCCGGCGGCACGCAGGATCGCCTTGCGCAGCCACTGGAGCCCGAAGGTGAGAAGCAGGCCGCCGACGGCGACCCGCAGCACGCCTAGCGGCAGCACGGTGAGGGCCGGGCCGAGCACCGCGATCAGCACCGCCAGCACCAGCGCCGCCGCTGCCGTCCCCGCCAGCGCCGCCGGCCAGTGTCGCGTGGTGCCGACCGCGAGGACGATCGTGAACGCCTCGACCGCCTCGACCGCACTGGCGAGGAAGACGGACAGCGCGAGACCGGCCGCGGCGCCGGTCATCTCAGAAGGCGAAGATCAGGGTGCAGACGATTCCGGCCACGACGCAATAGATACCGAATGGCGTCAGGCGGTTGGTGCGGAAGTAGCGCAACAGGAAGCGCACCGCGAGAAAAGTGGTGAAGGCGGCGGCGAGCGCGCCGACCAGGGCCGGCCCGCGCACCCCGTCCCCGGCCGGGCCGAAGAGTTCGGGCAGCTTCAGCACCCCGGCCGCGGCGATGATCGGCGTCGCCAGCAGGAAGCCGTACTTCGCCGCGTCCTCGTTGGAGAGGCCGACGAGGAGGCCGCCGCCCATCGTCATGCCGGAGCGGGAGATGCCGGGGATCAGCGCCGCCGCCTGCGCGGTGCCGATCGCGGCCGCCTGCCGGAAGCTGACGTGGCGGGCGATCCGCGGGTCGGAGTCGCCTTCCCAGTCACCTCGTTCCGGGCGTCGCCGGCGCAGCCGCTCGAAGCCGAGCAGCAGCAGGCCGTTGAGGACGAGGAAGAGCGAGGCGGTCTCCGGCGAGGCGAAGAGGGTGCGCAGCGGATGCTCCAGGGCGAGGCCGAGGATGCCGGCCGGGATCGTGCCGACGATCAGCAGCCAGGCGAGGCGGGCATCGTCGTCGCCGGGGGCGACGCCGCGGTCGCGGAGCGAGCGGCCGAGGCCGCGGAAGATCCGCAGCCAGTCCTCGAGGAAATAGAAGAAGAGGACGAGCGCGGTGGCGCAGTGGGTGGCGACCAGGAAGGCGAGGAAGTAGTCGTCGTTCTGGTGGATGTCCCAGCCGAAGAGGCCGGGGACGATCACGCCGTGGCCGAGGCTCGAGATCGGGAAGGGCTCGGCGATGCCCTGGGTGAGGCCGAGGATCAGCGCCTGCAGGTAGGAGATCGGGTGCATGCGGCGGCGATCATCCGTGCTCCCGATTAACGCCGGATGAGAGCGGGATGACGAGCCAGACGTCGGCCCCGCCCGCCGGTCGGTTGGTCGCGTGGGCGGTGCCGTCGTGGGCCTCGGCGACGGTGGCGACGATCGCCAGGCCGAGGCCGCTGCCGCCGTCGTGGACGCCGGGGGCGCGGCTGAAGCGCTCGAAGGCGCGGTCGAGGAAGGCGGGTGGGAAGCCCTCCCCCTCGTCGGTGACGTGGACCTCGATAGCCTCGCCGGCGCGGCGGCCGGAGAGCGTGATCGTCCCGTCCCCGTGGCGGAGCGCGTTGTCGAGGAGGGTGCCGATCGCCTGGTCGAGACGGAGTCGGTCGGCGGCAAGCTCGATCTCGGCGCCCCCGCCCACCTCGATCCGTCGTCCCACTTCGTCGGCACGTCGGGAGAAGCGCCGCTCGACCGCGGCGAAGGTGTCGCCGAGGTGGAGCGGCTCCCGCCGCAGCGGCAGCTCACCGCCTTCGGTCTGGGCGATCGTCAGCAGGTCCTCGGAGAGCTGCGTCAGTCGATCGGTCTCCTCGGCGGCGGAGGCGAGCGCGGCGCGCAGCTCCTGCGGCGAGCGGCCCTCGGCGAGGGCGAGCTCGAGCTCGGCGCGCAGGATCGCCAGCGGCGTCCGCAGCTCGTGGCCGGCGTCGGCGACGAAGGCACGTTCGCGCGCCAGCGCGTCGCCGAGCCGCGCCAGCATCTCGTTCAGCGTCTCCCCCAGCCGCGCCACCTCGTCGCGGGTCGCCGGGACCGGCAGGCGCTCGTCCGGCGCGGCGGTCGAGATCTCCTCGGCGCGGGCGCGCAACGCCTCGACCGGGCAG
>DASZZB010000106.1:0-16381 GCA_035545115.1 Solirubrobacterales bacterium | reverse complement strand
GGCCACAGCCTGCCCGGGCCGCCACGAGACGCCCGGGACGCATCTCGGACGCCAGTTTCGTTGCATCGCCGCGCCGCGGCAGGAACACCACGGGTCGGGAGTAATTTTGCATCCGAAGGACGATGCAACGTAGGCAAGGTGAAGACCGTCTCTACACCGCCATCCTGATGGCGTTCCTGGTCTCGCTCGTGGTGCTCGGCCTGCTCGGCGTCCCGGCGCTGCTGGTCGCGGCGGTCGGGGCGATCGTGGCGGCGGTCGCGATCGCCGTCTTCCACCGCCTCCTCGAAAGGACGGCGCGGCGCGGCGGCCGAGCGGTGCCGGCGAAGTACGTGCCCAGCGTGCTCGAGGGAAGCTCGATGCGCAGGCGGCGGGGCGTCCATCTGCGCCGGCACAGACACGCCACACCGCCGCTGCGATTTCGCTGATCGCGGCGGCTGGTAGAGGTAGCGGACGCTGATCGACGGCGCCAAGCTGAGCTCGCCGGGGGCGCTGGTCGACCACCCGGCGGTGGCGGTGGCAGGCGCGGTCGGCGTCCACGACACCGTCCACGGTGAGAACGTGCGCGCCTACGTGACCCTCGCCGAGCCTCGAGGGCCGGCGGTGAAGACCTACACTTGCAGGGGACACGATGACCGAGGAAGAATAGGTAGAGCACAGATACCGCTTGGGAGGAGCCGTATGACCGACGCGAAGTCCCCGAAAGTCCTGTTCTTGATCGCGATCCTCGCCTTGGCCGGAGCCATCGCGGTGGCCGGTTGCGGTGGTGGCTCGGGAACCACGGCGGCGACCGAAGAAACGACGCCGGCCGAAGAATCGGCGCCACCGGCCGAAAAGACCGAAGAAGCCCCGACCCAAGAAGCGGGCGGCATGGAAGCGCTGGTCGAAGAAGGCGAGACGGTCTTCACCAGCACCTGCGGTGCCTGCCACACGCTGAAGGCGGCGGGGACGACCGGCGAAGTGGGACCCGACCTCGACGAACTGGAACCCGACCTGGCGACGGTCGAACACCAGGTGATCAACGGCGGCGGCCCGATGCCCGCCTTCGGCAAGGAAGGCACCCTCGACCCGAAGGAAGTCAAGGCCGTCTCGACCTACGTCTCCTCGGTCGCGGGCAGCGAATAGCGCCGCCCGGCGCCGCCGGTCAGGCCTCGATGACGCGGATCGGCGCGCCGTCGAGGTAGGCGAGCACGTCCTCGACCGCGTCGCCGAAGAAGACCGTGTAGGTGTCCTCGGTGACGTAGCCGAGGTGCGGGGTGAGGACGGTGCGCGGGGCACGGCGCAGCGGGTGGTCGGCGGGCAGCGGCTCGGTGTCGTAGACATCGAGCCCGGCGCCGGCGATCGTGCCCGCCTCGAGCGCCGCGAGCAGCGCGTCGGCGTCGACGATCGGGCCGCGCGAGGTGTTGACCAGGTAGGCGCTCGGCTTCATCGCGCCGATCTCGGCGGCGCCGACCAGCCCGCGGCTGCGCTCGCCGAGCTTGTAGTGGATCGAGACGACGTCGGCGCGTTCGAAGAGCTCGGCCTTGGCGACCGGCTCGGCGCCGGCCTCGCGGGCCGCGCCGGGATCGAGGTTCTCGCTCCAGGCGAGGACGTCCATGCCGAAGGCGTGGGCGACCGGGACCATCCGCCGGCCGAGCCGACCGAAGCCGACCAGCCCGAGGGTGGCACCCGCGAGGTCGCCACCCACCGTCGTCTGCCAGCCGCCCGCCCGCATCCCCTCGTCCTCGGCGGGGATCTTCCGCAACAGCGAGAGGATCAGGCCCCAGCTGAGCTCCGCCGTCCCCGGCCCGTGCATGCCGGTGCCGCAGACGACGACCCTGTTTCGCCGCGCGGCGTCGAGGTCGATCGCGACGTTGGCCATGCCGGTGGTGACCAGCAGCTTCAGGTCGGGGAGGCGATCGAGGATCGCCGCGGGGAGCGCGGTGCGCTCGCGCATCGCGACGACGATCTCGGCCCCGGCCAGCGCCTCGACCAGCTCCTCGGGGTCGCCGATGTGGTGCTCGAGCGCGACCACCTGCCATTCCGCCGGGATCCGGTCCCAGCCGCCGTAGTCGAGGGCGACCCCCTGGTAGTCGTCGAGCAGGACGATCCGCTTCACCACCCGAGCCTTGCACACGGGCTAGATTCGGGCCCTTGATCGGCGCCCACCTCATCGCCTCGCTGCTCGCGACCCTCAGCCTCGCCGGCGCCCATCCGCTGGCGGGCAAGGTCGTCGGCATCGACCCCGGCCACAACGGCGGCAACTTCTCCGACCCGAGCTTCATCAATATGCCGGTCTGGAACGGCCGCGAAGAGGAGCCCTGCGACACCACCGGGACGGAGACCGACGGCGGCTATACCGAGGCGCGCTTCAATTTCGACGTGGCGACCTACCTGCGCGCCGACCTGCGCCGCGAGGGGGCGAAGGTGGTGATGACCCGCCGCAGCAACCATGGCGTCGGCCCTTGCATCACCGAGCGTGCCCGGATCCTCGACCGGGCCGGCGCCGACGTGGCGGTCGACATCCACGCCGACGGAGGCCCGCCGGGCGGCCGCGGCGTCGCGATCCTCACCCCGGTCCCCGACGGGCCCAACGACAAGGTGATCGCGTCCTCGAAGCGCTTCGGCCGCATCCTGCTCGGGCGCTACACGAAGGTGACCGGCATCCCGATCTCCAACTACGACGGCACCGGCGGCTTCGCTCCCCGCGACGACCTCGCCGGGCTCAACCTCACCACCGTCCCCAAGGTCCTGATCGAGTGCGCCAACATGCGCAACGCCGCCGACGCCGCCCGCCTCGTCAAGCCGAGCTTCCAGCGCCTCGCCGCCAGGTCGATGGCGGAGGCGATCACCGCCTTCCTCTCGCCGCGCTAGGGCGTGACGGCGAGCTCCTCCGCGGCCGCGGCCGCGTAGGGCAGGGCGCAGGCCTTGCCCTCGGAGAAGCCCTCGGCGCCCATGCCGAGGGCGACGTTCATCCGCGCGCGGGCGTTCTCCCAGGCGACCAGCTGAACCAGCTCCATCGTCCCCTTGACGCCGAAGCGGGCCTGGGCACGCTCGATCAGCTCGGGGGCGACCCGGCCGGGGGTGGTCGACATGCCGGTCGCGATGTCGATGACCAGCAGCTGGTCGTCGTCGAAGAGGCCCGAGGCGCGCGCATCGTGGAGATTGCGCAGCTGATCGTCGGTGAGCCCGGCGCGACGGACGTACTCGGAGGAGATGTCGATGCAGAACTCGCAGCCGACCATCGTGGCGGCGCGACAGACGGCCAACTCGGCGAGCAGCTTGGCGATGTGCGAAGTGCGCTCGGCGGCGCCGTTGTAACGCATCCAGGCGAACATCAGGCGCGGGTGCCGGGCGAAGACGCGCGCCGACTCGAGGTCGCGGCCGTAGGTTTTGCGCGCGCCGAGCGCGACGGCGGCGGCGAACGGTCCCTGGCGTGGCTCGATTCTCGGCATGGCCCCTCCTTCGGTCGATTGCCCGGCGAGGCTAGCGCCGATGTGGTGCCTCGATAAGGTCCAATCGAGTGGCCGGATCGGGTACCAATTTCACCTCCTCGCCGGAGCTGCTGCTGCCCGACTGGGATCCGGCGGGGCCGCGCCGCGCGCAGCTCGAGGCGGGCCTGCGCGAATCGGTGCGCTCCGGCCGGCTGCGCCCCGGCGTGCGCCTGCCCTCCTCGCGGGCGCTCGGGGTCGAGCTCGGCGTCTCCCGCCGGCTCGTGGTCGAGGCCTACGAACAGCTCGCCGCCGAGGGCTACCTCGTCTCCACTCCCGGGTCGGGGACGCGGGTCGCGGAAACTCTCGCGGAAAGCGCACCGGCTTCCGCGCCCACCGCCGCCGCGGCGCCGCCGGCCGCCCGGATCGATCTCTTCCCCGGTGCTCCCGACCTCTCGCTCTTCCCCCGCCGCGCCTGGGGCCGGGCGCTGCGGCGCGCGCTCGCCGAGCTGCCCGACGCACGGCTCGGCTACGGCGAGTTCGCCGGCGCGGCGGAGCTGCGCGAGGCGCTCGCCGAGCATCTCGGACGGGTGCGGGCGGCGGCGGTCGCGGCGGACTCGATCGTCGTCACCGCCGGCTACCAGCAGGGGCTGCGGGTCTTCTGCGCCGTCCTCCGCGGGCGCGGCGCGCGGCGGGTCGCGGTCGAGGATCCCGGCTACCCGCTCGCCGCCTGGACGCTCGAGAGCGAGGGGCTCGAGCTGGTGCCGGTGCCGGTCGACGACGACGGGATCGACATCGCGGCGCTGGCCGCGGCCGATCCCGACGCGGTGATCGTCACCCCGGCCCACTCGCGGCCGGTCGGCGCGGTGCTCGCCGCCCACCGCCGGCTCGCGCTGGTCGAATGGGCGCGTCGGCGCCGGGCGCTGGTGCTCGAGGACGACTACGACGCCGAGCTGCGCTACGACCGCCGCGGTCCGGCGGGGACGCTGCAGGGCCTCGCCCCCGACGTCGTCGTCCTCGCCGGCAGCGTCTCCAAGACGCTCGCCCCGGCCCTGCGGCTGGCCTGGCTCTGCCTGCCCGCCGACGCGGTGGCCGCGGCGACGATCGGCCGCGCCTCGCTCGACGGCGGCGGCCCGCGCCTCGACGAGCTGGCGCTCGCCGAGCTGATCGCGAGCGGCGCCTTCGACCGCCACGGCCGCGCCGCCCGCGCCCACTACCGCAGGAAGCGCGCCGCCCTGCTCGAGGCGATCGAAGCGGCGTTGCCGACCGCCGAGGTGCGGGGGATCGCGGCCGGGCTCCACGTCCTGCTCGAGCTGCCGCCCGGCGTCGCCGAGCCGGCGGTGGTCGAACGAGCCGCCGCGGCCGGGGTGAGCGTCCAGGGCCTCGCCGACTTCACCCGCGGCGCCCCTCGCCCCCCTGCCCTCGTCCTCGGCTACGGCCTCCCCTCGCTCCGCGACCTGCGCGAGGCGGTCGCGGTGATCGCGGAGGCCACCACCACCTCGTGAGCTGTTCCTTATGCCGGAATGGTGGGCATAAGGAACAGCTGGCGGGAGGGATCGGTGGAGGCATAGGATCGGCCGGTGCCGGGGGAGGAGCAGGCGGACAGGGCTGTGCGGGCGCGGTCGTTCGGGGCCGCCGCCGAGGTCTACGAGCGGGCCCGGCCGGGATACCCGGACGCGGCGGTCGACTGGCTGGTGCCCGCGGGGGCGCGGACGGTGCTCGACCTCGGCGCCGGGACCGGCAAGCTGACCCGGGCGCTGGTGGCGCGGGGGCTCGACGTGGTGGCGGTCGAGCCGCTCGCCGAGATGCGGACGACGCTCGCCTGGGCGCTGCCCGAGGTGCGGGCGCAGGCGGGGACCGCGGAGGCGATCCCGCTGGAGGACTCGAGCGTCGACGCGATCGCCGTCGCCCAGGCCTGGCACTGGGTCGACCCGGAGCGGGCGACCGCGGAGGCGGCGCGGGTGCTGCGGCCGGGCGGCACGCTGGGGCTGATCTGGAACCGACGCGACGAGCGGATCGACTGGGTGGCACGGCTGGGCGAGGTGATGGGGAGCGGCGGCGCCGAGCTGATCGAGATGGAGGGGGTCGAGATCGGCCCCCCGTTCGGGCCGACCGAGGCCTTCGTCACCGATTGGGAGCGCCCGATGGACGTCGACCTGCTGGTCGAGATGGCCGCCTCACGCAGCTACGTGATCACGGCGACCTCGAGACGGCGGGCGGCGATCCTCGACGGCGTCCGGGCGCTGATCGAGGCCGACCCGCACCTCGGCACCGAGTTCGACTTCCCCTATCGCACCTACTGCTTCAAGGCCATCGTCTGAAGCGCCTCGAACTGCTCGTCGGTCAACTGCAGCTCGGCGGCGGCGAGATTCTGCTCGAGGTGCGCCGGCGAGGAGGTGCCGGGGATCGGCAGCATCACCGGCGAGCGGCGCAGGAGCCAGGCGAGCGCCAGCTGCGAGGGCTCGGCGCCGGTGTCGGCGGCGAGCTCGGCGAGCGGCCCGTCCCCCTCGGTCAGCTTGCCGGTCGCCAGCGGGAACCAGGGGATGAACCCGATCCCGTTCGCCTCGGCGTGCTCGAGCAGCGGCTCGGCGTCGCGTTCGACCAGGTTGAAGAGGTTCTGGACGCTGACGATCGTCACCGTCTCCTGCGCCTCTTCCAGCTGATCGACGTCGACCTCGGAGAGGCCGATGTGGCGGATCTTCCCCTCCTGCTGGAGGGCGGCGAGCTCACCGACCTGCTCGGCGAGCGGCACCTTGGCATCGATCCGGTGCAGCTGGAAGAGGTCGATCGTCTCCAGCCCGAGCCGGCGCAGGCTCATCATGCACTGCTGGCGCAGGTACTCGGGGCGGCCGACCGGGCGCCAGTCGCCGGGACCCGCCCGGGTCAGCCCGGCCTTGGTCGCGATCACCAGATCTTCGGGGTAGGGATGCAGCGCCTCGTGGATCAGGTTCTCGGCGACCTCGGGCCCGTAGGAGTCGGCGGTGTCGATGAAGTTGACCCCCGCGCGGACGGCGCCGCGCAGGACGGCGAGCGCCTCGTCCCGATCGTCGGGCTCCCCCCAGACCCCCTCGCCGGTCAGCTGCATGGCGCCGTACCCGAGGCGGTTCACCTCCAGGTCACCGCCCAGCTTGAAGGTGCCGGAGGCTGCGACCGAAGCGCTCATGAGTTGATCGTGACGATGGTGCCGATCGGCGTGTAGGGCCAGATCTCGGCGGCCTCTTCGAGCGGCATCTCGACGCAGCCGAGGCTCTGCGGCGAGCCGTAGGAGGCGCGGTCGAAGGCGTGCAGGGCGTCGCCGCCGTTGAAGTAGGAGACCCACATGATCCCCGGATCGCTGTAGTGGGAGCCGTCGGGATTTTCGCCGCTCATCGTCGTTTCTTCGTAGCGCAGGAAGACGGGGAAGGAGCCGACTTCGGTTTCGGCGCCGGGGATGCCGGTGTTGGCGGGCGCGTCGGAGACGATCATCTTGCCGTTGTGCCAGACGTTGACCGTCTCGGGCAGTTCCTCACTGACCCAGACGTAGGTGTAGCCGTTGCCGGCCCCCTTGGTCGGTTTCACTTCGCCGGCGATCGTCGCCTTCATCAGCGCCTCCCAGGCTTCCGGGCCGGCGAGCCCGTCGACTTCGAGGCCGTGGGCTTCCTCGAAGGCCATCAGCGCGCCTTTGACCAGCACGTTTTCTTCACCCGGCGTCCACAGTTCCTTCAGCCCCGACGGGGAGTTCTTCCAGCGCCAGGTGAAGTGACCCTTCGGCACCTCGGTGGTGGCGGCGGCGACCTGGGCTTCCGGGGTCTTCGCCACTTCTTCGCCGCTCCAGTCGACCGGCAGGTAATGGAGCTCGGCGAGCATCTGCTGCAGCCGCAGTTCGCTGCCGCCCGGGACTTCCCAGGTGACCTCGGAGCTGCTCTTGGTCGACCCGTCGGATCGGACGACGTCGACCTGCTCCGGCAGCTCGACCTTCAGTTCGCTCGCCAGCGGCACGCCGAAGCCGGAGGGCGTGAAGACCAGCGTGTGGGGATTCGGCCGCGACCACCTGCCGGGGACTTCCGGCGAGAGCTGCGGCCGTTCGGAGCCGAACAGCTTCCCGACCGGTTTCGAGAAGGTCAGTTCGACCGGGGCCGAGGCGGCGATCGCGGTGCCCGCGGTCGGGGTCGCGGCGACGATCGGCGAGCCGGTCGCCGGGAACCAGGTCACGGTCTTGAACTTGCCCAGGTGCTCCCACGGCGTGGCGGCGAACGCGACCTGCATCTGGCCCGCCGCGGGCTGCTCGCCGAGGGTGAAGGAGCGACGCGGCTTGTCGAAGCGGCGGTGCGTGATCTGCCCCGGCTGCCCGTAGGCGACCTCGCTGACCGGACGACTGAGATGGAGGCGGGGGTTCTTGCCGCTCTTCACGGTCAGCCAGCGCGATTCGAGGTCGGCGGTCGGCGCGCTCACCGTCGCCGTCAGCTTCTTTTCGCTCCCGGCCAGCAGGCCGATCGCGCTCGGCCGCTTCACCGTCGCCTCGACGGTCACCCGCTCGCCGGGGCGCAGCTTGGTCGTCGGGACGATGCGGTCGCCGCGCAGCGCGACCGGGATCGTGTCGCCGCCCTTGACCGCGGTGGCGTGGACGTCGGCGACGCTGCCGCCGAAGGCGTCCGTATCGACCTTGCCGAGCGAGGAGCCGTCTTCTTCGATGCTGCTGCCGGAGAGGGCGAAGGCGGAGACGACGAAGGC
The DNA here is from genome assembly GCA_035545115.1 of Solirubrobacterales bacterium. GTDB lineage: Bacteria > Actinomycetota > Thermoleophilia > Solirubrobacterales > 70-9 > VAYN01. Next base: position 8,264 of record DASZZB010000106.1, on the reverse strand, counting down.
GATCACGGCGAGCAGCACCAGCCCGACGACCCCGCCGATCAGCAGGCGCTTGGGCCAACGGCGCGGCGCCTGCGGCGAGAGGTCGGGCTCGGTCGGTCGATCCTCGATCAGCATCGGACCCCAAAGAGTAGGCACCGGACCGCCTGGGTGAAGGAATTCATCGACGGATGAATACCCCGTGGCGTCCGGTGCCAGTCCCGGTCCGCGGCTAGTCCTCGCTGCGTCGCCGCTCCGGCATCTCGAAGAACATCGAGGCGGAGATCGTCCGGATGCCGTCCTCGCCCGACTTCGTCCGCCGTTCGTCGCTCTGAGCCTGGATCTCCATCGCCCGCTCGAGGACCTCGGTGTGCAGATCGCTCAGTTCCTGGAAGCCCTCCTCGTCGACCAGCATCGGCGTCCGCGTGATGACGTGGTTCGCACGCTCGTCGAAGATGTGCTCATCCATCGAGTGGGCGATGTCGGCGACCAGCCGCTGCACGATGTAGCGGGTGAAGCTTTCGCGCTCCTTGACGCTCAGGCCGGCGAATCCCTCCTCGCTGACCACCGGCCGCTCGATCGCCCGGTAGAAGTGCTCGACCGCGCCGCGGACCGGGCGCTCGTCGACCAGTTCGATCAAGTTCAGCTGCTGCAGTTTGCGCACGTGGTAGCCGACGTGCCCGACGTCCTTGCCGATCTCCTGGGCGATTTCGACCGGGCTTGCGGTGCGCTCGGTGAGGATCGTGAAGGCTCTGGCGCGGGTGGGGTGGGCGACGATCGCGGCGAGCGTCGTCTCCATGGGCGCGGCAGCGGTCTTGGTGGGGGGCATACGAGGTTGGTCTCCTTCGTTTAAAGCGGGATAGCTCATTCGATCGTAAAGGCAATTCCTGACTAATTCCACCGGTCTTTGCTGAAACTGGCTACACCGCTGGAATCCATTTAAGCACTGAAAGCTGTCGAATCGGGCGGACTCACCATTCGTAGAACAGGGAGGGGGTGAGCAAATGAAGATCGCGATCACGCACATCGCTCCGTCCGCTTCGCTGGCGAAGTCGGCCTGACCTCGAGCTTCGCGGGCCGGCGTCGCCTGGGCGCCGGCCCCCGCATCGGCCACAATCGGTCGATGCGGCACAACCCGGCGCACGCCACCACCGACCCCGAGGCGGTCCGCGACCTGGTCCGGGAGAACCCGTGGGCGACGATCGTCAGCTCCACCGGCACCGGGCTGGTCGCCTCCCACTATCCGGTGCTGCTCGACGAGGGCTCCTCCGGGCTCGCGCTCCTCACCCACGTCGGCCGGCCCGACGAGGAGGTCCACGACTTCGACGACGGCGAGGTGCTGGTGATCGTCCAGGGTCGGCACGGCTACGTGTCGCCGAGCTGGTACGCGCCGGGCGCGACCCGGGCGCCGACCTGGAACTTCAGCGTCGCCCATCTATATGGGGTGCCCGAGGTGCTGGACCCGGAGGAGAACCTGGCGACGCTGACCCGGCTGGTCGAGCGCTTCGAGCGGCTCGTCGACGAACCCCTCTACCTCGATCAGCAGTGGGGCCGGGAGGTCGCCAAGGGGACGGTCGGGCTGCGGATCCCGATCGACCGCTTCGTCTGCAAGCGCAAGCTGAGCCAGGACAAGGACGACCGCAGCCGGCGACAGGTGATCGCGGCGCTGCGCGAGCCCGGTCCCTATAGCCACCCGGGTCTGGCCGACGAGATGGAGCGCGAGATGAGAGGGCCGATCGAGCCCTCCGGGTGAGCCGGCGCCCTTGACGGGGGCGGCGGCGGCGCTCAACGTGTCGGGGCGTTGCTCTACTTCGGCGACCCCTCGAGCCTCGACCATGACCCGCGCGACCTGATGCCGGGTCACCCCGAGGCACCGCCGCGCCTCGTCGCCGTGGAACGCCGGCTCGAGGCGGCGGACTGGCTCGGCTGGGAGCGGCGGCCCGCGCCCGCGGCGACGCGCGAGGAGCTGGAGCTCGTCCACACCCCCGCCCACGTCGCGGCGATCCGCGAGCTGAGCGAGGCGGGCGGTGGCGCGATCGACGTCGAGACCTACGACGGGCCGGAGTCCTACCGGGCGGCCGCGCACGCCGCCGGGGGCGCCGCCGCGATGGTCCGGGCGCTCCTCGCCGGCGAGGCCGAGGTCGGCTTCAGCGCGCTGCGGCCGCCCGGCCACCACGCCGAACCGGGGCGGGCGATGGGCTTCTGCCTCTTCGACTCGATCGCGGTCGCCGCGGCCCTCGCCGTGGCCGCGCTCGGGGCGGCGCGGGTGCTGATCCTCGACTGGGACGTCCACCACGGCAACGGCACCGAAGCGATCTTCGGCGAGCGCGACGACATCCTCCTGATCAGCCTCCACCAGGAGCTGATCTGGCCGGGGACCGGGCTCGCCGATGACGTCGGCACGGGGCGCGGCGAAGGCTTCACGGTGAACGTCCCGCTCCCGGCAGGGTCGGGACACGACGTCTTCCTCTCGCTGCTCGACCGGGTGGTGGCGCCGGTGGCGGTCGAATTCGCGCCCGACCTGATCCTGATCTCGGCGGGGTACGACGCCCACCGCGAGGACCCGCTCGGCGGGCTCGCGCTGACGAGCGAGGACTTCGGCCAGATGGCGGTCGAGGCGCGCGAGCTGGGCAGGCGCCTCGGCGCGCCGGTCGGCGCGGTCCTCGAGGGCGGCTACGCGCCGCCGGCGCTGGCCGCATCGGTGGAGGCGACGATGCGGGCGCTCGGCGGCGAGGGCCGGTCGGTCGCGGCGCCGGAGACCGCGGTCGCCGCAGAGGCCGCTGCGCGCATCGCGCGATTCTGGCCCGCCACCCACGCCTGAGTTCGCAGAAATGATCGGATAGCGACGATAAGTGCGAACGCCGCGGGTGGGGCCCGGGGTCAGAGATCGATCGAGGGGCGGATCGTCACCTGGGAGAGGTCGTCATGCCGCAAACCTAGGCGACGGCCCTCCCAGATGACCATGGTGTGGTCGTCATGGGACCAAAAGGCCGCAGCGAACCGGGCTCGCCCCGGGCGGGGCAGAGTGTGTCGGGAGCGTGCGAGACTTGGGACATGGCGTCGTCGCGCATTCCAGACCCGATCGAGTCGGTCCGCCACCAGCTGCGGCCGCTCTTCGACCAGATCGTGATCAAGGAGCTCGATTCCGACCGGGTGCGGCGCTCCGGGCTGGTCGTCCCGCCCGGCACCCACGAGCCGCCGCCGGAACAGGGGATCGTGCTCGCGGTGGGGCCGGGGCTCGACTGGTGGGCGGGCGCCGGGGTGGAGATGCCGGTCGAGGTCGGCGACCACGTCGTCTTCCCGGCCAGCGCCGGGGTCTGGGTCGAGGTCGACGAGGAGCGACTGCTCGTCTGCCGCGTCACCCAGCTGCTCGGCGTGCTCGAGTCAGCCTCGCTCTGAGGCCCGGCGGGCGAAGCGGGGCGCGGCTCAGACGCGCGCCGAGGCCGCCCGGCGCGGATCGCCGCGCTTGATCTCCAGCATGCGGTCGTCAGCGGAGCGCATCAGGGTCTCGAAGTCCTGGCCGTCGTCGGGGAAGACCGCCCAGCCGACCGAGGCGCTGAGCGCCGGAAGGTCGTCGTCGGGCTGGCCGGCGGCGACCGCGGCGCGCACCGACTCCGCCAGGCGGGATACCACCTCGCCGCGCGCGCCGGGGGCGATGATCGCGAACTCGTCGCCGCCGATCCGGGCCATCGTGTCGGTCGCGCGCAGCACCGAGAGGGCGCGCTCGGCCGCCATCTGCAGCACCAGGTCGCCGACCTGGTGGCCGTGACGGTCGTTGACGCTCTTGAAGTTGTCGAGGTCGAGGATCAGCAGCGCCAGCGGGCTGCCGTCGAGCTCGTGCCCGGTGGCGGGCCGTGTCCGCCGCTCCAGCTCACGGCCCAGGGTGGCGTCGAAGTAACGGCGGTTGCCGACCCCGGTCAGCGGGTCGCGGTTGGCGAACTCGCGCTGGCGCACCTCGGCGTCGACCAGCCGCTTCTTCAGCCCGACCATCACCCAGGTCGCGGCGAGGAAGCCGACCGCGAGGCCGAGGTAACGGGGCAGGAAGGCATTGTCGATCGCGTCGGCGTCGTAGATCAGCGGCGCCCCGGCGAAGACGATCAGCTCGATCGCCAGCGGCCAGGCCCAGCGCGCGGGGAAGAAGAAGGCCGCGTAGAGGAGCGCGCAGACCAGCAACGGTTCGATGTAGGAGAGCGAACCGCCGGTCAGGTAGATCGCCAGCGCGGCGACCGGGATGGTCAGCGCCATGCCGATCGCCAGCGCGTTCATCGAGGCGCGTTCCCACGGGATCCAACCGGTGACGCTGGCGAACCCGTAGAGGAAGATGAGCGCGGCGACCGCGAGCACGATCGGCACCGAGGCGTGACGGGAGCCGGGCAGGAAGACGTCGACCACACCGAGCGCCGCCGCGAACATCCAGAGGGCGCCGGAGATCCTCCCCATCCGCGCGCGCTCGTCGGGCGCCTCGGCGAACGCCAGGCGCGCCTGCTTGATCTGCTCGGTCAGCGTCTGCACCTCAGCAACCTTCTCGACTGCGGGAACTCGCTGGATTAGTCGTGTCGCGCTCCTTTAGACGTTTATGCCGGAAGTGGATCTGAGCGATCGGCGGGCGTCGGGCGCAGGACGAAGATCGCGATCAGCACCGAGACCGCGGCCAGCCCCGCCCCGACCAGGTAGGCGAGGTGGTAGCCGGAGGTGAGCGCCGTGGCGGTCGAGTGCCCGGCCGCGGTCAGCTTTTCGGTGCGCCCGGTGGAGAGGGTCGCCAGCACCGCCAGCCCGACCGCCCCGCCGACCTGCATGCTGGTGTTGACGAGGCCCGAGGCGAGGCCCGCGTCCTCGGGCGTCGCCCCCGACATCGCCAGGGTCATGATCCCGGGGAACGAGGTGCCGATCCCGACCGCGATCAGGAGGAAGGGCGGCAGCAGGTCGGTCAGGTAGTCGCCGTCGACCGGCGTGCGGGCGAAGAGCAGCAGCGCGATCGTCACCAGGACGAAGCCGGGGATGAGGATGTTGCGCGGGCCGAAGCGCATGATCAGCTTTTCCGAGAAGCCGAGCGAGAGGCCGCCCATCACCACCGTGGTGGGCAGGAAGGCGAGGCCGACCTCGAGCGCGCTGTAGCCGAGCACCTTCTGCAGGTAGAGGGCGCCGAGGAAGAACATCCCGAACATCCCGGCGACCAGCAGCGCCTGCACCGAGTTGGCGCCGACCACGTTGCGCGAGCGGAAGAGGCGCAGCGGCATCAGCGGGTTGACGATCCGCCCCTGGCGGCGCAGGAAGACCGCGAGCAGCGCCGCCGAGAGGAGGAGGCCGACGATCGTGCGGGGGTCGAGCCAGCCCCATTCGGTGATCTGCAGGATCGTGAAGACGCCGAGCATCAGGGCCAGGGTGACCAGGGCGGCGCCCGGGAAGTCGGCCCCCTCGTGCAGCCCGAGCCCCTTCGAGCCGTCGACCAGGCGCAGCGCCAGCCAGCCGACCAGGACGCCGATCGGGAGGTTGATCACGAAGATGAAATGCCAGGAGATCGCCTGGGTGAGGACCCCGCCGAGGAGCAGCCCGATCGAGCCGCCCGCCGAGGCGACGAAGCCGTAGACGCCGATCGCTTTCGCCTGGTCGGCGGGCGCCGGGAACATCCGCACGATCATCGCCAGGATCACCGCCGAGGAGAGCGCCCCGCCGATCCCCTGCACGAAGCGGGCGCCGATCAGCACGCCCTGCGCGGGCGAGGCGGCGCAAAAGGCCGAGGCGACGGTGAAGATCGCCAGGCCGACGAGGAAGACGCGGCGCTGGCCGAGCAGGTCGCCGAGCCGCCCGGCGAGCAGCAGCAGGCCGCCGAAGGGGATCATGTAGGCGTTGACGACCCAGGCCAGGTTCGACTGCGAGAAGCCGAGGTCTTCCTGGATCGAGGGCAGGGCGACGTTCACGATCGTCCCGTCGAGGACGATCATCAGCATTCCCGCGCAGAGGACGTAGAGGGCGAGCCAGCGGTCACGGTCGCTGTGCGAATTCACCGACTCGACGCTACCAACGTCGGCGGGGCAGTAGCTTTAGATGGTGAACTCGGTCCGACAGACGGTCGGTGGGGGAACCGGGGATCGCGGCCCGGGGCACCTCGTGACGTCCGTGCTCGATGCCGTGCTCGTGCTCGACGCCGATCTGAAGGTGGTCGAGTTCAGCCCCGCCGCGGAGCGACTGTTCGGGATCGGCCGGGACGAGGCGATCGGCGCCGACCTGGTCGAGCTGATCGTCCCGCCCAAGCTGCGCGAGGACGTCCGCCACTGCCTCGAAGGCGTCGGCGAGGGTTCCGGTCGGTGGATCGAGATACCCGGGCGGCGCGCCGACGGCAGCCGTCTGCGGGTCGAGCTGACGATCGTGCGGGCGGCGGGGACGGGCGGCGGGCCGACCGTCTTCGCCCGCGACGTCAGCCACCGGATCGAGGCCGAGCGCACCCGCGCCCACATGGAGCAGGTGGTCCTGGGGACGCAGGACGCGGTCTTCTCGAAAGACCTCGAGGCCATCGTCACCACCTGGAATCCGGCCGCCGAACGGCTCTACGGCTACACCGCCGAGGAGGCGATCGGCCGGCACGTCTCCTTTCTGATGCCCGACGAGCTGAAATACGAGGCGGGCGAGATCCTCGCCAGGGTCCGCCGCGGCGAACGACTGGACACCTACGAGACCCACCGGGTCCGCAAGGACGGCGTGCGGATCGACGTCTCCCTGACGGTCTCCCCGATCGGCAGCTCGGCCGGCGAGCTGTCGGGCGCCTCGGTGATCGCCCGCGACATCACCGACGAGCGGCGGCGGGGGCGGGGGCGGGAGTTCCTGATCGCCGCCACCCGCGACCTCGACGCCTCGCTCGACCCGACCGAGACGGCGCGCAACATCGTCGCCAAGGCGGTGCCCGACCTGGCCGAGCTCTGCATCATCGACTTCATCCGCGAGGACGGACGGATCGGCGACGCGGTGGTGGCCGCGACGATCCCCGGCGCCGCCGAGCGACTCGAACGGATCCGTCGCGCCTCGCCCCTCGACCCGGACGGCGATCACCCGGTCGCCCAGGTGCTGCGGACCGGCAAGCCGATGATCTGGCGCGACCTGAGGCGTCCTGAGGTGGCCGCGATGGTCGTCCAGACCGACGAGCACAAAGCGCTGATCGACGACACCGGCTACGACTCGGCGGCCGTGGTCGGGCTGGTGGCGCGGGGACGGCGGCTGGGCGCGCTCTCCTTCCTCCACGCGAAGGGCAACGCCCGCTATGAGACGGACGACCTCGAGTTCCTCGGCGAGCTCGGCGACCGCGCCGCGCTGGCGCTCGACAACGCCCGCCTCTACCAGGAGCGCGACGCGATCGCCCGCAACCTGCAGCGTGGGCTGCGGCCGCCGCGGCCGGCCCCGATCACGGGGCTCGAATCCTCGGTCGTCTTCGAGGCGACCGGGCGGGGGATCGAGATCGGCGGCGACCTCTACGACGTGCTGCCGACCGAGGACGGCTGCTGGGTGCTGGTCGGCGACGTCGCGGGCAAGGGATCGGCGGCGGCCGGGGTCTCGGTGGCGGTGCGCCACGCGGTGCGCGGGCTGACCCGCGAGATCGACGAGCCCGAGGAGGTGCTGGCCCGGGTCAACGAGCTGCTGCTCGAGGGGACCGGCCTGAACGACTTCGCCACCGCGGTGCTGGTGCGCCTCCGCCGCGACGCCGGGGGCTGGAGCCTCGCCGTGGCGAGCGCCGGGCATCCGCCGCCGGTCCACGTGCACGACGGCGCCGCGCGGCTGCTCGGTGGCGGCACCGTGCTCGGCGCGCTGCAGGACCCGCAGGTGCAGCGGCACGACGCCGGCTTCACCAGCGGCGACACGCTGGTGCTCTGCACCGACGGTTGGCTGGAGGCCGGGCCCTCGTCGGAGCACCGCGATCCGATCGAGCTGGCGGAACTGGCCGAATACCTGGCCCCGCTGGCGCTGGAGGAGATGACCGCGCGCCTGCGCGCCGACGCGATCTCCCGCGCCTACGGCGAAGTCGACGACGACATCGTGCTGCTCGCACTGCGCGCCTGCGACTAGATGTAAGGCCCTGATCCCGACGATCGGCCGGGGAAGGGATGGACGGGCCGCCGGCCCCGGTGGCGTTCGCAGTTAGCCACGGTATGCGGAGGTAACTGCGAACGCCGGGGGGCGGGGCCTCCCGCGTGGGGACGGGGGCGCCGGCGAGGGACGGGCCCGTCCGTCACGGAGATGCCGAGGATCGCAGGGAAGACGCGCGCCTTCGTGGGGACCTGCGGTCCCCGGGATCGCGCTGG